>JBEKZP010000059.1:0-6403 GCA_049509755.1 Terriglobales bacterium | reverse complement strand
CGCCGCCGCTCGAATCCGAACCGGCAATGATCAACACGCGCGGGATGCTTACACGGGCCATCGCTCTTGTTTCCATGCCATCTCCCAAAACTGCCACTCGTAGCGGCTGCTGGTCAGGAAAATCTCTTCCAAGTGAGCCCATTGGCGCTCCGGCAAGCCTGCGGCCACCTCGTCGAGCAGCTCGCGGCACCAGCGCGCCAGCTCGGCAAACTCCGGCGACGCGTACATCGCGATCCACTTCGCGTACCGCTCGTCGGCGGGCGCGGGCAGCTTCGCCAGCCGCAATCCGATCTCGCTGAAGCCCCACATGCACGGCAGCAGCGCTGCGACCAGTTCGGCGTAGTCGCCCGTGGAGGCAACGCGCAGCAGGAAATCCGCGTAGGCGCGCGTTGCCGGCGCCGGCGCCTCGTGTTCCAGTTCGTGGTTGCTGATTCCGAACTCCGCGGCGTAGGCGTGGTGCAAGCGCATCTCGGTGTTGACGGTCTCGCTCAGCAGCGTCGCGAATTTCGCGATCGTTCTCAGCTCCGGACTGCGCGCCGCCGCCAGCGCCACCACGCGCGCGTACTCGATCAGAAAAACATAATCCTGGCGCACCCAGAACTTGAAGCGCTCCAGGTCGAGCGTGCCCTCGCCGATGCCGCGCACGAACGGATGCTGGTACTGTGCGTCCCACAGGGGCGCGACCTTTCGGCGCAAGCGCTCAGTAAGTTTTTTCGCCATGTCCCTCTCTGACTTGTACCACTCTGCAGATGTGGTCGCAACGGCGGGCGCAGCCAAGACGTGTTGAACGGTTCCAGTGCGGGACTACAATCGTCCTCGCCCAATGACAACCATGAACGAACTTGCCAACCGAGCTGCCGACATCATGACCAGGGTGCGTTCGCACAAACCCCTGGTCCACCAAATCACGAATTTCGTGGCGATGAACGAAACCGCGAACATTACTCTGTGCGCCGGCGCATTGCCGGTGATGGCGCATGCCCGCCAGGAGGTGGACGAAATGGCGGGCGCGGCGCACGCGCTGGTGCTCAACCTGGGGACACTCTGGGCGGAGCAGGTGGATTCCATGCTGCAGGCGGGCCGACGCGCGAATATGCGCGGCATTCCCATCGTGCTGGACCCGGTGGGCGCCGGTGCGACGCGCTTCCGCACCGAGAGCGCGCTCCGTCTGCTGGAGCAGCTTCCCGTTTCCATCGTGCGCGGCAACTTCGCGGAGGTTGCCACGCTTGCCGGATACCAGGCCAGCATCAGCGGGGTTGAGTCGGTGGGAGCGACGGGCGATCGCGCCGAGGTCGCCGTCGCCTGCGCGCGCAAATTCGGTTGCATCGCCGCCATCACCGGAGTCACCGACATCGTGAGTGACGGCGCGCGCGTGGCCCGCGTCTCCAACGGCCACGAACTGATGAGCCGGGTGACCGGCACGGGTTGCATGGCGACGGCGGTGACAGCGGCTTATGCGGCGGTGGAGGAAGATTGGCTGCTGGCGGCGGCTTCGGCGCTTAGCGCCTTTGGCCTGGCCGGCGAAATCGCCGCCCAGGGGTCGCCTGGCCCCGGCACATTCCACGTCCGGCTTTACGATGCCCTGGCGCAATTGACTCCGGAGGCATTGCGCGCGGGGGCGCGAATCGAGGTCGCGGCATGAAGCTGGACCTGCGGGTGTACGTGATCACCACCACGCTGGCGCACCTCGGCCGCGATCACTTCGCGATTGCCGAAGCTGCCGTGCGCGGCGGTGCTACCGTGCTGCAGTTCCGCGACAAAACGATGCCCGACGCCGAGTTCGCCTCCACCGCGTCGCGCATCCTGTCCATCGCCCGCAAAAGCGGCGTTCCGCTGATGGTGAATGACAGGGTTGAAATCGCCGCTGCCATCGGCGCCGACGGTGTGCACGTCGGCCGTACCGATGCCGCCGTTGGCGACATCCGGCGTTCGCTGCCGCCGGGCATGATTGTCGGGGCTTCCGCCACCTGCTACGACGAGGCCATCGCCGCCTGCGACGCCGGCGCCGACTACCTCGGAGTGGGCCCCATCTTCTCCACCGCCAGCAAAGCCGACGCCGCGCCACCCCTGGGCCTGGGCGAACTGGCCCGCATCTGCCGCGATGTGAAGCTGCCGGTCGTCGCCATCGGCGGCGTCAATGTTGGAAACTTGAAAAGCATCGTGGAAGCGGGTGCGGCAGGGGCGGCGGCGATCGCCGCGGTCGCAGAAGCTGCCGATGTCGCAGCCGCAACCGCGGAACTTAGAATCGCGTGGGACGCGTTGCTTGTGATTCCCGGCAGTGTAAAATCCTGATTCGTTGCACGGGGGTGATGCCGTGGCCAATGCAAGCCCCGTACTGCAGATTGAAACCGAACGCCAACCCGACAAAATTATTGTGCATTGCACCGGAAAAGTGAACCTGGAGTCCTGGACATTGTTTTCAAGGACGGTGCGCGCGCTAATCGCTGAACAAAAACCGATCCGGGTGGACCTGTCCAATGTGCTCCAGGTGGACAGCACCGGCATCGGCGCATTCGTCAGCGTATGGGCATCGGCGAAGGGCGGCGGCGGCGACCTGAAATTCATCAACCCGAACAAGCGCGTTCAGGACGTGGTCGAGATCACGAAGTTGCACGATATGTTCGAAAATTTTCCGGCGGGCTCGAAGTCGTAGGCTCTAACGCAAGCAACGCGGAGCTACTGCGGAGGACGCGCAGCAGTATCGGCCGGCGGAGCAGGCGTGGCGGCCGGCACTTCGACATCGTCCCATACCCCTTCGTCGCCCCCGGTAAGGTTGGCCTTCACGCTGGATTGCGGCGCCACCGGGCGATCTTCCTCTGGCGCAGGAGCGGGCGCCTCGGCCTCCGCATCAAAGGATGGTTTCACCGTCAACTGAATGCTCTGCACCGCGCCAGGCTTGTTGGCGGTACCGGCAATCAGGTAATTGAAATGGGTTGCCTCCAGCAGCGCGGCGACCACCTGCACCGCAGGACCGGGACCAAGCTCCGCGGCAATGCGATCGTCCATATCGGCGGGAGCGTCAATGGTGGCGCCGGTACGCTGGTGCAACTGGGCCAGAATGTCGCTCAGCGGCGCATCCTGAGCCGAGATGGAGAGCAAACCGTCTTCATAGGACACGTGCAGCGCTGCGACCGGGGGCGGAGCGAGCACAGCCGCAATGCGCTTTGGCTTTGCCTTCCGCACCGGGTGAGCGCGAGGATGGTCGGACGAGACAGCCCGCGGCGTTAGAGCTACCGCCATCGTACTGGCGCAGCCCAAGAGAACGAACACGGCGAGCGCTCTGCTTCCGAATTTCACTCTAACTGTCATTGTAGCCGAACGCCCGTTTAATGCTGGTGCGGATTTTCGGGCTTGGGCGCGACCGCCAACATCACGATGGGCCCCTTCTGCGGAACTTTGGCGAGAATGCGCACAACGCCATCGTCGTCGAATTCCATGTGAATCAGGAACGGGCCATTGGCGTCGTGGCCCAGGTATTCCCAAATCTCGTCGTATCCGTTCGCATTTTCCTCACCATTCGCCTCGCCGCTGCACCCGAGACTGGACGAGCGGTATGGCGTTCCGAGTAATTGGGTGACCTGCGCTCAGGGCAGGCTCCCCCGGGAGCGACAAGGGTGGGGCAACCTCAAAAGTGGTTGGGGAGGAAAGGGTGGGCCAGCCCCCAACCTCAAAAGGTACTTGCGGACGAAAGGGTGGGCCAGCTCGGTTTGGCAACTTGACAGAGTAGCGAAATCACCAGCCCCCGAACGACGTCCGCTCCAGGTGTTAGCGTTGTTCTTCCAACTGATTGTGGATGGTCAGGGACCAACTGCCTGCAATTAGAGTAACTTCATTTCGATACGTATTCGTCCGACCTGAGACCCAGAGGGTAATCTCATTCGGGTTAGCCCAAACAGCTTTTGTGATGACCAGATTTTCCCCATCCAATACCAGCTTCTTGTCAGTCTTTCCATCGCGTTCGACATGAGCGTAAACTCGCGTAAAATCGGCCGAAACCGGCCCATGTCCGTAATGAGTTTCTACGGTGTAGAACACCCCAGGAGTGGGCGATTTGAGGGTCGTGACAGTATCCGGTTTAGCGCATCCCAAAGTGAAACCAAGCTGCACGAGTACAACTGCCAGAAACCATGCCTTCTTCATCTCTATTGACACCCGTTAGCTGCTAGCGCGGGACCACGGGCTGCAGCCGCACTTGCGTCCGAAAACATCGGACCTGTTAAGGTCGAAAAGGGCTTCTGGCCCGTTGCCGCTGAAATGAGGCCATAAGCTCCAGCCCCCGCATCCAGTTCAAAAGTGGGCAAGATACCTGAGCCAATCGCATAATAAGCAAAGTTGCCTGCACTCGCTAAAAGCGCTCCATTTGTCTTCCCCCTGAAGTTGTTCTTGAAATCGATTGGACCCTTGGGTCTCGCGATAGCAATAAAGGCTCCTGTGGCAGATTCGAGGTAAGCATCCGCTCCTGTAGCGGCCGTGATACTTTGCAGCTGAGCCCGGTACTCTCGTACTACATCACCAACAGTTCTGCCATTAGGAAGCACAGTGCTGCAGTTGGCGATTGGTACGTTGTTTGCGGGATTACGCCTTAGCACCGGTAGCCCAGGATCATCTTCTCTGCCAATCGGCCCTGGGTCTGGTGCGCAGTTGCCGAAGAAACAGACCACCATGTGCAGCATTCCGCTGGAGAGTTCCCAAGGATCTCCACCGCCACCGCCGCCGCAATCAGTCGGGTAGCCACCTTCGTCGTAACAGCCCGGTCCTTCTCTGAACAATCCAAGTGGATCAAGAAAGCTAGTTGGATTGTTCATGACATACGCATACCGATTCCAGGACTGGGGATTGGACGGATCCACTGCCGCCAGTCCCGCCGGGTCGGGAGAACTCCAGCGGCCTGAGACCGGGTGGTACTCGCGGTACAAGAAGTCATACAGCCCTGAATGCGTATCCTGATTCTGCCCAGTGAAGTCGCGGTCGGTAGTTCCCGTCTCGGAATACGACTCTCCGTACGGCGCGTAAGCATCGTCGTAGTAAAGGGTTCTGCTCGGAGTGGACGCCAGCCGCGACGTGCCCAGCCAATCGCCATGCCGATAGTAGGCCAGCCCCGATCCGTTGTAAACCGCTTGAGCACCAGCTGGCAACGGCACAAATGCCCGCTGCAGCGAGCTTCCGCTCATCAAAGCCAGCTTTGCGCCGCCCGGGCCGTAAACGACCTGAGTGTAGCTGCCGCCGCGATTCTGCTCGACCATGCGGCCGAGCGCGTCGTACGTGAGATTTACGGTAGAGCCCGAACGCGTGATCGATACCGGCTTGCCTTCCGCATCCCATGAATAGCTATATGTCGCATCCGAGGTAATGCCGGTCAGGTTGCCGTTTGAATCGTAACTGCTGCTCATATTCGTCAGCCGGTTTGTGCTCGTGCTGTACGATCCTGCAATCGAAGGTGCCCCGCGCCCGCAGTGTCTCTGATGTTGGACGGAAAAACCCCACCCTGTCGCTCCCCTTCGACTGCGCTCAGGGCAGGCTCCCCCGGGAGCGACAAGGGTGGGGCAACCTCAAAAGTAGTTGCGGAGGAAAGGGTGGGCCAGCCCCCAACCTCAAGAGTGACTTGCGGACGAAAGGGTGGGCCAGCCCCCAATGGTGCCCTCCTCTACGGATGCTCGCCATCGGACTTGGGGCGCACTAGAGAGATTACGGCGATCACGAACAGGCCATCAATCATCACGAAGGCCAGCATGTAAAATGATCGAGCTTGTCCGATTAGGGGGCGAACGGCAGCGACCACGGGTACCTGGATCGTTCCCAGCAGCACTGCAGTGATCCAAAACCAAGCCCGGCCCCAAAACCTCCGATACAAGAGAATGGGAACGACCAGCGCAACCGTAGCCATGGCGATGGGCCCTGTCCAATCGCCGAGCGCGTGCTCGAAGAAGCCGGTTAAGAGGGCAAGCGAGAGAAGGAGTGCTTTCACCGGCCAACTCAGCCCACGTGTCGTCTTGTCCGAGCTGTTCCGATCGTGATCGCCCTTTTCGTGGCTCAGGTCCGACACCTATCCGCCTCCATAGCATTGATCGATTGCTTTCTTATAGGCGGCTCCGCCCTTGTACAAAGCATGGCCGACCTGATATGCCAGCCATAATTGCCCGGCAACCGGGACAAAATCCGCAGCGGCGTCGGCAAAGGGGGCCAGGAATCTTGCGCCATTGGCGACCTCGTATAGGACTCCGATTGTCGCCGCTTGGACTTGCTTGGCGGGTGGCCCACCCTTTATCCTCTCTATCGTCACGAAAATGTGGGTGCCCCTCGATAAGAGCGAAGGCGTTGTCAAGGCGCACCGATCCTGTACGGTGCGCAAGCACCGTGGTGATGGTCGTGGCTGAGGGTCTGCAGACGCTGGCAGATTCCACGT
>JBEKZP010000058.1:0-8747 GCA_049509755.1 Terriglobales bacterium | reverse complement strand
ACTCGCCGGGCCGCAAATTCAGCGACCGCACCCTTCGTGGGTTCAGTCAAACCGATTGAATCCGACATCCGCGACCCTTCAGCGAGACGAGCGCTGTAGTTGTTCAGAGATTCCTTAGGTGTTAGGCGCCTAAAACCTAATGCCTAAAACCTGCTTCTCACATCGCGGCCTTTCCTTTGCGGATGTGCAAGCTGCCGTTGACGGTGGAGACATCAAGTTCCCGGCCGCCGTTGCCGATGGTGCCATGCAGGTGCTTCGGCCCGAACGACATGCCGCTCACGTTCAGCGGGAAGTCGGAATCCAGACTGCCGTTGACGGAACTGAAGTGCACCTCGGCATTGGTGTCGACGGGCATGTCGAGGGTGACCGAGCCGTTGACGGAGGAGATCTTCAGTTTCCCGTCCCAATCCGCGCTGCCCATCGCGACCTTCACACTGCCGTTGACCGAGCTTGCCGAGACCCAGGCCGCGCTGCTGACGTCAATGCCGCCGTTGACGGTGGTGACCTTGGCAGGACGTCCCAAGTCTTCGGCCTTGATGTGGCCGTTGACGTTGGTGGCGTTGAAGCGCAGATTTCGCGGCACCTTCACCGTGAAATCCACGTTGGCCTTGATGTCCCCGTGGGAGTGCGCGCTGCCGTCGCCGGTGCAACTGCCGCCGGGATAAACGGCGCAGATGGTCACGCCATCGCCGGTCTGTACCATCTCGACGCGGACCTGGTCGCGGTCGCGACCGCTTTTGACGGCGGAAACGTCAATGGTGTCGCCAGTGGTGCCATTGGCGTCAATGCCGCCGTTAATGTTCTTGATCTGCAGGAGTTGGTTGGCGGCGAGCTTGCCGCTCCAGTGGAAGGTGTCGCCCTGCTGCTGAGCGCGGCTGAGGGAACACAGGCCTAAGACGATGGCGAAGAGGAGAAGCAGACGGAAACGGCGGTTGGTGGTCATGGCACACCCTTTCGGAAGGTCAGACGGGCTGGGAGGAGATACGTAACCACGGGGATGAATGTTTCCGGGACGAGTGGGGAATCGACTAACGACTGTCGACCAACGACTCGATCCGATCGAGGTGGGCGCGAGCGACGGCGTTATTGGGGTCGATGGTAAGGGTTTCTTTGAATTCCTGGACCGCGTCCGGGAGTTTGCCTTCCTCCTCCAGGACGAGCGCCAGGGCAAGGCGGAACTGTTCGCGCTTCGGATAGTACTGCAGAGCGTATCGGAGCGCGCCTTCCGCCCTGGGCAGATCGCCGAGCTTCACTTCTACCCGCCCGAAATAGGCTAACGCGTCGGGATGCGCGGTGGGATTCAGGGAAACGGCTCGCCCGATCAGCGGCTCGGCTTCGGCGTAACGGCCGAGCACGAAATAGGTGTAGCCGAGGGAAAAGTTCGGGTGCCAGTCGTTGGCGTCGATGGCGAGACCCCGCCGGAACAGCGAAATCGCTTCCGGGTAGCGCTGCTGTTTGCCGTACTCGGCGCCCAGGCCGGTGAGCGCAATCACATTATTGGGCGCCACGGCGACGCCGCGCGAAAACAGCGTCATGTTGTTCGCCCAGTAAAGCTGCTGAGTGGTGGTGCCGAGTGCGAGCGAGATGACAACGGCGGCGGTCGCGGCGGCTTGCATGGCGGGCAGGCGCAAGCGTCCGATGGCAGCGGCGACTATCATGCCGAAGCCGATCGCGGAGAGATAAAGATAACGCGGGTGGGCGAAGTCATGCGGGGCGTTCGGCAAAAAGAAAATCGCGGGCAGCAGCGGCAGGACGATCCAGGCAGAGGCGAATGCGGTCAGGCGGGCGAAATCATGGTCGCGGCGCGACGACCAGTAGAGCAGGGCAACGACCGCGGCCAGCAGGAGCATTGGCAGGACCACGCGCTCCCAGGAAAATGCCATCACCATCTTCACGTCATAATTCGGGCTGATGACCGCGGGGAATAAGAGCGTGCGCAGGTAAAACAAAAGCAGTGAAGGCGCCGTCAGCAGGGTGTGCACAGGCGTGACGACCGAGCCGGGGTCGTCAATCCGCTGCACGGCGAGCAAGTGCACCGCCGCATACGCCAAGGTGACCGGGACATAGGGAAACACGGCAAGCAGCGCGTCGCGGGTGCGTCGGACAAAGCCGTCCTGCGAGTAAATCCAGGCGTAAAGGAACACCAAGGGCGGCAAGGCTACTGCCGTCTCCTTGCACATGAGCCCGAGCGCATAAAGGACCAGCGAGACGGCGAGCCACTTGCGCGGTTCGGACTTGCTCGGGTCGGAGACCCGAGCCACACCGCGCCAGTTCAGAAACGCGAGAAACGACGGAACCAGGCAGACGGTAAGCAGCGGATCGGTAACACCGGAAACCCAGGCGACACTTTCGATGAGCGCGGGATGCAGACCAAAAATCAGGGCGGCGATGGCGCTGGTCAGGCGATCTCGCGTCAGCCGCACGGCCAACTGGTACACGAGCCCGGTGGCGGCGGCGTGCAGGAGAACACTATCCAGATGCCACATCGCCGGATGCACTCCGAAGAGCAGGCGCTGGATCAGCAGCCAAATCAGGAACAGCGGCCGCCAGTAAGAGCCGTTGATGCCGGCGAAGGCCCAGACGTGCGCAGTGAAGTAACGCGGCAGGTAAGAGAACGAGGTCAACCAGTCGTTCTCCACGATCTGGCCCTGGTCATCGAAAACGAACCCGAAGCGCACCGTGCCCGCATATACCAGGAACACCAGCCCGCAGACTACGGCCGGCAGGAGCCAGGGCTTCTGCAGCCAAGAGACTGTCGATGTCTCGGCCTGGGAGAGCTGTGCGGTGGAACTCATGAGTATGACTTATGAATGAATATCACAGATTACGATGGTCAGGCAGGTGCCGCTTGGTGGCCGGAATCCGTAGTCGGTCGTCAGGAGTCCGTACCTTGCGGGGAGCGCAGGTATTTGGGCATCTGCAGGCGCGCATAGAATTACCATGATGAACGAACTGGGAAAAATCCTGATCTTCCTCGGCGTGCTGCTGGCGGTGTTCGGGGTGATTCTCGTCTTCGGGAGCCGCTTGCACTTGCCGATGGGCCGGCTGCCGGGCGACATCGTTTATCACGGAAAAAATACGACAGTGTATTTTCCCATCGTGACCTCAATCTTGATCAGCATTGTGCTCTCGGTGGTGTTGTATCTGATCGGCAGGTTTCATCGGTAGGGGGGAAGGTTTTCGGTTTTCGGTTTTCGGTAAAGGCGCAAGGCACAAGGAACAAGGCTTCAGCCTAAAACCTAAAACCTTGCCCTGTGCCTTGCGCCCTGCGCCTCGTCCTTTAGCCTGCCTGAGTTACACTGCCCTCAATGTCACTTCCCGACCAAATGGGGTTCACCTTCCAGGCGCCGGCGCGGCGCATCTGGACGGTGAAGGACCTGATGAGCGCGGTGCGCTCCGCGGTGGAGCGCGAGTACGCCGACGTGTTCGTCGAAGGCGAGATTTCCAATTACCGGCCGGCGGAGTCGGGACACCTGTATTTCACGCTGAAGGAAGATGGGGCGCAGATGCGGGTGGTGATGTTCCGCTCGCAGGCGCGCCTGCTGAAATTCAAGCCCGCCGACGGCATGGCGGTGATCGCGCGCGGCCGGGTGACGGTGTACGAAGCGCGCGGCGAACTGCAACTCTCGGCCCAGTACCTGGAGCCCAGGGGCGCGGGCGCGTTGCAGATCGCCTTCGAGCAACTCAAGCAGAAGCTGGCGGCGGAGGGGCTGTTCGACCAGGCGCGCAAGCGGCCGATTCCGGCGCTGCCGCGGAGCATCGGCGTGGTCACCTCGCCCCGGGGCGCGGCCATCCGCGACATCGTCAACATCGTGCGCCGGCGGCACCGCGGGCTCAACGTCCTCATCTATCCGGCGCAGGTGCAGGGCGAGGCGGCGGCGGGCGAGGTCAGCGCCGGCATCCAGTATTTCAATCGCGCCAGAAACGTGGACGTCATCGTGGTGGCCCGCGGCGGCGGGTCCATGGAAGACCTGGCGGCGTTCAACGATGAAGGGTTGGCGCGCGTGGCGGCGGCATCGGAGCTGCCGCTGATCTCGGCGATCGGGCACGAAACCGACTTCACGATTCTGGATTTCGTGGCCGACCTGCGGGCGCCCACCCCCTCGGCGGCGGCGGAGCTGGTGATCGAGTCGCAGCACCAGCTCGAGCAGCGCGTGGAAACATTTCGGCAGCGGCTGACCAGGGCGGCGCGGTACCAGTTGCTGATAGCACGGCAGACGCTCACGCAATTGGCGCAGCACGGGGCGTTCGCCCGCATGTCAGACCTGATCGGGCGCCGCCAGCAGCGCCTGGATGAGTTGGTGTTCCGCCTGGCATCGGCGGAGCGGCGGCGTTTGCAGGAGTACCGGACGCGGCTGGATACGGCGTCGGCCCGGGTGCGGGCGCGCGACCTGCGGCGGACCCTGGACGCAATGCGGCGCGATATCGAGGCACGGACGTCGGCGCTGGCCTCGGCGGCGCGCTCGGATTTGGCGCGCCGGCGGGCGCGCTTCGAAGGACTGCGCGCTACCCTGGAAGCGCTTTCGCCTTTAAACATCCTGGAACGCGGCTACGCGCTGGTATTCGATGCCAGGGGAAATCTGGTCAAGGATGCGCACCAGGTGAAGCCGGGGAATGAGATCCGCGCCCGCGTCAGCCGGGGCACGATTGCCGCAACCGTGAAGAAGACGACGTAGTAGAACCCAATGCCAAGAATGCTCAAGCGGCATTACAATTAGCCTGCCGGCGTTCCGGCACATTGACGGAAGGGAGCGCGTAAGTGACGCCAGCCTGGCTGCAGTTGCCACACGTGTCGGCGGTGTCGGTGATCGACATCGTGCTGGTGGCCGTGCTCATTTACGAATTCCTGGTGCTGATCAAAGGCACGCGCGCGGTGCCCATCCTGGTGGGCGTCGGCGGCCTGGCACTGGCGTTTTACCTGGCGCACGCCTTCGAGCTGAAGACGGTGAACTGGCTGGTCGGCACGCTGCTGCCGTACGCGATTTTCGCGCTCATTGTCGTGTTCCAGGCGGAGATTCGGTTCGCGCTGGCAAAGATCGGACGAAAACTAACGCTCTCGCGAATGTCGGCGGCGGTGGCGGAATCCTATGACGACATCGTGCTCTCCGCCAACCTGTTCGCGCAGAACCAGACCGGCGCGCTGGTGGTGATCGAGCGCGAAATCGGGCTGCGCACCTATATCGAAAGCGGCGTGCCCTTGGACGCGCAGCTCTCCTACGACCTGCTGGCCACCATCTTCCGGCCGAGCGCGCCGCTGCACGACGGCGCGGTGATCATCCAGAAAGACCGCATCGCCGCCGCCGCCTGCTTCCTGCCGCTCTCCATGAACCCGGTGCTGTCCACGCAAATGGGAACGCGCCATCGCGCCGGCATCGGGATCACCGAGGAAACGGACGCGATCGCGGTCATCGTGTCGGAAGAAAACGGGGCGATCAGCATCGCCGTCGCCGGCAATATCGAGCGCGACATCACGGTGGAAACGCTGCGCGAGCGGCTGAGCGAGTTGCTGCGGCGCTACGTGCCGCCCACCACGCTGCCCACTCCGGTTGCCACCACGGCGGAGCAGGCGGAACGCCGCCTGGCGCCGCCCAAGCTGGAGAGGGCGGACCACGATTAGTCGCGAGTAGTACTGGTTTCAAGGGTCGGTTGTTGGAAAGGGCACGGCTTCAGCCGTGCCGATCAAGGCCGCAAGAATAGTGGGCTTTAGCCCCTGAGGGACATTTTCCTAAGTCGAAAATGTATTTTTGAACCAGTTCTAGTAGTTAGCTGATGAATTTTCTCCGCAAATACGTGTTCTACAACTTCGGGCTGAAGGTGTTGTCGCTCGCCGTGGCGGTGCTGCTGTGGATGGCGGTGACGCGCGATCCGGTGGCGGAGGTCGCGCTCAACGTGCCCATCGAATTCCACAACGCGCCGGAACATTTGGAAATCAGTTCGGAAACCATTCCGCAGGTGCAGGTGCGGGTACGCGGGCCGGTGCGCGCAGTGCGCGATATTTCGGCCTCGGAGGTGCACGCGGTGATTGACATGGCCAACGTGCAGCCGGGCGAGCACACCTACGATCTTTCGCCGGCCCGTATCCACGTTCCCGACGGCGTGCAGGTGGTGCAGGCGGTGCCGTCGCAAATCCGCATCAGCTTCGACCGTCGCGAGAGCCGGCAGGTGGAAGTAAAGCCGCGGGTGATCGGGACCTTCGCCTCCGGCTATCGCATCGAGCAGGTCACGGCGCTTCCCCAGTCGCTGACCATCGTGGGCCCTGCAACCCACGTCCGGGGCGTGGAGACGGCGATTACCGACCCGGTGGATGCATCCGGCGTGGTGGGCACGGCGACCTTCGTGACCCACGCCTACGTTGCCGACCCGCTGGTGCGGCTGGCAAACCCGAGCCCCATCCGGGTGACGGTGACCACGGAAAAATCGAAGAAATAGTCTTCGGTCGTCAGTCTTCAGTCGTCAGGGGCTCGGCGAGGGGGCCGACGGCCGAATGCTCGAAAACTTCCGTTACTTTGCCATACAAAGTACTTGACATAGCCGGATCTTGGAGGTATTTCTATCCCCATGGCAGAGGCAAGGCGATGCCGGGCAACGCGCGTGCGGCCGGCCGTCACCACCAGCAGCGCGCTTGACGACCTGCATTTCATCCGGCAGACGCTGGAGAACTCGGCGTCGTTCACCGCCGTTCCCGGATGGGGCATGGTGGGGATGGCGGCCACCGCGCTGGTGGCGGCGGGCGCGGCCTGGCGACAGCCGCAGTTCGAGCGCTGGATGTTCGTATGGCTGACCGAAGGCGTGGTGGCGCTGGCGCTGGCGATGGTTGCCATGCGGCAAAAGGCGCGGCGGGCGCAGGTTCCGCTCTTCTCCGGACCGGGCCGGCGTTTTCTGCTGAATTTCATGCCGCCGATGATGGTGGGTGCGGTGCTGACCGCGGCCATGTACCGCGGCGGTTCGCTGCACGCCATTCCCGGCATGTGGCTGCTGCTGTACGGCACGGCGGTGGTCAGTGGCGGCGCCTTTTCGGTGCGCATCGTGCCCGTGATGGGCAGTTGCTTCATGCTGCTGGGCGGGCTGGCGCTGCTGGCACCGGGCGCCTGGGTGAACTGGTTCATGCTGAGCGGCTTCTGCGGGCTGCACGCGGTGTTTGGGTGGCTGATCGCCAGGAGGCACGGTGGGTAAGGCACAACCAGGACGGCACGGAATCCGCGAAGAACGAGGTCGCCGGCGGGAGACGGTGGCGCGTCCGCGCGCCGACCAGGCCGTGCCCGAACTCGATCCCATGATCCACGAGCGCATCCGGCTGGGCATCGTCAGCGCGCTGGCGGTGAACGACCGCCTGAGTTTTAACGAGCTCAAGCGGCTGCTCAACACCACCGACGGCAACCTCAGCGTCCACGCGCGCAAGCTGGAGGAAGCGGGCTACCTGGGCTGCGACAAGTACTTCGATGGCCGCGTCCCCAAGACCGAGTTCTGGCTGACCGCCACCGGACGAAAGTCGTTGCAGCGATACCTGGACCGCATGGAAGAGATTATTCGCGCGACCCGGCAGGGGTGATTTTTTTTGGCTGCTTGCTTTGTATAACAAAGTCATTTGTGGCAAGGACCTGTTGCCGGTTGCCGCTGACCGGAGAAGGAAGGCCGAATGAACGCTGCGGGAGAAAACGGCAAAGCCAAGCTGCACGTCGCCATCATCATGGATGGGAACGGGCGCTGGGCGCGCGGGCGCGGGCAGCCGCGGGTGGCCGGGCATCGCGAGGGCGCCAAGGCGGTGCGGCGCGTGATTGAGGCGGCGCCGGACCTGGACATCGGCACGCTCACGCTCTACGCCTTCTCCAGCGACAACTGGCGGCGTCCGCGTCCCGAAGTGGAGGCGCTGATGCGGCTGTTCCTGCGCTACCTGCGGTCGGAGGCGGAGGAATGCGCCGCGAAAGGCGTGCGCCTCAGCGTCATCGGCCGCCGCGACCGGTTGCCCGACGTGCTGCAATGTGCCATCGAGGCCACCGAGAACGCAACCCGCCATGGCCGCAGGCTGCTGGTGCGGCTGGCGGTGGATTATTCCGGACGCGAGGTCATCCTGGAAGCGGCGCGGCGCATGGCGATGGAGACGGCACTGGCCATGCGCGATGGCGAGCGGCCGAAGCCGTTCACCCACGATGCCTTCGCGCAGGCGATGGCCGATGCCATGTACGCCGACGCCCCCTGTGACGTGGATTTGCTGGTCCGCACCGGAGGCGAGCAGAGGATCAGCGACTTCCTGCTGTGGGAAGCGGCGTACGCCGAGTTTGTCTTCACCCAGCGCAAGTGGCCGGATTTCGACGGCGACGATCTCGCCTTGGCCGTGGAAGAGTTTCACCGGCGCGAGAGACGCTTCGGCGGAGTGCCGGAGGCGGTGGCCGGGGCGCCGGTGCCAGTGGTAAATCAACCAGCGGCTAACGTCGGTTAGAACCGGCCGCGCTGTTGCCCGGAACTCCCTTATTCCGGCGTCGCGGTGTACGGCGAAAAGCCGTAGGAATCTTGGTTCGCATCGATTTGCAGCACCGTGGAAGGGCACGGCTTTAGCCGTGCCGATCAAAGCACAACAATATCGGGGCTTTAGCAGGCTGCTGAAAAACTCCGAGTGAAGCTCGTTTGGGAAGGGCACGGCTTCAGCCGTGCCGCCCGAGGCCGCAAGAAAGGTGGGCTTTAGTGTGTGCGTGAGAACTAACTTGTAATGCACAGGGCAAGTGAGGCAGAAAGAGGCATGTCGCGATTTC
>JBEKZP010000057.1:0-9014 GCA_049509755.1 Terriglobales bacterium | reverse complement strand
CTCGACTACATCCGCCGCCGCAATCGCAGTCCGAAACCCTTCGTCTGGACAGCCTCAGCGCGCTCGATTGCTCGCAAGGTTAGGCATTGTAACGAAGCGTTAGAAACGGGACACTAGTGCAGGAGCCGCTGAAGGAGTACCGCGTGAGCTTGCGCGAAGTTGCGAGCGCAGGCGAACCGATGAAACCCGAAGTCATCGAGCGGGTGCAGGCTGCCTGGGGACTTACCATACGCGACGGCTTTGGTCAGACCGAGACGACGGCTCTCATCGGAAACCCGCCCGGGCAAGCGGTGAAACCCGGTTCCATGGGAAAGGGTCTGCCCGGTTACCGGATTGTACTTGTAAGCGCCGACGGCACGCGAGGCGACGAAGGCGAGATCTGCGTCGAAACAGCAAACCATCCCGTCGGGTTGATGAGCGGATACGCGGCGCGGGGAGCCACCACACTGAATTCTATCCCCGGCCCGCTGTATCACACGGGCGAATAGCGTTCCGGGACGCGGACGGCTACTTCACTTATGTTGGGCGCTCTGACGACGTTTTCAAAGCTTCGGACTACCGCATCAGCCCGTTCGAACTGGAGAGCGCATTGATCGAGCATCCGGCGATTGCCGAGGCGGCGGTTGTCCCCAGTCCCGACGGGTTGCGCCAGTTCGTGCCCAAAGCGTTTGTCGTCCTGGCGCCCGGTCATCAACCCTCCCGCGAACTGGCGCTCGAGATTTTTGCGTTCTGCCGGAGCACGCTTGCTCCTTACAAGCGCGTCCGGCGCCTTGAATTTGCCGAACTGCCGAAAACCGTTTCCGGGAAGATTCGCCGGGTTGAATTGCGACAGGCCGAGGCCGTGCGGCGAACCAGTGGGGACCGCGGGCGGTTCGAGTTCTTCGAGGACGATTTCAAGGACATGTGAACGCCGTGAAGATCGTCGGCCCCGGATTGCTGCGCGCTCGAATCGGTAGCTGAATGCCGGGTTGGCCTAAGCGTGCAACGCGCAGGGGCGTTGATGGTGCTATTGGCCGCGTCAACAAGATCGAGGGCCGTACTTGCACGAAACCAGTATGCCGGCGGCGCCGCCAGCATGATGTGGATCGACTATGTCAACGCCGATCATGGCTTTTACATCGCCCCTACCATCCCGATTTTCGCGTGCAGGGGAAGTCGCCAGGCGGCGACCTCGCAGCATGGAGAGCCAACGATTTTGTCCGGCGTTTCCCCTCTTTTCCCTTGTGGCCGGCACCACTAGCATGGTTCGATGTGCCACCGTGACAACTCGCTCGAGCTTTTCGCCAAGGTGTTCTCCCGAAGATAGCTACAGCGCAGCGCAGCGCCGCCCTTTGCATTTCGGTGCGGTTTTTTGCGCGTTTCGGCGTGCCTGCCGCCGCAAATACCTATCTTCCCTCCAACTACTGCTGGTATGCCTCGTCCTCTTTTCGGCTTCGCCCTCCAAGGCCGCCGCACATTCGGGATTGGAGGCCTGGCTAACATCCGCGCCGCCGCGCGGGCAGGTAACGATCTACCGCGATCCGTGGGGTGTGCCTCATATCCAAGCCCGCGGCGAGGAGGATGGATTCTACGGCTTGGGATATGCAGTCGCAGAAGATTATCTGGAGGACATCCTGCGGCAGTTCGTGATCGGCCGCGGAGAAATGGCGCGATACTTTGGCCCCGATTACGTCGAAATCGACCATCTATACGCCTTGCTGGGGGTGGGTCCACAATCGCAGGCGGGCTTCAAGCGGCTTCCCGAGCAGGTGCGGAGAGACATGGACGCGTATGTCGAGGGCATTGAACGCTATATCGCCGATCATCCGCAGGATGCGCCCTCTTGGGCACGCGAACTGAAGCCGACATCGCAGGACCTGGTCGGCTTCGAACAGCTCTTTGTGCTGATGTTCCCGGTCAACGCTCTCACCGGCATTGGAGATTGCCGGCGCGGCGGCATCGACCTGCCCTCGACGTTTAACGCGTTCGTGAACTTGATACGAACTGGCGGCCCGGGAGGCGCGTCGAACGCCTGGGCGGTTGCGCCGTGGCGCACAGCCGATGGCGTCACCATCCATTTGGCGGATCCACATAACGACCTGTACATTCCCTCGCCCGAGTTCCGGTTTCATGCCGGAGATCTGGAAATGGACGGCTTTCTTACCGCTGTGCCGTTCATGCTTACGGGCCATACCAGGATGGTAGCCTGGGGTACAACGTTCGGTTCACCTGACCCGGCAGACTGCTACGCGATCGAGGTTGATCCGCAAGAATCATCGCAGTTCCTGTTCGACGGCAAGGTGCGCACCATAGAGCGCGAGGGAATCACCATCGCGGTACGCGGCGCCGAACCGAAACGTTTTGAACTGGAGTACGCGCCTTTGAATGGGCAGCGCGCGCCCATCGTCAAGCGGGCCGGCAACATCGCCTACGCGATTGCGACTCCTTATCTGGACCGCGCGGAAGGCAGCGTTATCGACCTGTACAACATGGCGAAGGCTCGCGATATGTATGCGTTCCGAACTGCCATGTCGGACCAGGGCCTGCTTCCCGTGAGCATCACAGCCGCGGATGCAAGCGGCAACCTGTTCTATGCCCGGTCCGGGCTCACGCCAGTGCGAGACGAGGGCTACGACTGGACAAAGCCGGTGCCCGGAAACTCGTCGGCTACAGCCTGGAAAGGAGTTCACCCGTTTTCCGACCTGATTCAGGTCATGAACCCCAAGCAAGGCTACATTCACGAAAACAACTTATCTCCGGCCGATATGTGGGGCGCGGACCCTCCCGTCGATATTTCGAAGTACCCAAAGGACATCGTGTCCGACATGCCGGAACTCACCAGGAGCGTTTCGCCGGTCAGTCGGGGCACAAGGAGCGAGACGATGCTGTCGCGCGCCTATGCGCTAACGGTCAAAAGCGCCATCGACATCGCTATCGACGAAACCTGGCCGTTCGTTGCACGGTGGCAACAGGCGTTGCTGACCACGTTGCACCGGGCCATCATCAACGGCGAGAAACTGACGGCCGATCAGAAACAGCTGGCGGATCGCATCCTGCGCTTCAACGGTGCCGCGAGCCGGGATTCGCGCGAAGCCCTCGCCTACGATTACTGGATGGAGGGAATCGCCGCCGCGGGTGGAGGGTCCGCGGCCGCCCGCGTGCAAAAGCTCGTTCATGAAGTGCAGGACGGGCGCGAGGTGGACGCAGAGGACCTCCAATTGCTGCTCGCAGGACTGCGGGCGGGCAGCGAAAAAATGCGAAAGGATTTTGGGAGCGGCGACCCCGTGTATGGCGATGTGTTCCGTATTGGCCGTGGCGGCGAAACCTTCCCACTCGGCGGTTGCAACACGCCATTCGAGTTTACGTTCCGCAATTATGCGTGTTTTAGCTCAGGCGGAGGCACGCAGCGGCTGGCCATGCACGGGCAAAAAGAATTCACGCTTACCGTCTTCTCGAATCCCATTCAGTCGTTCAGTCTGTCCGCCTTCGGTTCAAATTGGCGTCCGGACAGGCGTAGCAAGCATTTTAACGACCAGTCGCGGCTGGCCAGCGAACGCCAACTGAAACCGACATATTTCGAGTATGACCAGCTCATGAGCGTCAATCCCGCGAAGATGACCCTCACGCGCCGAGAATCGGCGCATCCGTAACGCTGGCGCGATAGTCGATCGCGAATTCTTATGCAAGGCATGGCAGCAGCGTTGATTCTTTGTGAGCGTGAGTCGCTATGACACAACTAGCACGCAAGCTCGGTTTCGTGGACTACTTCGCACTGGGGTTCGGCACCATCGTCGGCGTGGGCTGGCTGGTCGTCATGGGCGACTGGTTACAACGGGGCGGTCCGCTCGGCGCAATCTTGGGCTTCTTGATCGGCGGCATCGCACTCCTGCCCATCGGGTACGTTTACGGTCGATTAGTGATGCTATTGCCGGATGCCGCTGGTGAGATTGCTTACACAGCGGAAGTTTTCCCTAAGACAATCAGTTTCGTCACCGGGTGGATGATACTGCTACCGTTCCTCATCGCTTGTCCCTGGTTTGCAGTGGCGATTGGGAAAATCGCCGCATATCTGTTCCCGGCGTTCAACTCCCACGAGATTTACCGGCTTGGCGGCCATCCGATCTATTTACCCCATTTGTTGTTGGGGTTGCTGCTGACGGTGCTCATTACCAGTGTGAATTACCGCGGCGTGCAATTGAGTGCAAAGTTGCAGAGTGCCGCCACGCTGGGCCTTTTCCTGCTTTTTATCGTGTTCGCTTCTGCGGGTGTCACGCACGGAACTGCAGAAAACCTGAGGCCGTGGTTCAACGGTTCTCCTTTCGTTGCGGTTCTCCTGGTGCTTCAGGTTGTGCCGTATTTCATGACCGGATTCGAATGCATCGGCAAGGCCTCCGAGGAATCACGTGCAGGCTTTCGCGGCCGTGACTACCTTTTGGCCACAGTGTTTTCGATTGCGATTGGTGCCCTGTTCTATGCCGCAGTGATCGCCATTGTCGCAGTGGCACAGCCCTGGCGGGGCATAGCGAAGCAGGAATTCGCTACCGCCGTAGCGCTGGAACGGGCAGTCGGCGGCCGTGCGATCGTGGATGTTGTCCTTCTGGCCGCACTGGTTTCGCTCGCCAAGGCGTTCAACGGGGCGTTTGTGGCAGCGACGCGCTTGCTGTTCGCACTAGGCCGGCGCGGTTTGGCGACCGAACGCCTGAGTCGCCTGCATCCGCAGAATCAGACGCCCGTAGTGGCCGTGCTGGTCGTCGGCACCGTTACAGCAGCAGCGATGTCGCTAGGGGACACCATTCTTGTGCCTGTCACCGAGGTCGGCTCGCTCGGATCCGTATTTGCCTGGACGATGTCGTGTCTGTCTTATGCGTTCATGGTTAAGGCAACTGCCCGCACTAACAGTGTGCCGGCGTTGAATCACACCATCGAGCGCGTGATGGCCGCCACCGGCCTAATCATTGCGGCTGCTCTGCTCGTGTTGAAGCTTCTTCCGGTTGTCCCAGGCCATTTCACGCAGTACGAATACGCCGCATTGCTGGGATGGCTGCTCATAGGAATTGCGGTGCGGTGCAGCGCATTTCAAGGCACGTCCACAAAGCGTGGCGCCGCAGCGAAAGCCGAGTGAGCGCCGAGCAAAGCGGCACTCGGTCAGGGGCGCAAAGGTGAGTCGCTATACGCACGAAGGTCCGAACGCGACACAAAGCCATTGGCCAGGACATTGTCGATTCCATAAGCAATTCGAGGGCACGACATGAATTGCAAAGCTCTAATTGATCTGGCGATGCGGCGCATGCCGGGCGGCGTCTCCACCAACGTCCGGCTGACCGAAGGGCCGCATAAACTAATTGTGAACCGTGCTCACGGTACCCGAATCTGGACCGTCGATGGTCGAGAACTGGTGGACTTCGTTTGCGGTTTTGGCTCTATCCTGCTGGGCTACGGGTTCGCGTCCCTGACACAAAGACAAGCGGAGGTGCTGGCGAACGGCGTAGCGTACAACGCTACCAACCCGTTCGAGATCGAAGCCGCCGACCGCTTGCTCACCGTCTTTCCCGCATACGACAAAGTTCGATTTTGTGTTACGGGCAGCGAAGCCACCACCGCAGCCATCGGCCTGGCACGTGCCGCGACCGACAGGCGGGCCATTGCCGTTTTTAAAAACCACTATCACGGGTGGCACGGTCCCACAAAGGCGACGCGGACGGCCTTCCCGACGCTCGGTCCCGCTGCTGCAATAGGCGAGGTCTTCGAGCTTCCGTTTAACAACCCACAGGTATGCGCCGATTTCTTCCGCCTGCACGGCGATAGCCTGGCAGGCGTGATTTTCGAAATCGTTATGATGAACGGCGGCGGATACGAGCCCGCACCGGAATTCATTTCTGTGCTGCACCAGGCACGTGATCGGTGTGGTTTTCTCCTGATCGCCGACGAGGTAATCACCGGATTTCGCGTCGGCTTGCATGGAGCGCAGGGCAAGTACGGTGTTCATCCCGATCTGACGGTGTTCGGCAAAGCCTTAGGCGGCGGACTGCCACTAGCCGCAGTCGTCGGCCGCTCGGAGCATATGGACCTTTTTGCCAGCGGCAAAGCGCTGCACGCCGGCACGTTTAACGGTCATCCGCTGTGTGCCGCAAGCGCGGCGTTCATGCTGGAGTACCTCTCGGCCAACGAGAAGGACGTGTACACCCATATTGAACGGGTGGCACAAAGGCTCCAAGAAGGGCTGCGAATCGCCGCTACCGAAGCCGGCCTGGTATGCCGTCTCCGCGGGTCGGGCCCGGTGATGTGCCTTGAACCGGGAAACGAATCCAGCAAGGTGCCGGCCCTGCAACAGGAGTTACAAGACGAACTGCTCGCGCACGGTATCCGCGTCCCGCCCGGGGGACGCTGGTTCGTCGGCTACGCACATTCGATCGACGACGTGGGCGCGGCCGTTACGGCAGCAAAGAACGCTTTTCATAAGTTGAAGGCAGCCGACTCAGGGTAGCGCAAAGGTTGTTGCGCGATGAAAGCTCCGCTGCAGGCGCTACCTACCAGGATTGGTGAGAGAACATGAAGCAGCCTTGGCATACCGACCGTTGGTTTACGTCCTATCTGAACTTCGAACCCGAAGCGCGCGCGGGAATTCAGTTCGCGCCCAGTATCGAATTCCACGACGTCTCCCTGCGTGACGGAGAACAGCAGACTGGCCTGGTATTTTCCGCCGACCAAAAGCTTCGAATCGCCGATAAGCTCGACGAAATCGGCATTCATCGCATCGAAGCCGGCATGCCGGTCGTCTCCCCGGAGGATGAAAAGGCAGTGCGTGCGATCGCACGCCGAGGATTGGGTGCGCGCGTGTTCGGCTTCTCTCGCTGCCTTGTCGACGACGTCAAGAGAGTCGCAGATACCGGCGTATCGGGCATCGTTATTGAAATTCCCGCCAGCGAGCACCTCATCAGGTACGCGTACCGGTGGCCAGTAGAAAAGGCAATAGAACTATCCATCAGCGCGACACGCTGTGCACACGAACTAGGACTCTACACGGTGTTTTTCACTATCGACGGGACGCGCACGGACTTCGACTGGTACCTGCGGCTGGTGGAGACCGTCGCTGCCGAGGGGCACATGGATTCGCTCGCGATTGTCGATACCTTTGGTTCGCTGATGCCAAGTGCGGTGCCGTCCTATATACGGCGCCTCAAGGAGCGCGTGAAGGTGCCTCTCGAGATCCACTTTCACGACGACTATGGCTGCGGTGTGGCCAACACGCTGCTCGCACTCGCCAATGGCGCCGAGGTGGCGCACACGACCGTAACATCCATTGGCGAGCGCGCTGGAAACGTCGCGTACGAGGAACTCGCATTGGCGCTACTCACCTGTTACGGCGTGGATACTGGCCTGAAGTACGACAGGATGTGCGACGTATTCTCCCTCGTGCGCGAGCTCGCCAAAATCGCGGTGCCCAGCAACCGCGCCGTGGTTGGTGATCTGCTATTCCAAATCGAGAGCGGCATCGTAGCCACTTTTTATCAGAATTGCGGCCCGGAGCACGTGCTGGAGTTCTTTCCCTTCCACTGGGAACTCGTTGGTCAGCGTGCCGCGGGCATTGTGCTGGGCAAGAACAGCGGGATCGACTCGATTCGCAACTGGCTCGACCGGACCGGATTGACCATCACTGTTGACGACGACCTGCTGCGGTTAGTGGCGGACGTGAAGCAGCGTTCCTATGAAGTCGGCGGCCTGCTGACAGAGAGCGACTTCCGCAGGCTCGCGACGAAGTACGTCGCCAAAACGGAGCCTGCCCACTGAGGGTAGCGATAGCTTTCGGTGCAAATTCCCGCTTACGCACGCGGAGGTCCCATGCGCGTCGCAGTGGCTGTAGTGCCATATAGGACAGAAAACCTGATGGCCACAAAACAGATCGGCGTGGATGACATCGTCTATTACGATATGCACTCGATGCCCCTTGGGCAGGAACTGCGAAATGAAATTGAAAAGCTTCGTCGCCTGGACTTAAGGCTAACCGTTGTGGAGTGCGGGCCGCCGATTGATTGCATCGTCATGGGCAAGGATGGCCGTGATCGCCAGATCGAGCAGTTCAAGCGCGCTCTCGACGACATGGGCCGCAATGGTATCGAAATCCTCTGCTACAACTTTATGCCGCAGGTGCTCGAGGATGCGATGGTCGTCAGGACCTCGTATACCGCTCGTGCGCGGGGCAACGCGCAAACAACTGCCTTTCGCATCGCCGACGTGACCAGCGCGACCGCACCTCACTCCGAAGTCTCCATTCCGGCCGAGGCAATGTGGGACAATCTCGAGTATTTCCTGAAGCACGTCATTCCTGCCGCCGAAGCTGCTGGCGTGAAACTCGCAATGCATCCTGATGATCCGCCACTGTCGCCGCTGTGCGGATTGAACCGAATCATGTCGAGCGTGGAAGCCTTCGACCGGCTGATTTCGATTTCCTCCAGCCCCGTCAACGGCATTACCTTGTGCCTTGGATGTTTCATGGAGATGGGCGAGGACCCGGTGGCAATGGTGCAACATTTCCGAGATCGCATCCATTACATGCATTTCCGCGACATTGCTGGCATCACTTCTGATTTTGTTGAGACATTCCCCGATGATGGGCCGACCGATTTCATCCGGATCTTCCGCGCTCTCAAAGATCTGGATTGCAACAACCCCATCCGCGTGGACCACGTTCCCCGGCTGGCAATTGAAAACGGCACAAATGACGGCTACGGTTTCCTGGGACACTTGTATGCGACCGGTTACTTGAAGGGGTTACTGGAATCAGTCTTCGGTAAACGGGCTCTCGCTGAGTGGAGTAAAGTTCCGTCTCGCCAGCGCGCATCCGCCTACCTGGGTAACTGAGCGCGGCGGCAGCGGTTCTTTCGCCTCCAGGGTGCCGGCTTGTGCTTGCCCACAGCACTTAGGGAATCTCTGAACAACTACAGCGCTCGTCTCGCTGAAGGGTCGCGGATGTCGGATTCAATCGGTTTGACTGAACCCACGAAGGGTGCGGTCGCTGAATTTGCGGCCCGGCGAGT
>JBEKZP010000056.1:0-9595 GCA_049509755.1 Terriglobales bacterium | reverse complement strand
TCCCATCGCGATGTAGACGATCGTCGAAACCACCGGGTGTCGCTCGACTTGCACGAGCTTCCACGCGACCCCGAACAGCGCGATCGTCCAGACCAGTCCCAGCAGCGTCCAACCCCATGTGCCGCGCAGGTTCACTAGCGTGAACGGCGTGTAGGTGCCTGCGATGAACAGGTAGATGGCGGAATGATCAATGATCCGCAGGATGCGCTTGGCGGGCGGGTGCTGCACCGAATGGTATATTGTCGACGCGGTGTAGAGCGCGATGAGGCTTGCGCCGTAGATGCTGACGCCGACGACGTGCCATACGGTGGCCTGCGTTGCGGCCAGCACGATCAGGACCGGAACGGCCACGAGCGCCAGGAGCAGGCCGATGCCGTGCGTCAGCGCGTTGGCGAGTTCGTCCATCGGGCCGATTATAGGGACGTGGTGTGGCGGCGAATGTATTAGTTGTGTAATTTTAGAACGCTGTTGTGCGCAGGCGCCCCGGATCACGGTGAGATTTCCGAAATGGCCGTGAGCCCGGATGATGATTGCCGCGTTTCGATCTCTTTCGGGTCATTCGCCTCCACAATGTCCACCACATCGAAGCGGCCCAGGGTGGCAAAGCTCACTCCACGACGGAAACCCTGGTCGCAACACCGTGGACGGAGTTCCTCGCCAAACTCTAGCTGAGCCCTTGTTCCTTCCAGAACCGGGCCGATACTTCATTGCGGGAGGGCCGACATGTCACAGATGCGCAAAGATGTTTTTTCCGGCGGTTGGGTCATCATGGCCGAAACCGATACTGTACGGCCCTCGGAGTTTCGTTTTAAGAAGTTCGTTAGGGACAGTACTTTCTGCCCGTTCTGCGAAACCAACGAAGCTTCCACCCCAGCGGAGGTATTCGCCATCCGACGTCCGGGCTCGCCGCCCAATGGCCCCGGATGGTCGGTGCGGGTTGTACCCAACGCTCACCCACGCTTAAGGATCGAAGGCGAACTGGGGCGGCGCCCGGAAGGCTTTCACGACCTCATGAATGGTGTGGGCGCAGACGAGGTCATTGCCGAAACGCCGCGACACGACCGCAGCCTTCATGAACTGGAAGCTCACGAAGTCGCCGACGTCATCCGGGCCTGGGTAGCCCGCACGGTTGACCTGGAGCGGGATCAGCGGATGCGCTACGTGCTGATCTTCAAGAACCACGGCGAAGAAGCGGGCGCGCGCACCATTTCCCATTCGATCTCGCAATTGATGGCCCTACCTGTGACTCCGCGCGCCATCAAGACCAAGCTGATGGTGGCTCGCGACTACTACCTCATGAAGGAACGGTGCATCTACTGCGACGTCCTGCAACAGGAGATTGCTGATCGCCGTCGCGTGGTCGCGGAAAACGATGCGTTTGTCGCGTTTGCGCCTTTTGCGTCACGTACTCCGTTCGCCGTGAGTGTCTTCCCACAATTCCATAGCAGCGCGTTCAGCCGGATCGACCCGTCGCAGATTGAAAAGCTGGCGAGCATCCTGCGAGATGTTCTGCGGAAACTGGACCAGACAATAGGTAGCGCTCCCTACAACCTCTCCCTCCAGGACAGGCCGTTCCTGCGCCCAAGAAAGGGATACTGGGAGACCATCGAAGAGGACTTCCACTGGCATCTCGAGATTCTGCCGCAAATCATCCCCACGACCGGCTTCGAACGGGCTTCGTGGTTTTTTTATAACCCTGTCCCCCCCGAAATCGCTGCCCGTTGCCTTACGCCTTGCAAGGAGCGTTGAGGCAACAAGCAGCGCGTTTCGTTGCTTGCGGATAAGCGATGGCTCTATCGGCTCGCGCTAGGTCAACCCCATCAACAGGATTTCATCGAGACCGTGTCACAGCTGCCCGACGCCCTGACCACGGAGTGATTGCAGGTTTATCCGGTCGCGGGACCGTTTTAGCACTGAGGACATGGACGTTGTGATGGTTTCGCGGCACCACAGCCACGCCGAATTATCATAAAGGTGAGCCGGGCGTCTGGACGACCGCTCGCCTCTGACCCGAGTGCTAGACCGCCGAGCCGAACAGGCGCGGCGACTATCGCGGACATGCGCGTCAGGCACGCGAGCCTCGCCGGTAACTCTTGAATTGTGCCTCAACCTCAAGTAAGCCTGGCGCCTCGCCACTCCCGCTCCTGGGCGGCGGCGGCTCGCATGTGCGCGTTCGACTCAAGGGATCATTATGGTCTCAACCCACGAAGCAGATCGCCTCTTGCCAGCGCCACCATGAGGCGCACCACCAGCCTGCCAGGGACGATAAGACTGCCCGCGGCTCTACGTCACTTTCGGGGGGCACATCTGTCACAGCTTCTTGCCCTGGAGTTCGTGTAGAAAGCGTAGGAACGGCATACGCCGACGGAGCCCCTGATGCAGCGGACCATCTCATTCACTCTCAATGGAACACCAACGCAGGTAAAGGTCGACGAAGACCGCGTGCTGCTTTGGGTTTTGCGCCAAGACCTGGGCATGACGGGTACGAAGTTCGGGTGCGGCGAGGCCCACTGCGGCGCCTGCACCGTCATCGTGGACAAGCAAGCGGTACGCTCCTGCTCCGTCCGCATGAAGGACGTTTCCGGCAAACACGTGCTGACGATCGAAGGGCTCGGCGCCGGCGACACCCTGCACCCCCTGCAAGTGTCATTCGCCAAGCATCACGCCTTTCAGTGCGGTTACTGTACGCCTGGAATGGTCCTGAACGCCTATGCACTGCTGCTGCGTACAGCGCGGCCCACGCGCGCCGAGATTCTCCAGGGCATGGACGACAACCTCTGCCGCTGCGGCGCGTACAACCGCATTGTGGATGCCATCCAGGAAGCCGCGGCCGCCATGAAAGCGGGCGCGTCATGAAGGACGATCGTCATCTGCAGGCCGGTGTCGAGACGGCCGATCCTCCGGACCTGAGCCGTCGCGAGTTCCTCGCGCTCGGTTCAGGGTTGTTTGTCTTCTGCATGATCGACCCCCTCTCTGCCCTGCAGGAAACGCAGCGCGAGCCCGCCCGCCCGGGCTACCCGACCGATTTCAACGCCTACCTTAGGATTGCTCCTGATGGGCGCGTCACTTGCCTGGTGGGCAAGATCGAGATGGGCCAGGGGATCATGACTTCTCTGGCGCAATTGCTGGCCGATGAACTCGATGTGCGCTTGGACTCCGTAGGCATGATCATGGGCGACACCGACCAGTGCCCTTGGGATATGGGCACCTTCGGATCGCTTTCGGTGCGGCAGTTCGGGCCCGTCCTGAGGGCTGCCGGCGCCGAAGCCCGAGCCGTGTTGCTGCAGATGGCCGCCGAGCAACTGGAGGCGCCGGTCGAGCGGTTGCAGGTCAAGGACGGGATCGTCACCGACCCGCAGCAGGGCAGGCACATTTCCTACGGCCAATTGGTAAAGGGCCAGCGAATCGAGCGGCACATCGAGAATGTGCCGATCAAGTTGGCCACCATGGCCACGGTAATCGGGCAATCGCCGGCGCGCAAAGACACGTTGGAAAAAGTAACCGGCAAGGCCCGCTACGCCGGCGACATCGCGCTACCCGGCATGCTGCATGCGCGCCTGGTGCGCCCCCCGGCGCATGGCTCGTCCATGAAGGATGCGGACACCACGGCGGCGGAGAAGCTGGCCGGCGTGCGCGTGGTCCGCGACCATGACCTGATCGCCGTGTTGCACGAACGTCGCGATGTGGCCGACAAGGCGCTTGCACTCGTCCAAGCAAGCTTCGACCAGCCACACCCAGGCCCAGATGAAAAGACAATCTTCGCACACCTTCTCCAGCATGCGCCGCTGCCCCGCGTGGTACACGAAAGCGGCAGCCTCGCGAACGGCGAAAAAGCCGCCACCACGCTCGTGGAGCAGACCTACCTGAACAGCTACGTTGCCCACGCGGCGTTGGAGACCCACTCCGCGACGGCGCAGATCGAAAACGGCAAAGCGACAGTCTGGGCTAGCACGCAGACGCCTTTCCCAGTAAAACAGCAGGTTGCGCAGGCACTCGGCTTCCCGCCGCAGAATGTCCGGATCATCACCCCGTACCTGGGCGGCGGTTTTGGTGGAAAGTCTTCCGCGAGGCAGGCAGCGGAGGCGGCACGCCTCGCTCAATTGGTGGGGAAACCCGTGCAGGTGGTGTGGGGGCGTGCGGAGGAGTTTTTCTACGATACCTTCCGGCCCGCGGCCGTCGTCAAGGTCCGCTCCGGTGTCGATGGCGCTGGAAAACTGGTGCTGTGGCAGTTCGATGTTTTGGCCGCCGGCGACCGCGGAGCGCGCCAGTTTTATGAGATCCCCCACCAGCGGACGACTTCCGCTGGTGGTTGGCAGGGGGGCAATCCTGCGGATATGCATCCCTTTGGGGTTGGCCCGTGGCGCGCGCCTTCCGCCAACACCAATACCTTTGCCCGGGAGTCGCAGATCGACATCCTGGCGTGGAAGCTCAGGAAGGATCCCGTGGAGTTCCGCCGGACCCACCTCGCCGACAAGCGCATGCGGCGTGTTCTGGAAGCAGCCGCAAAACAGTTCGACTGGAAGCCTGCGCGCACGCCCAGCGGCCACGGCGTGGGGGTGGCGTGCGGCATCGACTCCGGATCCTATGTCGCCACCATGGCCCAGGTGGACGTCGACAAGAGCACAGGGCGCGTCCAGGTGAAGCGCGTGGTTTGCGCCCAGGATGAAGGTGTGATCGTCAACCCCGACGGCTCGCGCCAGCAAATGGAAGGATGCATCACCATGGGCCTGGGCTACGCGCTCACCGAGGAAGTCCGGTTCCAAGACGGCAAGATACTGGATCGGAATTTCGACACCTACGAGATCCCGCGCTTCACATGGCTGCCACAGATCGAGACCATCCTGGTCGAGAACCCCGAGGTGCCGCCGCAGGGCTGCGGAGAACCGGCGATCATCACCATGGGCGCCGTCATCGCCAACGCGATTTTTGACGCCGTGGGTGCGCGGGTGCTGCAGTTGCCCATGACTCCTGCACGCGTGCTCGAGGCCATGAAACGCGCCTGACCTCTTGTCCAGGGTCCCCAAAGCTTTAAAGGTCTTCGTTAGACGTCAAGCGTTAAGGCGTATTGAGCGTGCTCTGCAGCGGGTGTCATCACTGGCTCCACTCCGGCAGGCATGCGGAGTGAACTCCGTCGCCTCGCGTAGTTGTCTGGGATCGGAAGAAGGAGTGGATTATGCGTCCGCAGCACTGATTTTCCAGTGAATGTAGGTGATTGCTTACTTTCCTCAGTGCCTGAGCTTAAACCATTCCGGTCCCCGGACTGCGGAGCCGGGAGTCACGGGGCCTCTTTTGCAGTTGCCGATAAACGATGCGCAGGGTCGCCAAGACCGGTACCGACAAGAAACTGCCGGCGATACCTGCGATATAGCCGCCGGCGAGGACTCCGAAAATGATGACCAGGGGACGCTCCACGCGGCGGAAGTTCTCCTCTTTCTCTTCCTTCTCGAACTTGCGCTCGCCGTGGAAGTAGCCGTAGTTACCATCGACGCAGACGCTGCGATAGAAGTCATGACTCTTTGTGCTGGCGCTGGCGCAGAGCCCATACTTCGCTCCGGCGGCTGGCACCGGTCATGCAACTGTTCCGAACAGCGCTCCGACGCCTGCGGTCAGCGCCATGGCCAGCGCACCCCAAAACGTGACGCGTATTGCGCCCATGGTCACTCCTGCGCCACCCGCGCGTGCAGCCCCCGCCTAGAAGCGCGAGGAACACCAGTGAAGTTCCAGAGACAAGGGGGATCAAACCCGCCGCCGGGGCCATGGCAGTGACCAAGAGAGGCATGGCTGCCCCAACAGCGAAGCTGCCAGCCGATGCCAACGCAGCCTGAATTGGACGCGCACTGAGAGTTTTGGAGATGCCGAGTTCGTCGCGGGCATGCGCGCCTATCGCATCATGGGCCATCAACTGCTTGGCGACCTGTTTCGCGAGCGCAGGATCGAGCCCGCGAGCGACGTAGATTGCCATCAGTTCCTTGTCCTCGCCCTTGTTGTCTGCTTTGAGTTCCGCGCGCTCAAGCGCTAGGTCGGCCCGTTCGGTGTCTGCCTGTGAGTGGACAGACACGTACTCCCCAGCAGCCATCGACATCGCCCCAGCCACCAAGCCGGCGACCCCCGCGACCAATACGTTGCTGTGAGTCGCATGCGCAGCTGCGACACCAAGCACCAGACTCGCTGTTGAAAGGATAACGTCGTTCGCGCCCAGCACCGCCGCGCGCAGCCAGCCGATGCGTCCTGCGCGGTGTCGTTCCCTGTGGCGCACAAACATTTCTGAGGACCCTCCTGATCCGGGAACCGCCAGAGCCGCGAGGGCAAATCGGCGCGGCGCTCGGCAGACTGCCATTTCACACTGACGCCAGCGAAAGCTCTTTGGCTACGCGAGTGAGCAAGGGTTTCGAAGCTGATTTTGGAAAATGCTCATGACTGCCTCGGTCTTCGGAGTGTCAGCTCGCACGCTTGTCCCCGGATTGTTTCTGCAGGGTGCTCTCGCGTAATAGGCGCGTGACGTGCATCTGAACATGTTGTGGCAGGCTCCGATATGCCTCCCGCAGCTCCGTCAGAAGTTTCCCCGCGGCTTGAATGTCGCCGTTCATGGCACCCACCACCTGTTCTGGGCCGGCCAACACCCGCGAGCCGTCCTCAATATGTTCCTTAGCATCAAACCAAGTTCCGGGACCGAGTAGCGTCGGTTCTGGGCAGGAGTAGTCGTTCTCTTTCCAGCGCTGCTCGGTTCTAAGCACGTGAGGCCAGGTTCTGGTTCCGCAAATTCCCCGGGGTGGTGAACGCCCCACTCAAAGACCACAACGAGGAATCTCTCGGGTTCAATGGCAACTGGGGCTGTCCGCGAACTCACCCACCACCAGCATCGTGTTAAGAAAATTGCCGCACTCTGAGATTTTCGTTAGAAGAGGATCGTTCTGCGCTGCAGCCGGATTGATTGTTTGCTCGGCATTCAGGGAATGGATGGTTGCTTGAGTATTGCTGTCCCACTCACCCAGATTAGTGAACTCATTCTTGAGCAGTTGCAGAGCTTTTTGATCAGATTCAGTTTTCGCCGCTAACGACGTTTGACTTAGGCTCCCCTCTGCCCGGACCCGGTAATCATTTAGCCAGGGGCCGAGCCAATTGCCCCCGGCAACTCCAGACCTAATCGCGGATGCAATCGCGGCCTTCCACTCCCGCATCTCCGCCGTTTGGGAGATACCTGCCTTGGCAAAGTCTTTCGACAATCCCGGCGCGGTTCGCTCTGGTTTGGCACCAGCTTCGGCGGCCGGAACCGTCAGGATGACGCTGCCGGGTTCGAAGCTCACCGTGGCGTTCATGATCCGCGCGAAAGTGTCGACATCCATATAGGAATGGCCGTCGATCTGCACGACCGCTCCAGCTGCTGTGCGCCCATTCACCACCAACGTCTTCTTCTCGGGCGCGTTCTGCGCAAACGCAGCTCCCGCGAACATCAGAGATAGCGCAAGAGCCGTAAGAGAGCGAAAACACCAAAGTTTGTCCATAATTGTATCGACCAAGTGCAGCAGCCATCGGTCAAAAAACGCTGGGAGCAATGCGGACGTTTTCGTGGTTCCGATGCAATCTGCGGTTCATCGAGGGGTTTCGTGATTATCCTGACCTACCTTCGTCTTATCATCCAGCCGATCAACGCTCCTGCGGTGAAGCCTACTGCAAACGTAGTCGCAACAGTCAACACAAGGTGCCGCTGGAGGCGCTGAGTTGTGTCATCCAAGAATTCTTCGGCAGCATCGCCGCCCTGTTTTGCGGCACGCCTCACTACTCCTACGCCGTCCTCTATTGCGTCGGCAACCGCACTGGTTGCACGAGAAGCCTGGTGAGCTGATTCGGCGATGTGTTCGCCGGCTTTTTCCACTACAGTTTGTGACATGGCACCCTCCTGCGGGTTCTGCGAGCCAGTGTTAATACGTCCTTTATTCCCCGACGGCTTTTTCAGCCCGGCCGATCCATTTTTGAACTTTACCAGCTTTCTTTTCCGCCTCCCCTGAGACTTCCAAGTCGGGGTCGTTCGTCGCCTTTCCGACCTCCTTCTTAATTTCCCCCTTCACTTCGTGGAGCTTGCCTTCGGTCTTGTCTTTCGTGCTTGGTTTCATGATTTTCTCCTGTCTTCCTGTAATAGGCTTCGATTGTGTCTCTGCTCCGGCGCCAGAGCGTAGTTGCCACGCGCTCTGTCTGGCGCCTTCCATATCCACGAACAACTGGAGGCCGATCAGGGCTGTGAACCCGAATCCGGCGCTCCGTGCCCATTGTTTATGTGCATGCGCGAAAGCCATGAGTGTGGCCCGCCATAGAGGAATTCACGGGCGATGTTTCCACCCACATACCCCAGCAAGCTGTAGTTGCCCATTCGGAAACCATCCTTGACGCCGTAGCGGCCGGGATACCACCCATAAACGGCAGTCATTGTGCCGGCATACGGAGCGACCAGAGCAGGGAAAGAAAAGACGCGATGTCCATCGTCGCCGCGGCGTGATGTGAAGGTCGAAATCACGGCATGGCTCAGCCGCGGAAACAAGCCTTTGCACTTACAGCGGTAATACAAGGTGTCTTCGTGGAAGGCTTTCGCGAGCGCATAGCGTGTCGTGGTGCTTACACCCGCGATGGCGAAGTTGGACCCAAATCGCTTGCCGTAGCCCTCCGCGCCTTGTTTCCACTCCGGGGGAGCGCCGTCCCACTGGTTGATGCCAGCAGCGAGTGCAGCGCCGACGATTGGATAGGGGCCCAACGTGTCGAAGAAGTAGTTGTGGAGCTTCGTCTTCTCTGTCGGACGCGTGTACGTCAGGTCTGGTTGCGGGTGCGTCGTGCCTGGTGACGGCAAGACCTGCGCACTGGAGGAGCCGCCCGAATTGGCCAGTGATTGCGCCATCGCCAACGGTGGAAGGACGGTCAGGCCCGCCATTGCCAGCAACAAAAGCATAAGTCCGCGCATCTTCATGTCGAAATCTCCTTCCTGCATCCGAAAGCGTTTTTCGTCCTTACAGTTTCACCAATCGGTCAAAAAAGGAACGATAGCGCTGTAGGGCAACCCGCAGGTCCTCAGTGGAACGTTGTCGCCGCGGTTTCACTGCTTTTCCAAGCCCGATCGCTCGTTGGCGAAACCTTCCGCGAGTCGCTGCATCACTGGAGCTACCAGCTTGTCTGCGCCTTCGACCGTCCGGCGCGGTTCGTCCACGAAACCAGTCTGTAGGTTGCTCCACTGCGATCGGAAATCCTTCATCTCCGATTCAGAAAACAGGGGCATGGAGCCCTGGCACTGCAGCCACTTTATCCAGAGTTTCCGGCTCTTGGCCTTTCACCAGCTTGGGTCCGTCAGGCTGCTTTGGCGAAATGCCGTACTTGGCCAGGTCGGCCGTCGTAAGCTCCCCTTCTCTTGTCTTCAGTTCAGCCATTACGCCACCTCTTTCCTTTCACCAGTCGGTGGTGCCTGCACCAGTTCCTCAAATAGAGAGCGGTAGTGGATCATCGCCGTTCTCAGATCTTCCGTAGTTGCTTCGTCTTTCCCAACCCGCAGCGCAATCTCATGCGCAGACCGGTAGTTCTCCACCACTCGGGGATGGTCGACAGAAATGTCGGCGGC
>JBEKZP010000055.1:0-11749 GCA_049509755.1 Terriglobales bacterium | reverse complement strand
TTTCAGCTTTTCTTCGACGTCACCGCAAAGAAAGCGGCGGCCTCTTGATGAACGTGTTTACCGCCGCACTTCGGGCAGGTGATCTTGCCCTTTTCGTATTCTGCAAGGGTAAGGATGATTTCGAAGGGCTTCTTGCAATCTTCGCAGAAGAATTCGTAACGAGGCATGGCGACCCCCAATCGAAACTCCGCGAACACATTCTACAGCGGTGGAGGCTCGGTATGGCGGCGAGGAAAAAGACGCAGAGCTATTTATAGGCAGCCTAGCCTCTGCACCAATTTTGGGGAATTGACCCAGCTCTCCAGCAGGCGTAGCGTTCTCATCAATCGCAAGGTCCAATTTGCCGCCGCGAGTTCGGTTCGCGGCGACTCCTTTCACCTCCAGCCGTCCGAAAGGAGAACGCCATGTTCGTACGTCTTGTCGAAGCAACACCCAAACCGGGCAAGAGAGATGAAATCATCGCCATTGTCACGAGCGACCTTTTGCCGCTTTTGAAGAAACAGCAAGGCTTCGTGGATGCCGTCGGGCTCTCCGGCGACACACGTCCCGACGAGGGCGTCACGTTGACCTTCTGGACCACGAAGGACGACGCAGAAAAGTTCTATGCGACCCAGGAGTTCAAGTCGAAGATCTTGGACCGGATCACACCCCTCTTGGAAGGCATGAAGGTCCGCACGTTTAACGTGGAGACCTCGACATTCCACAAAATCGCCGCAAGCAAAGCCGCATAAATGCCGTGGCGGGCGAGTCATGTCGGCTCGCCCGCCGTATCAAGAAATAATAAGGAGTACCGCCATGGCAACGCATCCAGTCAAGAAACCACCGATGGCGGTTCAGAGCGAACCGCAAAGCCTCGAAGAACAGATCCGCCACTGCGCCTATGAGCTCTACGAGGAGCGTGGCCGAGAAGACGGTCGCGACCTCGACGACTGGCTCCGCGCCGAAGAGGAGATCACCCAGCAGAAGACCCGCACCGTCGCCGCCTAACCGGATACGGAAATTGAGCAAATTCCAAAGCCCCGGTCCCTCCGGGGCTTTTCTCTTCCACCACAATGCAGGTGGCACCCGGCGCCAAGGGCAGGTTCTCCTTGCTTCCCCGTCACTGTTCGGCTCTAATGCACAGCCAAACAAACAGGAATACGGAGGCAAGCATGAGCCCAAAGCGTGAAACCGCAGGGCAGAAAGCCGCAGCGACACGGAAGCATCGCGCGGCGGCCAAGAAAGCCGCGGCAACGCGCAAGCATCGTGCAGCAGGCAGGAAAGCCGCGGCAACCCGCAAACACCGCGCGGCGGGAGTAAAGGCTGCGACCACCCGCAAACGCCGAGCCGCAGCCAAGAAAGCAGTGGCGACCCGCGTCAGGAAGAAGCAAGAAGCTGTCGCTCCGCCGGCGACGATTCTTCGAGCGCCGAGCGCAGTCGACACGACCGAGGAACTGCCATCACCGGGCCCTGTAGCAGAGTGAGAGCGAGCCACCCGACCCGAGTGCGCCATAATCGGAGATCGCAGGCCGCCCGCGGCCACTTTCATTTCGCCCAAGGCAGGTCAACCCGCACCGGACACAACACGACCGGGCCCTGGACGCGCTCTGCATTGCCCGCCGCGCTGTTTGGCACGGCGGTCTAGCACTCGGGTCAGAGGCGAGCGGTCGTCCAGACGCCCGGCTCACCTTTATGATAATTCGGCATGGCTCTGGTGCCGCGAAACCATCACAACGTCCATGCCCTCAGTTCCAAAACGGTCCAGCGGCCGGATAAACCTGCAATCACTCCGTGGTCAGGCAGCAGTCCACCTTGGGCTACACTCCCCGCATGAGTAGTAACCCCGTAAACGTCTACGGCGTACCCTGCCACGAGCCCGGGTGCTGGTTGCTGTTCAAGACGAAACCGCACGTGCCGTTTGCCTTAACCTGCTCCGTGCACGGGCACCAGCTCGAACCTGCAGAGCTAACGCAGGGATACGTCACGGAATTTCGAGGCCAATCAAGGTTGGACTAAGCAGAGGCCGGACTAGCGTCGAACGTGCGCGTCCGACACAGGGAAGTAAACCCTGGCGCGCTGGCGGCTTCTTTCAGCTTTTCTTCGACGTCACCGCAAAGAAGGCGGCGACCTCTTGATGCACGTGTTTACCGCCGCACTTCGGGCAGGTGATCTTGCCCTTTTCGTATTCCGCAAGGGTGAGGATGGTTTCGAAGGGCTTCTTGCAATCTTCGCAGAAGAATTCGTAACGAGGCATGGCGACCCCCAATCGAAACTCGGCGTATATATTCTACAGCGCCGGAGGCTCGGTATGGCGGCGATGAAAAAGACGCAGAGCTAGTGTCATCGCCCTCCATCATGCTCTCACTTCCACCGTATGCTCCTGGCGGTCATCAACCAGGGGAATAGCCGTGTCGTCTTGCTGAATGCCATCCACGGTGACGCCTTTCGCGCTCTCTGCATCGCGCGGTTGTGTGACCGTAATGTGATAGACCGTCTCGCGATAGCGGTAGTGAAGCTTGAACCGCTTCCAATCCGCAGGAAGGCACGGCGCAAAGCGCAGTTTGTCGATTTCCAGTCTCAGCCCCAGAAGTGACTCAAGGATAAGCCGGTACATCCACCCGGCGGAGCCCGTGTACCAAGTCCATCCCCCGCGGCCAATGTGGGGAGAGAGAGCATACACATCAGCCGCGATCACATAAGGTTCCACTTTATACGTGTCAATCGCCTCGGGAGGCTTCGCGTGGTTGACGGGATTGATCATGTCGAATAGCTCCCATGCCCGGCTATGGTCGCCCAAGGCAGCGAACGCCATGGCTGCCCAGATTGCCGCATGAGTATACTGGCCGCCGTTTTCCCTCACGCCGGGGACGTATCCCTTGATCGAACCAGGATTCAAGTCCGATTTATCAAACGGCGGATCCAGAAGTTGGATCAACCCAAACTCCCGGCGAACGAGACGCCGATCGACCGCGTCCATCGCCATGCGTGAGCGCTCACCATTGCCCGCCCCAGACAGAACCGCCCAGCTCTGCGCGATCGAATCGATCTGGCATTCGGCATTGGTTGCCGACCCAAGCGGCGAACCGTCGTCAAAGTAAGCGCGCCGGTACCACTCGCCATCCCACCCATTCTGCTCGATGTTCCGGCGCATTTGCGCAGCCTCTGCCTGGCAACGCTCGGCGAAAGAGACATCGCCCCGCAGGCGCGACACTTCAGCGAACTGCAGGAGCACGGCGTACAAGAAGAAGCCTAACCAGACGCTTTCCCCCGTGCCGTGTTCGCCAACCAAATTCATGCCATCATTCCAGTCGCCGCTGCCGATGAGTGGCAGTCCGTGTTCACCCACTCCGAGACCCCTGAGAATCGCTCGGACGCAGTGTTCGTACAGAGTGGCTGCTGTTTGCGACTGGGCAGGCAGGTCCCAGTATGAGTCTTCCTCCGCGCTCAGCAAGCGGCCTTCGATGAAGTGAACGGGTTCATCGAGCACACCGGTGTCGCCGGTGCTCAGCACGTAGCGGCAGGTGGCCAGCGGCAGCCACAAGTAATCATCCGAACAGTGAGTACGCACGCCTCGGCCGGCCGGGGGATGCCACCAATGCTGGACATCTCCCTCCGGGAACTGACGGGACGCGCACAGCAGCAGGTGCTCGCGCACGAGGCGCGGCTGAGCATGGATGAGCGCCATAACGTCCTGCAGTTGGTCGCGGAAACCGAAAGCGCCGCCCGGCTGATAGTGGGCGCTGCGTCCCCAAAGACGACACGCCAAAGTCTGGTAGACAAGCCAGCCGTTGGCTAGTGTGTTGAGAGACGCGTCGGGTGTCTCCACCTGCACCGCGCCGAGGGTGTGCTTCCAGTACTGCCACACAGCTTCGAGGGCGGCTTGGGCGGCAGCAGCCCCGCAGAAGCGGCGAACCAGGCTGCTCGCATCTTCGGCGTCTTGCCCCATGCCGAGCGTGAAGATGATCTCGCGTTCTTGCCCACCGGCAAGTTCGAATGGAACCTGGATCGCCGCACAGGGATCCAACGCAGCCCCCACCTTGCCGGCGAGCCGCGACCGGGACATCGCAGCCGGACTTCGGAGTGTGCCATTGCGTCCGAGGAACTCAGCCCGATCGCACGTCACGGTTTGCTTCGGATCGTCCGCGGCGAAGAAGCCCACCCGGCCGGCGAACTCCGTGTTGTACGGGTTGCGCGCGAACAGGGCGGCGCTATTCGGGGCAATTTCGCTGGTAACGTGCATGGACGTTTTCGGCCGCAGGTCACCCAAAACCCATTCCACATATCCCGTGACGGAGAGTCGGCGCGAACGATCCGACTGGTTTCGCACCTTCAACACCGCGAACTTGATAGGCGCATCCAACGCTACATAAACCCACAACTCCGAGCGTATGCCGCCTTCCGTGTGTTCGAACACGCTGTAGCCGAATCCGTGCCGGCTGATGTAGGGCGTCGCGCCGCGGCTGGGCCATGGTGTGGGCGACCAGAAGTGGCCGCTCTCCTCATCACGGAGGTAAAACGCTTCTCCACTGGAATCGCTCACGGGATCGTTATTCCAGGGAGTAAGGCGAAACTCGTGGGCATTCTCGGCCCAGGTGTTGGCGGAACCAAGCTCGGAGATCACGGTTCCAAACCGGGGGTTCGCCAACACATTGACCCATGGTGCGGGAGTCGTTTGCTTGCGCGTCGTGGTAATCACGTACTCACGCCCGTCGGGGGTAAATCCGCCCAGTCCGTTCGAGAAGATGAGATCGCTGCGAGGCGGTGCGGCGGCGGCAGCGAGTTCGGCGCGATGTGTCCGGATCGGCGTAAGGCGCGGAACTGCTGCGTGCAGCGGTCCGCGACGGGTGACTTGATCGGCGAGCGAGCCTTGCGTATCAGAGATCGCGGCGCGGGCGACCGTTTGAAGCAGAATGCGATCTTCGTCGGACATCTGGTCCGCGGGCCTTACGAAAATGGCGCCGGGCCGGCCTGCCGGGATCGTTTCGGTGCCGACAGCAATCAACCCCATAATCTGATCGTGGAGTACTTGCCTGTAGCCCGCGTGATCTTCGTTCCAGATCACCAGGTCCACGGCCAAGCCTTTCAGGCGCCAGTATGCATGCGCCTGTACGAGTTGGCGCACCAGATCGATCTTATCTGGGTCTCCGATCTGCAGCAGCACGATGGGCAAATCGCCAGAAATGGAATAGCCCCACAAACCAGATTGCCCGCGGCGGTTCTTGATCAGCACGCTCGGATCAGCGCGCAGCGAGGAATTGGCGTAGAGGATTGAGCTCGCGAGACGCGCATACAGTTGCGCATCCGCCTCGGTGGCATTAAGTTGCCGCAGGAACACGTCGCTGTGTGTCCATGCCAGATCGAACACCCGGTCCGCGAGACGCCGGTCCTGGTATTTGTCAACCAGGCCCAGGCATACTTCGCGGGTGTCCCCCATGCCGGTCACGATATTGATCGTTGCCGTTTCACCGGGATTCAGAGTTACTCGGTGCCGGATGGCAACAACGGGATCCAGCACCGAGCCTTCACTGCCCGAGAGCGGGGTGGAGTCGCTCATCACCTGCGGAGCAGCAATCGTGTTTCCGCGCCCGATGAATTGCATTCGGTCAGTTTCATAGGAAACTTCTCCAATGTCGGCCCCGTGCACTGCCATCAGATGAAACATCCATGGTGCGTGCTCGTCGCGCGAGCGGGGGCGGCGCGTACAGAGGATCGCGCGCTGCTTCCGGAGGATTTCGGTCTGAACAAATAGATTGCTGAAAGCCGGATGGAGTGCGTCGGCCGCCGAGGACGCGAGAACCACCTCTGCGTAACTCGTCACGTCGATGGCCCTTCGTGTCCAAGCGCGGTTCGTAATGATGATGCGACGCAGTTCGATGTCGTCCTCGGGCGATACGGCGACCTCCGTATGGGTCACGAAGTCATGGTTGCGACAGCGGAACTCGGCTCGCGCCTCCGAGAAAATAGCTTCGTATTCTTCTGATGGCTCGCGGGTCGGCTGGTAAGCGGTCGACCAGAACTGCCCGCTCGCGACATCCCGGAGAAAGCAGAATGTTCCCCAGTTGTCGCAGGTGGTGTCTTCGCGCCAGCGGGTGACTGCGATGTCCTTCCAGCGACTGTACCCACCTCCCGCGTTCGTAACCATGACGTGGTATCTGCCGTTGGACAACAACTGCACTTCCGGTATCGGCGTGTTCGGGCTCTTGAACACGCGCACCGGGGCCTCCGCACCCGTGGGAGTTGTGCGCACATCGGAGGACTCGGCCGTATGCGTATAGAACGCGGTGGCTTCGGGAACCCGCTCCTGGAGCAGCAAGATGGTTGCCTGGATTAACGGGTCCGATTCAAACCGCTTCTGCATCGGCCGATTCAAGAGCAGATAGGCCAGCGACAACACACTCATGCCCTGGTGATGCGCCATGAAGGAGCGAACGATGGCGCTCGATTTTCCGCGCGGCAGACGCGAAGGCGTGTAGTCGATCGCTTCATAAAAGCCATATCTGCCTTCGGCGCCTTCCGCTGCGAGTCGTTGCAGATTCAGACACGCCTCCTCGGGCGCCACCATGAGCGCGAGCGCCGAGGCATAGGGCGCAATCACCAGATCCTCGGCGAGGCCACGCTTCAGACCTTGGCCGGGAACGCCAAAGGCGCGGTACTGATAATTGAGGTGAACGTCTGTCGTGTTATAGCCCGATTCCGAACTACCCCACGGCACGCCGCGCCTTTTCCCATATTCGATTTGACCATGGACAGCCGCCTTGTAAGTTTCGTCGAGCAATGTGTTGTCGTAGGTCGGCATCACCAGCAGCGGCATCAGGTACTCGAACATCGAGCCGCTCCAGGAAAGCAGAGTTGGCTCTCCATCGGCATTGGTGAGTAATCGGCCAAGGGCGAACCAGCTCTCCTGCGGCAGTTGCCCCTGCGCAATGCCGACGAAAGTCGACAGTCTGGATTCCGAGGCCAGCAGGTCGTAAAAACTCGAGTCCCTCCGGCTTTCGCCGACGTTGTAGCCGATCGCCAATAGATGACGTGCCTCGTCGAAGAGGAAGCCATATTCAAAGCGGGCGAGTTCTCCGCATTGTTGGGCGAGCGTTGCGATGATCGAAATTCTTGACCGGGCTCGCTGGCCAGCCTGCGTGATGAGTGATTGGAGCTCAGCCAGCCAGGTGCTCGCTTCGGGCGTCGCTTCCGAACGGTGCCGCTGCTCGAGGGCGGTTAGTAAGTCCACCTCAAGGGTCGCCAGTTCGCGCAACGTGGGGATATTGGAAAGCTCGGGGCAGTCGCTGCGCCTATCCAGGGTGGTTAGAAGCGCGGACCACGGAGCGAGGAACGCGAGCTCATCGCCAGCGGCCCGGCATTGGCCGGCGAAAGCACTTGCCCACCAGTTCGCTTCGCTGTCGGAGCCGGGCTCGAGGGCATCGACCACATTCGCAGCGGACGACATTAACGCCTCGAGGTTCAACCGGGCGGCGGTGAGCGTCACCGGGGGTGATTCGCAGAGGCATGCCAACTCATTCTGGAGTTGCGCGAGTTGGGTTGCGGCCGTGCCACCAGCAGCTTCCTGCAGGCCCTCCAGGGTGTCGCTGAGCCCGGCAAACAATCGCGCTCCGAGGATCTTGTCATCGGCAAGGGCGAGCAGTCCGGGGCGTAACGTCAGCAGACTTGCGGCGAGATTGCCGCTGTCCACGGTCGAAACGTACCCCGGTGTCAGGGGTTTAAGAGATCTTGTGTCATACCAATTGAAAAAGTGGCCGTGATAGCGTTGCAGGGTTCCCATGGTGTGCAGCGCATTCACCGTGCGTTCGATGAGCTGTCCAGCGGAAACGTAGCCGAAGTCGTAGGCGGACAAATTCGCAAGCAGCGTAAGCCCCATGTTGGTCGGCGAGGTGCGATGGCTGACTACAGCGACAGGGTTTTCCTGATAGTTATCGGGCGGCAGCCAATGATCTTCGGGGCCGACAAAGGTCTCGAAGAACCCCCAGGTCTTGCGGGACAGTTTTCGGAGAAACACGGTCTGGTCAGCCGTCAGCCGTGCTCCGCGGTGGACCAGCGGGCGGCTGATCCACCATGCAATGACCGGCGAAGTGAGCCAAAGTGCGAGTAAGGGTCCAGCACAAGCCAAGGCGGAAGGCCTCAAAACCGCGAGATAAATCGCCGCGGCGATCGACAACGCGGGGGCGATCCACATCGTCCGGCAAACGGCGGCCAGATTCGTGCGTTTGCTCAGATCGTGTGCGCTCGACGGATTCCATTCGAGCATTCGCCGGTGTGTAATCCACATCCGCCCCACCGTGCGGAAAATTGCGTCCAGCGTAAAGAACGCCTCATACGGTAGGCACACGAGCGTAAATGCCGCCTGCGCAAAATGCCTTTCCGCCGAGTGCGCTGTGGCCGCGAGGTGCTGACGGAGAAGCACCTCGCTCGGCTTGTGCAGCACATCCAAGACGGAGGCCATTAAGGAAGGAATCAGGACGATCGCAATCACCGCCACGGTCCAGAACCATGCGGCCGGCAGCACCGTCCAGCCCAGGATCAACAATAGCGCCAGTGCCGAAGGTGTGAGACTACGGCGAAGGTTGTCGAAGATCTTCCACCGGGACAATCCCGAGACCGGGTTGTGCTGAAAACGCCCGCCGGGATCGGGGGCGCCTGGCAGAACCCATCGTAGGATCTGCCAATCGCCGCGAATCCAGCGGTGCCGCCGGCTTGCGTCCGCGCTGTAGCGAGTGGGATACTCCTCATACAACTGCACATCGCTCAACAGCCCCGCCCGCGCGTAGCACCCTTCCAGAAGATCGTGGCTGAGAATGCGGTTTTCCGGGAAACACCCGCTCAGTGCCTGTACGAACGCATCTACTTCATAGATGCCCTTTCCGATGAACGAACCTTCATGAAAGAGGTCCTGGTAAACGTCAGATACGGCGCGGGTGTACGGATCGATGCCCGGCTCACTCCCGCACATCCGCGCATACCGCGAACGGTTGGTGCTAGGCAAGCTCGCGGCAACTCGCGGCTGCAAAATACCGTAGCCTTCAACCACACGCTGCTTGTCTGGATCGTAACGCGCACGATTCAGCGGGTGCGCCATCGCCCCCACAAGCTGCCAAGCCGAGTCGCGCGGTAACTGCGTGTCCGTGTCGAGGGTGATGACGTACTTCACGCTGGAAAGAACTCGGGTGTCGCCCACGACGAGGGAGAAGCGGTTGCCTGGGCCGCCCCGCAAAAGTGCATTTAAATCGACAAGCTTGCCCCGCTTGCGCTCGTATCCCATCCACGTCCGCTCGCCAGGATTCCAGCGGCGCGGTCGATGAAACAGGAAGAATGTATCGGAGTTCTTGCCCGGGTACTTGTCGTTCAATTGCTCGATTTTCTGCCGAGCCAGCCGCAACAGCGGTTCATCCTCGGGCAGCGACTCCTGGTCGGCGTCTCGAAAATCAGTGAGCAGGCCCAAGTGCAGGTTGCCGTCTCGATTTGCCAGGAAATGGACTTCCAGCGCCTCGATCAATTTCTCGAGATTGGTTGCGCTGGTGAGCATCGTCGGGACCACCGCCAGCGTGCGCGATTCCGGCGGAATCCCTTTGGAAAAATCCATTCGGGGCAGTAAGTGAGGCGGCGCCAGCAATGTCGCCAGCCAGTTCACCAGGGCTACCGCAAGATGACTGGCGCACATAAGCGAAACTATTCCCATCAGCCCGAGCGGCCAATGATGCAGGCCGCCGGCATACGCCTTTACCAGCAAGCTTCCGGCAATTACCGCCGAAAGTAGGACGATGGCGCCTATGTACAGCAGGAGGGGGAAGCGACAGCCCACCTTGCGAAGAGCCTCCGCCGCCGATAAGCGCACCTCTGCCCTTTCTTGGAGCTGCTGTAGTCCATCGTCGATCAGATAGAAGCCGACATGGTCGGCACGAGGGTGGCTGCCTGGGCTGGCCGCGTTCCGGTGCGCAAGCTCAATCGCTGCGCGCGCCACCGCACTCTCGGACAGGCGACTGTTCTTCGCAATCTTCTCGATGACGTGGCGATAGCGATCACGAGTGGGAAAATCCATCCTGCCGTAAACGCCGCCGATGTCCGCACGCAGGACCTGCTCGACAGCGCTCATGGTCTCGACAAACTCGCGCCAGTCCATCGCGCCGAGCAAACGGAGACTCGCGATGCTGTTGCTGACGGAAACCTGGTCGGCGGCTTGGCGCTGGTTCTCCGCCTCGACCAACTGCTGGATCGTCGTGCCTGCTTCCGAAAGGCGCTGCTCAATCCAGGTGAGAGGCAAGGCTAGGGCGGGGCCCTGCCCTTGCAACCGGCGCGCCAGTTCCGCCACGAACGAACTTATCAAGGGTGGATTCGACCGCGCCATGTCCGCAATCACCAGAATCAGGCTCTTGGGATCCTTCTCGGCGGTCGCGGTCATCTGGTCCGCCCAATCGTCGGCGCGGTTTCGGTCGATCCGGTCGGTGGCAACGCGGGCCGCAACACGGCGCAGATTCTCGACGAGTGCAAGGCGGAGCATGATGGGTAGAGCCCAAAGTTCACCCAACTTCAGCGTGGTGACCGTCTGGTAGGCCGCGATGAAACTACTGAGGCTCTCCGGATCAACGCGCCCATCGCCGCGCGAGATTGTCTCCAGGGCGATGGCGTATGCTCTCGGCAGACCCGCGGATGGGCTGTTCAGCAGGCAAGGCAGTTCTCGGCTGTACCGCTTCGGCAAATGTTTTCTGGCGGTGCGGATCTGCTCCTCGATCAGGTAGAAGTTGTCGAGCAGCCATTCCCCAGCCGGCGCAATCCGCCGGTTGGCCGTAACCGCCTCGGCCAGCAGGTCGCGGACCCCAAGCAAAACGTCTTCGTTCTCGGTCAGCCGGGTCAAGAGTCGGTCCGAGGCACGTTCTAAGTTCAACTGGTGCGAGCCCGCCAAGCTCTTCCCGTGCTGCTCCATCTGTTCGGCCGTCAACAACTCTGACCGTAGCGGTGGCTCGTCCGCGGCGTACTTTCGTGCCAAGCTGGCCGTTCGTAGTCGCGCCTTGAGGCGGAGCAAGGGCCCGCCGCCAGTCTTCCTGTTAGCGTTCAACTTTCAGGTCTCCTGTTGTTGACCTAAAGCGGGATATTAACCCGACATCGCCGTCTGAGCAGCCGATTCGAGGCTTGGCGGCCCTGCTTGCTTGAGGCGTGGTGCCAGCCTCCGATGTTTCGCTGCTCCGCTGAGTGGAAAGCTGCAGGCCGGGGGTGGAGGCGGTTGCGACAAAATGATCAGTGGCGCTCACTCGCGAAGGCGCAAAGGATGGGACCGACATGGGGCGCCGGTTCGATCTTCGTGGCTGTTCCCAGTGTACGCCTCGAGACCGTGCCCTTTGGCAAGGCTTGGGCTGAAATATGTTGAGGGACCTCATGCCCAACACCGCACGCTTTTATAAATAGCCGATCAGATGCGCCGGGCTTAATTTCACACGCCCGCCAACGCGAACGTGGCGAGATATGACCCGCCTTGACCCACTTGTAAATTGAAGGCTTTCGGCTGAGTAAGAAGGCATAGCAAAGCCCGTTTACCGAAGTCTTGGAAAATGCATCACTGCACAATGTTTGTGGCATTGACTGGCCACTGCGCCCGGCGTAACATTTGAGTCAGGAAGTCCGAAACCTCCGAAACCTCCGAACCCATCCTGGCGCTAGGGAGAAAACACATGGCGCACAACCACGGTAGTGAATATCAGGTCAGAATTGTCCACGGGGACGGAACCGAGGAACTGAGCGGGTGGCTGAACAGCGCGGAGCAGGTTGCCCC
>JBEKZP010000054.1:0-12350 GCA_049509755.1 Terriglobales bacterium | reverse complement strand
AGCGCCGCCAAAAGACCTGCCCAGAACTTTCGCGAGCTGCGTTCCCCCTCCATCTTGCCGTCTCCATTTCGGGCGCCTGCCGTCGGCAAAACGCCCGTTTAGCGGCTTACCGCCGGCGGGGTACACATGCTCCTCACGACGACGAGCGCGGCCGACCCAGATTCTCCCAGCGCGGCGGGCTCGATCTGCCCGATCGCGGTGCCTATGAGCCGGTGCCGTGAAGGCTCACGTTGTGCGGGCTTAGCAGGTCGGGGCTCGCCGTGACGCTGAGCGTCGCCGTGCGCGCGCCAGCCGCCCCCGGCGTGAATTTCACGATGTAGGTGCAGCTCGCCTTGGCCCCCAGCGCCGCCCCGCACGTCCCGCCCGTCACCGCAAAGTCGCCGGCGTTGGACCCGGTGATGCTCTCGCTCAGCGCCACCCCCACCGGCTGCGCGTTCTTCACCTTCACCGTCTTGCTCTTCTTTGCGCTCAACTTCACCTTGCCGTAAGCGATACTGGCGGGCGATACCACCACGTCGGCCAATCCCGTCCCCGACAGCGCCACGTTCTGCGCGCCCGTGCCCGCGTTGTCGTGGAGCGTGAGCGTTGCGCTGCGCGCGCCGAGCGCACTCGGCGTGAATCCCACTGCGATCGTGCACTTGCCATCGGGCGCAAGCCCGCCCACCGGACAGGTGGTTCCCGTAACCGCGAATTCCGGGTCGCTCGATCCCACGCCGGTAATGAACAGCGGGTTAGTCTTACCGGTGTTCTTGACCGGCAGATTCGTGGACACCCTGTTGCCCAGCGTCGATTCGCCCACCTTCAGCCTCGCCGGCACCGATATCGTGGTCGTCGGCGTCGCAGTCGGGGTTTGAGTCGCCGTAGGAGTCGCAGTCGGCGTCGGGGCGCCGGTGCCAGTCGCGGTGGCTGTGGGCGTGGCCGTCGCTGTTGCCGTGCGAGTCGCAGTTGCCGTAGCTGTCGGCGTGCCGCTGGTCGCGCTTGCGGTCGGCGTGGGTGTCGGTGTCGGCGCGGCAGCCGGCTGGATGGCGATGAACTGAGGTTCACCCAGCTCTGTGAGTGGACCGCTGATGGTGGCGGCGGGCGCCACGTTGGGATAATTGGGCTGGCTGGGGAGGCTGGCCAAGGGAGGATAGACAAACACGCTGGCGGCGGACAAGTCCGCCACATAGATGTTGCCGCTGGAATCCAGCGCGATGCCGTATGGACCGCTCAGGCCGGTGTTGCTCCCGCTGATGGTGGCGATGGGCGTCACGTTGGGATAATTGGGCTGGCTGGGGAGGCTGGCCAAGGGAGGATAGACAAACACGCTGGCGGCGCCCTCGTCCGCCACATAGATGTTGCCACTGGAATCCAACGCGATGCCGTACGGGTAGCACAAGCCGGTGCTGCCACCACTGATGGTGGCGCTGGGGGCGGCATTGCTGTTGCTCCCCGCCGAATAGACATACACGCTCTCGGTGCCATCGCAAGAGTCGTCACCGTCGTCCGCCACATAGATGTTGCGGCTGGAATCCAGCGCGATGCCTTCCGGGGTGTCCAAGTTGGTGTCGCTCCCGCTGATGGTGGCGGTGGGGGCGACGTTGCCTTTGCTCCCCGCCGAATAGACAAACACGCTTGTGGCGCTTTCATCCGCCACATAGATGTTGCCGCTGGAATCCAGCGCGATGCCTTGTGGGTAGCTCAGGCCTGTGTTGTTCCCGCTGATGGTGGCGGTGAGAGCGGCATTGGCGTTGCTCCCGGCCGGATAGACAAACACGCTGCCGGGGCCACCCCCGGAAAATCCGTCATCCGTCACATAGATTTTGCCGCTGGAATCCAGCGCGATGCCTTGTGGCCATCCTAGGCCGGTGGTCATGGTAGTGCTGATGGTGGTGGGGCTGGGAGCCCCATTGCCGTTGCTCCCGGCCGGATAGACAAACACCTTATTGGCGCTGCTGTCCGCCACATAGATGTTGCGGCTGGAATCCAGCGCGATGCCTTGCGGGTAGCTCAGGCCGGTGTCGCTCCCGCTGATGGCGGCGGTGGGCGTCACGTTGGGATAATTGGGCTGGCTGGGAAGGCTGGCCAAGGGAGGATAGACAAACGCGCTGGCGGCAAGCGCGTCCGCCAGATAGATGTTGCCGCTGGAATCCAGCGCGATGCCGTATGGGGCGTTCAGGCCGGTGTTGCTCCCGCTGATGGTGGCGCTGGGCGTCACGTTGGGATAATTGGGCTGGCTGGGGAGGCTGGCCAAGGGCGGATAGACAAACACGCTGGCGGCGCTTTCATCCGCCACATAGATGTTGCCGCTGGAATCCAGCGCGATGCCTTCCGGGCTGATCAGGCCGGTCGCGGGCCCGCTGATGGTGGCGGTGGGGGCGACGTTGCCCTTGCTCCCCGCCGAATAGACAAACACGCTGGCGCCACTTTCATCCGCCACATAGATGTTGCCGAAGGTGGAATCCACCGCGATGCCTTGTGGGTAGCTCAGGCCGGTGTTGCCCCCGCTGATGGTGGCGCTGGGCGTCACGTTGGGATAATTGGGCTGGCTGGGGAGGCTGGCCAAGGGAGGATAGACTGTCACGCTGGCGGGGATGGAGCCGCCATACAAGATGTTGCCGCCATTCGCCACATAGATGTTGCCGCTGTAATCCACCGCGATGCCTTCTGGATCGCCCAGACCGGTGTTGCTCCCGCCGATGATCGCGGTGGGAGCGGCGTCGCCTTTGCTCCCCTTGGCATAAATGGTGATCGTGTTGGTGCAGGCGTTGGTGGCGTAAATGTTTCCATTCGCGTCAATGGCCACAAATTGCGGTGCGGAAAGGCCGGTAGGGACGGGGGCCAGCGGGGAGACGTCGCCGTTGCTCGCGGCGGAATAAGCCGTGACGGCGTAGGAGCAAACGTCCGAAACCAAGAGGGTCGGGGTGGGGTCCGCGCTATAGGCGCGACCTGAAGAACGATGAAGGCCGACAATCGCAAACGCAACCGCACAAAAGATCGCGATCACGCCAATCCGTACTTTTCCTGCGTACTTGTTCATTTGCTTCTCCCCCATGTTGACGAGGAAAAGAACCAGCACGACTTAAACGAGCCCAATAATTCCGCTGCCTTATCGTTCTCGCCAATGCCCTGCCACTTTTGACTCGGCACGCTGAAGTGTGAGGAAAATTTCATCGCGACTTGCTGGCAGCAGTGCTCTTCGCCATTTCATTTGAATCTATCCGCGCCAACAGCACATCGATCCTGGTGCGAGCAGCCTCTCCAGGTGCAAGCGCGCGCGCGCGCGACAGTGCCTCACGTGCATTGGGATCGTCATTAAGCATCAGATACGCCACCGCCAGGTTAAACTGAGCTGGAAAGAACCGCGGCTCGAGCGCGAGTGCCGCAGCGTAGCGTGCGATCGCCTCGTGCGAGTTGTGCTGGGCCATATACATCGTGCCGAGGTCGGTAACTACCTGCACGTCTCTCGGTTTAAGGCGCAGGTAGTGCTGGTACGTCGCGATCGCTTTGTCGAATCGTCGTTGATCGAAACATACGTTTCCGAGCCCGCGCAGGGCGTCGAGATTGTCGGGGTCGAGTTCGAGCACGTGAGCGAACGCTTCACGCGCCTTGTCATAGTTCGCGGGGTCGAACACCGCGGACCGGAAGGCCACGTCGCCGAGGCGGTTCCAAGCCGCGATGTCCTTGGGACGGGCCTGGGCCTGTTTCTCCGCCTTGGCGATAAGCGTGCTGGCGGCGTGGGTCTCACCACGAACCATCGGATGCCCTGTCGGTAAAGAGGGCGTCGAATGTCCGGGCGGCATGACGCCGGATGCTTGTGCGTTCAAAGTCGATGCACGCCCCTGGGTAGTTGGCTGCGTGGCAACTTGCAAACGGTCGTGTTTCCCGGCAGCCATAAACAGCCACGTCAGGACTCCGCCAAGCAAAAACGCACCACTGACTGCGGCAATCCATGAAGCTGAGAACCCACCGCGACGCGGCCGGCTCTCGCTTGGCCGCCGAAATCCGTCCGCGCCTGCCGCATCGGCGCGATTGCCGCACCCAGCGCAGAACTTCGCGCCCGTCGGGAACGGTGTCTCGCATTCTGGGCAATCGGCCATCGGTGCCTCGTCGCCCTACGGCAGCGCCGTACCGTCCTGCGACGAGCGCCCCACTTCCATGCTCCCGGTCGCGGTAAACTTGCCGGTTTTGGGATTGAACAGCTCAGCCTTACTGAGCGTATCGCCCGCGTTGTCGATCCCGCCGGCGATCAGGACATAGCCCTTCCTGGGTCCCGAGGTAATCAGCACAGCCGTATGAAGCGCGCGAGCAGTGGTCATGGCGCCGACGAGCGTGAAGGTTGCGGCAACAGGATCGTACACCTCGGCGGTCGCCAGCACGGTTCCGGTTCTGTCTTCGCCGCCGGCGATGAGGATGTCCCCGGTACTAAGCTGGGTCGCGGTATGCAAATAGCGGGCATGGGTCATGCTGCCGGTTGCGGTAAAATTGCCGGTCGCCGGACTGTAGAGCTCGGCGGTTTGCTGCACGATGCCCGCAGCGTCGAGGCCGCCGGCAATGAGCACGTCGCCTGCGTTAGACCCGGTTACGATCAGGGTGGCGGTGTGGTTTTCGCGGCTGTCGGTCATCGTGTTGTTGCAAAAACCCGTAGTCGCGAACCCGCCAAGGGCCGAGCAGCCGAAGGTCCCGTTGAAGGGATTGAAAAGCTCCGCCGTGTTGACGATCGAACCATCGTTACCGCCCGCAATCAGCACGTAGCCATTTGTTAACAGCGTTGCGGTGTCGAGGAAGCGGGTATCGGTCAGCGTGTTTTGGCAGTAGCCGGTAGTAGTCGAGACTCCTCCAAGCCCTGAGCAGTCGAATTTTCTACTCGCCGGATCGTACATATCCGCGGTTTTGACGAGGTTTCCGGTTTGGTCCTCTCCGCCGGTGATTAGAACCTCGCCATTCCGCAGCACGGTAGTGGTATGCGCGAAACAATGGGCGTCAGTCATGCTACCGGTCGCGGTAAACTTGCCGGTTGACGAATTGTAAATCTCCGCGGAGTTGAGGCATGTCGTGCCGACGCCGTTGCCGCCTGCAATCAGTACCGCTCCGCTTGGTAGCGGCGCCACCGACGCGTAGAAACGGGCCTTCGGTAAGGTGTTGTTGCACGCTCCGGTAGCAGAATTTACTCCTCCTAAAAACGTGCAGGAGAAAGCTGCAGTCTTAAAGTTGTAAAACTCCGCGGTGGCCATCGGGCCATTGAACTGATCCAAGCCTCCCGCAAGCAGCACGCCTTGGTCGCTCGAGGCAGCCTGCACGCCTGCCGCAGGCAGCACCGCAAGGAGCCCAAAAAACAAAAGCGACAACGACCACATGGCAGGTGGCCGATTGCGCTTACTTTGCTTCGATGCTGCAGTCATCATCGCGTTGCGACCGCGGTCTTCAGAACCGCGCCCCTTCCTCATAGCTGGTTTTTTTAACGCTCGCTCGCCCGTAAACCGCCTGTATCTCGCGCCACAGCACGAGCTGGTCGGAGGTCGCGTTCGGTTCATGTGCTGATACCGCTGCCGTGTCGGTCGAAAACGGCGGCAGGCTCCACCAATCGCTGTGTTGACCGGTCATGAAAGGGATATAAGCCAGAGCGGCGGCGGCGTTGAACCCCGAATGGCAGGTGTATTGAGTTAAAGAACCCTGTGCGCCGCACGAGTAGGGTAAGTTTTCGGCGACTTTCCAGTCATGGAATCGTTCCGTAAGCCCCGGCGGAGTTCCCATCGCATCGATCGTGGTGCCGGTATTAATGGCAAAAGGGGCCATGTGACAATCGATACACGACACACCGGCAGCGTACATCACCTGATAGACCGAATTCGACGCCGCGTTGTGCGGATCCTGTTCGTGACAGGTCAGGCAGAAGTCGCTTTCATACGAAATGCCATTGGCGTCGAAACCCGGGAGTATCGGAATCCACGAGGCTGCCAGGGCCGGATTCGCGCCGCGGATGAGCGTAGCCGTTACGCCACCCGATAGCAGAGTAACACCGGGATATCGCGCAATAATCGCTGCGCCGAGGCTGCTGCTTGGATGGCACGAACTGCACCACACGCCTGGAAAGCCTACAGCACTTGCAGCGATCGTACCTGTAGCAGTGCTCAAAACTGGGACCGGGTTGAGCACCTGGCCGCTGAACACCCCGCTCGTCCTTGTAGTATCTCCGAGAGTGCCGCCTGAGCCGATGCCAAGGCCACTGCTAGCCGCTACGAACTGAATTTGAGTCGTGGACAGGACAGCGCTCACTGTCCATCCCCCTATGGTCGGGGGTGGGGCCGAGGTTTCAGTGTTGTTGTAGCCAGTGATGGTGTTGCCAGTGATGAAAATGGTGTCACCGACTGCGATGTTCGTAAGCGGAATTCCTGGTGCCGAGAGCGTCACGGTTGCCGTCGTGCCCGATTCTGAAATTGATGCGACCCCGTACACGCTGGCCTGAAGCGGCGAGTGGCAGTTGGCGCAGAAAGTATTGTCGTTCTCGCCGTATGTCCCGCTGGGCTGTGTCCAGCCAAGTGTAGACGTCGGATTGGACCAGCCGTTCTGTGACTGGGCGTGCCGCGAATCCCACCAACCATGGCCCGTTCGCTGCCACTGTCCAGCGGTGGTGTTATACGTAACACCGGCGGCGCGCGCCGTGTGGAGGGGATTTCCCTCCGCCGCCGTAAAGTGGCAGGACATACACGTAACGCCGGAGTAATTATAGTCGGGACGGTCCAGGTTCAGGGGAAGGGGACCGGCGCATGAACCCTGAGCGTTCCACGCGAGGATCAACGCACAGAGGATCGCAGCGATCCGAGCCAGTCTCGGGATTGGCAACTGCCCGTAGAGCCCCGCCGGACGAGCAAAAGCCTCCGGAGGTAGCTGCGTTCGTCGCCTCGATGTGGCGTGGTTGATATTCATCATCTTCCTACTGCGCTCACATGGCGTCAATCTTCGATATCTCTCGCTCTAGTTTCTTGTACTCCACGAGCGTAGGCGCCCCGTGTGCCGGCATTGCGGCCTGTACCACCCCATTGAACGGGGGCAGGGTCCACCAATCGCTGTGCTGCTCTTTAATGAACGGGATGAGGTTCTGCGCGTCGGCTAAAGTGAACGTGGAATATTGGCTGTTATGACAATTCGACACTGATCCTACTGCGCCGCAGGAGTAAGGAAGGTCCGCGCCAACGTTCCAGTCGTGAAACTTTTCCTCGAGCACCGGCAGGCCGGTGCTGCCGCCGCCGATGGACTGGTACTCCGACATGTGGCAATCGATGCACCGGACAGGACCACCGCCAGGGATCAGATCATTGTACGTGGTCGTCATCATAGCCCACATGGCCGAGTTGTCGGTGTTGTGACGCTGCTCATGGCAGTTGAGGCAGAGCAGGTCTTCCTTCGAAGTGCCGTCGGCGTTCACTCCGGTGCTCAGAGTCTGATAGGAGGCAGGATTGTTGTAGCCCTTCCAGAGATAGATTGCGATCGCCCCGCCGTCTATAGCACTCGGATTCAAGGCACCGATCTGCGCGGTGATGTTGTCCGGAGGATGACACGTTGCACAGGTTACAGCTTGGAATCTCTGCTGCGGAACAGGGCCGGCATTGACGGTTCCATTGCTGAAGCTCGCGCTCGTGGAAGCTTGAAGGGGCGAATGACACTTTGCGCAAAACCCGTTCTCGGTGGAGGCATAATCGGACTGCGCATGCCGCGAGGCGAACCATCCGCTGCCTGTTAGCCTCCACTGGCCCGAGCAAGTGCCTGCCCCTGCCCCTGTACAGCACGCATATGGAGAGCCAGGGGTCGTAACCCCGGCCGAAGTCGTAGGACCGGCCGTACACGAAGCGTTGACAAGGGTGGCGCTCTCAAACCAAACGCCCAATACGCGCGAAGTGTGGTCGAGGCCAGGTAAGGTCCCTTCCGGTATAAAATGGCACCCGGCGCACGTCTCGGGCGCCGCATAGTCATAAGTCGGCGGCGTCAGGTTGGTGGGGAGCGTAGGATAGGTTATGCCGGGCGCGACCGCCGCGGTCTCGGGCGACGTCGCTGGCGCCTCCGAACTGTCCCCCAGCGCCCACGCCGGCGCCGCGAGCAGCAACACTACTAGTGGAACCGAAATCAACGAACGCATTCGCCCACCCATCTGTTTTCCGAGGTCTTGCATATTGATGCACAGTGTCGGAGTTGAAACGTGTGTGTGAGTGTATTAGTGCAATGAATATGCCAGTTCGACCGCATTTCTCGTAACAAAGCGAGAATCCGCATGATTTCGTGAAATCCTTGGGAAAACTATTAAATTTGATAATTTAAGTTAGCTTAAAATCTCATTCGCTCGGTCCGAAGCTGTCGCCCTTGGCACCACGTACCTGACGCGTATCGACACAGTCCGCAATCTTAAAATCATTAGGGCGGATTCCGCGCGCAAAATTGAGAAGCTACACGACGCGATCGCACCGTCATTCGCGCCTGCGCTCAAAGACGTATACGACTTCTTTCTGGGCGAGGAGGGCCTGAGATCCCAAGAACGTACGGTCTTTCATAACACCGAGATGCTACGCGCACTGATCGGCTGGCAGCGTGCTTATGACATGCCACAATGCCTTCGGCTTGATTGCGCAGGAAAGTCCGCCAGTTCTGAGAAGGTGGTGTTACCCAGCCTGATCTTCCGATCGGGCGAGGAACGCCTTGGGTTGACATTAGACTGCACCGTAGACTGCACCGTTAGTTAGCTAGCATGAGGTTTCAAATCAAGAGTGACCTTGGAGGATGATGTGCCCACTCAACGAAAACAGTCGATCAAGCAGGTTCTGAGGAATTTGGATCCCAAAAAGCCGGTTCCTAGGAATTTGGATTCCGACGCAATAACCGCCGGTTACTGTCGCGCTCCGGCAGAAGAAAAACCGGCGGTAAAACGCTTTCATACCAAGCTCACCAGCGCGATAGAAAGCCTCGAGGCGGAAATCGGAAAGCAAAGAGCATCGTCGATTTTGCGGCATCACATTGGCACTCTGCACAAAGCCGTCAATTGAGAAAAGGGTTCGGCGCCGGGGGGCCTCGCTCATGACTCTCCCGCTGAAAGCTCGGGGGCGGAGTCTCTGTCGGCGGCTTTTCACGAGACTAGCCAATTTCCTTTAGAGCTCCCTCAAGCTAGTCTGCCAAGGACCGCCGTCATCAACCGCAAACTCGGCCATTCATATGGCGGTTATTAGTTCACCGTTCATTGGTCGACTCCAAGAAATCGAGCAGTTGCGTCTCGGTCTACGTGACGCGACAGACGGACGGGAGCGTGTTTTCGTCATATCGGGCGAAGCCGGGATTGGAAAGAGCAGCCTCGCCGAGGCGATCTCGGCAGAGGCGGGGGGCCAGCAACTTTCGGGTCCATTGGGGCAGGTCATGGCAAGGGGGCGGACTGCCAGCCTTCGCCCCTTGGGCACAGATCGTTCGTTCGGCTTCGGTACAGAATCCAGCGGCCGACGTTGCTTCGCTATTCCCCTGGCTTTTTGAATCGCCTACGCGCTCGGCTGAAAACGAAACGATTTCGGGCGTGCCGGGCGACGGAGGTGCCGCCGAGCGCCTCCTTTCATTTATGTCTATCGGTGATTTTCTCAAGGCCACAACTCATGATCCGCAGCTGATCGTTCTCGAAGATATCCACGCGACCGGCGTGCCTTCGCTGCTCTTGCTCAGGTTCCTCATTAGTGACCTGAGAACGTCGCGCGTAATGATCATCGCTACTCACCGCTCGGGCGAGACTACCGAACCAACTCAGTCCGGCTTAATCGCCGAACTCGCAAAAGACGCGTCGAATATCCACCTCACCGGTTTCTCCGGCGATGAAGTAGCTAATTTCGTAGAGAACTTGTCGGACGGGGCCGTTAGCAAGAGGACGATCGCCTCCATCCGCAAGATTACCAAAGGTAATCCGTTCTTCATCAGAGAACTTGCGCGGTTGTCATTTGGCGGGCGGCCCGCAAGCAAAGACGCCAATGTAAAGAGATTTGACATACCCGACGGCATCCGCGTCGCGGTCCGTCAACGTCTCGAACTAATCAAGCCAGCGACCATTGAGCTCTTGAATTTGGCGTCGGTCCTCGGCCAGGAATTCGACCTAACAATGCTTCAGGTGGCCAGCGAGCAACCCATCCAGGAAGTTCTCGCCATAGTGGAGGACGCCGTAAAAGGGTCGTTGCTGACCGAGACTCGTGATCGGGTCGGGCGATATGCGTTTAACCACGCACTTATAGGCGAAACTCTTTATGCTGACCTTTCCCTACTGCAACGCCGGGCGCTGCACCTGCGGATCGCGGAGAAGGTCGAACACCTGCACGAGAACGGGCGGGCCGATTGTCTCACCGACCTGGCATTTCACTATCAGCAAGCACTGCCGTTGGGTTCTCCTCGCAAAGCCATCGACTTCAGCCGAGCAGCAGGAGACAGAGCGAGAGAATCCTTCGCCTACGAGGAGGCCGCGGACTTTTATCAAAGTGCCCTGCAGATCGCTGACTGCGGAACCGAACACTCGCCGGAAGAACAGTGCGAGCTGCTGCTGGATCTGGCCTCCGTCCGAATACTGGTCGGAGATTTTGCCTCGTCGCAGGAGTTATTGCGGAAAGCAATCGATCTCGTTCGCCAACGTCACGATCCGATCATGTTTGCGAATACGGTTCTCGCCTATACAAACCGGCCCGGACATCCGAGCCTCGCCGACAAGGAAGTGGTCGAGCTATGCGAGGAGGCACTTCGGACCCTGGGGCCTGAGGATAGCGCGGCACGCGCGAAACTGTTGATACGTCTGGCCAACGAAATGCCCGAGCCGAAAGCGGAACAGCAGAGGGAACAGTCGAGCCAGGAAGCCATAAAGGTAGCAACCCGCATCGAAGATCGGCAATGCCTGGCCGAAGTACTGGTAAACAATTTCTATACCCTGAGGGGGCCTGGAAAGGCCGAGCATCGTCTGGCGGCGTTAGATTCGATCGAGAAGCTCAGGAATACCGGGTTGGTCGGAATTTGGGCTTTCAATGCTCACTACTACCGCGCCTCGGTGCTGATGGAGCTCGGTGAGGTGGCTGAAGCCTACGCAGAGGTTGAAGCTCTTAACAATCTTCCTCTTTATCAGAAGCAGCAAGTATTGGGCTTCTGTGAAACTGCCAATGCAATGCGCGCCATAAACCAGGGTAGATTCGATGAAGCGCGCAAACTGGTCGCGGACGCTTTTCAACTGTTGCAAGGCCGCCCCAACAACATAGCGCCCCAAATGTATGCGTCGCAGATGCTCATAATTTGCCGAGAGCAGGGTCGGCTCAGCGAGATCGAACCCATGTTGTTCGAGTTTGCGGCCAGGCAGAGCAAATTGATGTTGGCGCGCTGCGCGGTAGCGTTCTGCCATGCTGAAAGTGGACGACGCGAGGAAGCAAGGAGCGAGTTCGACTATCTGGCCAAAGACGATTTTGCGGGAATTCCTTCCGACTACACCTGGCTGTGTGGGATGGCGTGGCTGGCGGAGGTAAGCTCTTATCTGGGTGATCAAGCACGTGCATCCGTTATCTACGAGCAAATGCTGCCTTACCGCGATCGCAATGTAACCTTGGCCCTCCAACTATGCTTGGGGTCAGTACCGCGCTTCCTCGGCGTGCTGGCTGCGACGATGGGAAGGCGGGACGATGCTGAACAGCATTTCAAAACCGCCTTGGACAGGAACCGGTTGATGTTTGCACCCCCTTGGGTCGCTCGAACGAAATTTGACTATGCTTCGCTGCTCATCGACCGGAACCAGCCAGGCGACCGCGAAAGAGCCCACACGCTGCTGCTTCAAACGACTAACGCTGCGCAGGAGCTGGGTATGCCCGTCCTTGCTGAGAAGGCGCGACAGCTCAGAGGTCGCGTCAGCCTTGACTCAGCGCAGACACAGCCAGTCTTCCGTCCGGGTTCAGAACCCGCACGTTTCGCGATTCCGCGTCCTGCTGAATCAAAAAATATATTCCGCAAGGAGGGGCGCTCGTGGACCGTGGTTTTCGAAGGACGCGCCTCCCGCCTAAGAGACTCCAAGGGATTCAAATATTTGAGCCAACTCCTTCGTTATCCACACATCGAATTCCACGCGCATGACCTGGTTTTCAGCTCGAGTACCAAGGAGGAGCTGCGTCCGGCCACGGCTGACTTGCTCCGGGCCGGAGACGAGATGGCTGATGCACCGCTGTCGCCGCGTTCCAGTGATGCAGGTGAAATGCTGGATGAACCAGCCAAAGCTGCTTACCCCGGATTTCCCTTGTCCAAGTGTACTACTAATGTGGTAAGACCTAGCGGAGCCATTGACAGACGTGGGTTTGGAAGCGATCAGGGGTGGTGCGGAGGTGAGCAGCCGGTGGGTG
>JBEKZP010000053.1:0-14607 GCA_049509755.1 Terriglobales bacterium | reverse complement strand
ACTCGCCGGGCCGCAAATTCAGCGACCGCACCCTTCGTGGGTTCAGTCAAACCGATTGAATCCGACATCCGCGACCCTTCAGCGAGACGAGCGCTGTAGTTGTTCAGAGATTCCCTAGGTCAAAGCTGAAGCTGCCCAGACGCCAATCCAAAGCAATCTCTTTTGTGGACTTGGACAGACGCAACTTGCCCACAGCAGAAAAGCTAAAACCGTTACCTGTAAGGCTGATGGAGCAGGGAGTGTTTTCCGTACTCCATGCCCTCAACGTCGCCCATCCAACGTCAGAAGAAGCCATGTTCATTACCGTTGTTAAGCAGCATGGGTTTCCGGCAGCAGAATTTGCAGCGGCCAAACTTCACTGGCGATGCCAGCGGCCATTGCAGGCGTTGTTCGCAATGATGAATGCACACGGCAGAAATTATAGTGTGCGACGTGTAAAGCACAAGCTGCCTTTAGGGCCGTCAGCTTCTTCGAGAAAGCGTTCGTGAGCCGCGTGAATCGGATTCCACTTCTGCCAGCGCCACGTCGAAGATGCATTCGGCACGGAGGCAAAGCGGGAGTTTGGTGTTATGCAGACTAGCAATCTCCTCACGCTGCCGTCGGGCCGGAACGCGCACAAGCAGTGCCGCAAATGCCATGCTCCCAAGCCCCTAGCTTTCTTCCCGCGTGATCGCAGCCGTCCGGATGGCCGCTGGCACACCTGCCGCGCCTGCAATCGCCAGCGCTGGCAAACGCAGGGGCAGCCACAGGCTGCCTTGAGGAAAGCTGAGCAGCGAGTGCAGCAGCAGCGGCAGACGAGGCAGGGGCTCAAGGGGCTGCAATGCTACCGCAACCGCAAGTGCTCAGGATTCGACAGGCTACCCCCGGAGCTACGCTGGCAGGCACAGAGGCTTTACAGCGAGTACCTGCACAGGCACAGAGGGCACCTGACACAGCAGCGCAGCGCCCTGCTGCTAGGCTGCGCCTGTAGCAACGTCAAGCGCCTCGGGGACCGCTCTTGGGCGCGGCGGCTGTGGCGGATGAAAGGCTACCGGCGGGCTGAGCGCAGAAAGGCGGCAGAACCAGCAGCAAGAGAAGCAGCGGCAGCCACTCGCGCTGACTCGGAGAAACAACGGAAGCACGCGGCAGCTTCCATACCCCTTAGCTGGTTCCGCTAGAAGCTAGCTTGGCTCAGCCTAAAAGCCCTTGGTGGCGCAGGCCGTGGCTTAGCCAGTGCCTAGCTTCCTCCTCTTGGAATCCGGCTCTATTGCGCGCCGCATTTACTGTCGGAAAACCTCGCTCTTTAAGTGCTTTGCAATAGCTTCTGCCATGCTTTGACGGTTTTTCTCGCCCCTGCCCTTGTTGACCGAATAGGACCACTGTACGCCGCCGTCCTTGAACAACGCGACCGAAGTGTTCGCTTTGTCCTCGATGCCCGCGCAGTAGAGGAATAGGCAACGTGTGACCTTCGACCCGGTGGTTTCCTTCTTAATCTCCAATGGGGCTGCCTTGAGGGTGAAGGTTGCGTTCCCTGGCTGGTCCACCACAGTGACAGGAACGCCTTTCTTGGTCAGAGCCGCTGCCAGGTACACGTCAAAACCGTCACCCGTCGGTTCGATGTAAAGAGTTGGTTTTGGTGTTTGTGCGACTGCACCTGCCGTAAACACCAGCAGCAGGAACAACCCGAAACGTTTGCGGTTCATGTGGTAACTCCCAAGGGGCCTAACCGCTGAATGTGCAGCACTTGACGGTGCTGTGTTGCCCAACACTCAGGACTATGGTTGAGCGTTGATGAATCGACAGACTTCTTTGGTCGCAGCTTTACCGGAATGCTTGTCGGTGTTGAACACAGCTTTTCCCTGCTTATCGAAGACTGTGACGCGGAAATGGTTTGTCCACTCGCGCCCCGGTTGAGATTGGCTTGCTTCAATAACGTACTCCGCCTCAGTTTCATCACGAATGATGGACACATTAGGGCATGACTCGTGAAAGCCTTTCATAAGTTGCCCAGTTTCCGTTGCGGATCGCGGGTCAATTGTGACCTTAACCTGATGGGCGGGACTTGGTTGCACTTTGCTTTGAGCGAAGCCAAACGACGCGCATAGCAATAGCGCTATGACCCCAAATGTAAACGCGGCTGGTTCGCGGCGGACGAGCGGGGCCAATAGTACCCCAACTCCAGCACGAGAGTTCATAACATGTACTTCCTTTTCACGCTATTGTTTCGTAAATACTGCAGAACCACTGCTGCTTCCGCACCAACCCGACATTTGATACTGCCCAGAGATGGCTGTCTGCTGCGAATTTGCCTGTCCATTTATGGTCAACGTCACCCCATTTAGAGTTGTGACAGAAATAAAAACGGACGAACCTGCGACAGAGCTAGCGGATGACAGGTTGCCTGTCTGCTGTCCGCAATTTGTGCCAATAACACCAAAAAAAAGAGTGCCGCTTAGCTTGTCTGCAGTTTGGTTGACCACGAGCACGATGTTTGGAGTGACCTGTCCGTTTGTAATGAACTCTCCGTTGAACTGACCTGTAAGGCTGGTCGGTTGAGCCGTCTGAGAATTACTAGCGGTCTGTGACGGGCCGCCGCCGCAACCGAGCACGACTAAGAGCGAACCCAGAACTAGGATGAGGGCCGCGACCCGCAGTTTCATGGGACACTTCCACAGAGGACGATTGAGGGCAATTTAGGGGGCCAAGTCTTTAAAAGCGTGTCTATCATAGCCCATTTGTCTATAGCAGCCCACACGCCGTGATTACCGGGTGCCCGGTGACATTCGAACGCGGTTTGGCCAGCGGCTGCGCAGCCTGCGGAAGAAACACGGCTTGACGCAGGCAGTGTTGGCTGACAAGCTGGGTTTGGACCGCAGCTATCTGGCGGAAATTGAGGCTGGAAAGCGCAATGTTTGCCTGCTCAATCTGACCGTCATTGCCGATGGTTTCGGCCTCACGCTGTCCCGACTGTTCTCTCGATTGTAGTGGCGGCCCGCCTGTCCCCCTTCCCCTGCCCACCACCGGCGAGCAGGGCGAGCATGTTGGCGAGTGCGCTGAATGTGGCGGAGTGACCGGAGTCGGTGAGCAATCCTCTTATTTTTCAACCATCTTCTGCTCCGCCGGATCAACGGAGTGCGCCGGAGTGAGCGGAGTATTTTTCGGTCCGGTCGCTCCGCCTGCTCCGGCTGTCAAGCGGAGTGCGCGGCGATTGAAAACACAACACATACGGTTCTCACTCCGTCTGCTCCGCTGCCTCCACCTTTCGATACTCCCGGCCATCCTTGCGCATGATGCCGATGTTTATGCATTTTTTCAGAAATTCGCTGGTGGCTTGAGCACGGCGCCCGTAGCACCTCTGAGCTTCCGTGAAACTGATAACCGGCGGGAAGCGATTGTAGGCTTGCTCCTGCTCGTCATTGAACAGCAGCTCCGTTCCTGTCAACTTCTCATACCCCAGAGGCTCACCGTCCTCGTCTAGCACGCGGGACACGAAGGTTGTGGGGATGTTGCCGCGAACTCTGCCAAACCCGCCAATGACTAGGGCGACTTCGCAACTGCGGCCCACCCTGCTGGGCCGGCGACATCCGCCTGCTCATTGATCCGGCCACGCTGCTGATCGCCACCCTCATCCTCACCGCGGTCGGGCTGGTAAGCGGCATAGTGCCCGCAATCCGAGCTTCCCGCCTGGATCCGATTGAGGCGCTGCGCTACGAGTAAGCGGTTGCGCACCGGCAAGTTGGCACAAACAGCGGTTACCGGTCGCACCTGCAATTCTCCTACATGCGGCGGTTCAACGACATGGTCACCGCCATCTTGCACTGCGACAAGCCGCTGATCTGTCGAAGTGGATTGATCTGAGCGTTGTACAATACCGAAAAGCGAGCGGAAAGAGAAAAGCAGAACAAACTTAACGGGCGACGGCACCCATGGTGTGCGGGTGTGTGTCCCCGGTTGGCGCAGAAATCATGTTGCCCGCCACAATCCGGCGATCCCGGCTGATTTTCTTCTACAAGCGAATCTCCGTCGAGCCGGACTTCCTGCTCTGGAAGCTGAGGGGATCGCCGAGTCGGAGAACACCGCACCTCGTCAAGCAAAGGGTGCTGCGGGAGTATGCCGCCCGATTCCAACCTCAAATCCTCATCGAGACAGGAACGCAGTATGGGCAGATGGTCAATGCCATGAGGAAGCAATTCCGCGACATCTACTCGATCGAACTGGATGACACCAACTACGCGCAGGCGCTCAGGAATTTCGCCCAACACCGGCAAATTCATTTGCTGCATGGTGACAGCGCGGTCGAGTTGCCCAGGCTGCTCCCGTCGATCTCTGAACCCTGCCTGTTCTGGCTCGACGGGCATTCAGACAGGACACCCGTCATGGACGAGTTGCGGGCCATCTTCAACCATGGTCCCTACCGGCACGTGATCCTGATCGATGATGCCCATTGTTTCGGCTCAAGCACGTATTACCCGACCCTCGATGCAGTCCGGGACCTGGCTGCGAAGCACTACCCGGGAGCGACGCTGGAGGTGCGGGACAACATCATCCGGATCCACAAGTGATTTGCGGTAAGGCAATCGCTCTACATGAGGTTGTAAGTTAGCATGAAAAATTTCAAGTTTGCCGTGCTGCCGGGAGACGGGATCGGCGCCGAGGTGATCCCCGCCGGACTACAGGTGCTGCGCGCAGTAGCAGAAAGATATGCGTGGTTCGATTTCGAGACGCAGGAATTTGATTGGGGATCGGCGCGCTACCTGCGCGAGGGCGCGATGATGCCGCGCGACGGCATGCAGCAATTGGAGCGCGGCGGTTTCGACGCCATCCTGCTGGGGCCGGTCGGCGACCCGCGCGTGCCCGACCACATTACCCTGTGGGGACTGTTGTTGCCCATCCGGCAGGGATTCGATCAGTACATCAACCTGCGCCCGATGCGGCTGCTGGCAGGGATCAGGACGCCGCTCGCGGGCAAGACTCCCCCAGACATCGACATGGTATGCGTGCGCGAGAACGCCGAGGGAGAATACGCCGGGGTTGGCGGCCGGGTACATCGCGGGACGCCCGCCGAGGTCGCCATCCAGAGCTGCGTCTACACCCGCCACGGCACCGAGCGCGTGATCCGCTATGCGTTCGAATATGCGCGCGCCAACCAGCGCAAGAAGGTGACCAGCGCGACCAAGTCGAATGCCATGCAGTACAACATGGTGTTCTGGGACGAAGTTTTCGCCGGCGTGGCGGCCCAGTACGCCGACATTGCCCATGAACAGCAGTTGGTGGACTCGCTGTGTGCGCGCTTCGTGTCCAAGCCGGAAAGCCTGGACGTGGTGGTCGCGTCGAACCTGTTCGGAGACATTCTGACCGACCTGGGCGCGGCCATCTCGGGCAGCATGGGCATTGCTCCGAGCGCTAATCTGAATCCCGAGCGGAAATATCCCAGCCTGTTCCAGGCGATCCATGGGTCGGCCCCCGACATTGCGGGCAAGGGACTGGCAAATCCTCTGGGAACGGTGTGGTCCGTCCAGATGATGCTCGAGCACCTGGGCGAGGCGGATGCGGCCAAGGCGCTGATGCGTGCCATCGAGGAGTTCGCCGCCAACGCAACCGCCAAGACGCCCGACCTGGGTGGACGTGCCAGTACGCGCGAAGCCACCGATGCGTTATGCAAGTTGATTCGCGCTGAACATTGAAAGACAGCGTCAGTGACTCATCCCACACTATCCGCGCGATGCGGTTATGGTTTTGAAGCTTGCCGGCGCCGCGGGCAATCCAATCCAAGCTGTAGCTGGCGAAAACCGAACATGGAGGCCTGACCATGAATCCGTACGCATCATTTCTGAAAGATCAAGAAGCAGCCGAGGTTATTACCGGTACGCCGACACGCCTGGAGTCTTTGGCGAACCTGCTTGGTCCGGAACGGATCAACTACTCGCCGGCGCCGGGGAAGTGGAGCGCGCGCGAAATTTTCTGCCACCTTGCCGATTGCGAGGTGACGTTCGCCTTCCGCTTGCGGCAGACGCTGTCCGAGGACCATCACGTGATCCAGCCGTTCGATCAGGATAAGTGGTCACAAATGTACGCCGGCCATGACGCGCACGCGGCGCTGGCGGTCTTTTCCGCAGTGCGCCACTGGAACCTGCAACTGATCGAACACGCTGGTCAGGCGGCGCGGGCGAAGAAAAATACCCACCCGGAACGCGGCGAGGGAAGCTTCGGCGAGCTCATCGAGACCATGGCAGGTCACGACCTGAACCATGTCAAGCAGGTCGAGGCCATCACCAAGAAGTTGGCTGCGTAAAGGAACTTAGCCACGGATTCACGCGGATTCACACGGATAAAGCAAAAAAGAAACCGCGCCTTGTCTCGAGGCGCGTCTTGCCTTTGATCCGCGGAAATCCGTGGGAATCCGTGGCTAGGTTTTCTATTTGCCAATGCCGAGGAGTTCCACGTCAAAGATGAGGGTGGCATTGGGCGGGATGACGCCGGGATACCCGCGGCTGCCGTAGGCTAGATCACCCGGAATGCGCAATTGGCGCTTGCCGCCAACCTTCATGCCGGCCACGCCCTCGTCCCATCCCTTGATGACCTGGCCGGCGCCAATGGTGAAGGGAAACGGCTGGTTGCTATCTACCGAGCTATCGAATTTCTTTCCATCCGTCAGCCAGCCGGTGTAGTGGACCTTGACCTTGTCGCCTTTCTTGGCGGCCGGGCCGGTGCCTTCCTTGATGTCCCAATACTCCAGGCCGTCGGCCAGCTTGGTCGGTTTACCGGAGACCTTGGTAGGCCCGCCGGAGTTCTGCGCGGGCGCGGAGGCGAGCAGGAACGCGAGTGAAAGGGTCGCGATAGCGAGCTTCAGCATGAGGCTTGTTCTCCTGTACGACAATTAACCAAGCTATCACCGGCGCAGGAATTTCGCCAAGTGTGGGACGACTAGGGTAGTGGGTCAATTTCCGGGTGGGGCGATAAACGGCCAAGTAACGGCTACTTGGCCTGCCACTCCGCGTACAGCTTGGTAATCGCCGGCCCGATGGTGAATCCCCACGCAAATACCGGAAAATTCTTGAATTTTTCAGGCACAACGTAGCGGTGCTGCGCTTCTTCCACCGGAACTCCCGCGTGGTACATCTTTTCCGCCTGTCCTGCAATGTCATCGAACACTTCGCGGATCGACGCGATTCCCTCCTGTCCGCAGATCTGTCCGTGTCCCGGCACAAACAGCGTGTCTTTATCGAGCGCGGCAAATTTCTTCAATGTTTCGCGCCAGCCTGAGATGGTCGCTTTCTCGTCAAAGCAGACCGGATACCAGCCGCTGAAGAGCAAATCGCCGGTGTACACCACATTCTGTTCCGGCACGCGCACAATGATGTCCGTTCCGGAGTGCCCGGCGTGGGATTCCAGCACCGCGGAGACCCCGCCGAGATCAATGGTCATCGGCAGCTTTCCCGGATCGAGCGGGTGATTGGGCAGCGCCAGGACGGTTCCGCTGGCAATCGCGAAGATCGAAGTGAGCGCATTCAGGTCGCTCTGTGCGTGCGCTTTCTCCGTCTCCGACTTCGCGTCGTGTATGAGCCTCTCGAAGGGACCGAGCACCGCCTCCTTGTCCGCTCCCTGCAGCGGCGCATAATTCTCGACAATCCGCTTCGCCGCCGTCGCATGCGCCCAGAGCGGTATTCCGTTCGCTCCATAAAACGAATTGCCCCTCGAATGGTCGAAATGATAGTGCGTGTCCAGCGCGCCCTTTACCGGCACCTGGCTCACCAGACGCAAGGCATCCATTTGAAACGACGCGCCCACTGGCGTCATGAATCCCTCAATCAGCAGCGCCCCGTCTTTTCCCACCAGGAAGCCGCCGTTGCACAGCGTCGTATTGCCCTTCGAGGGATCGGAAATCGTTGCGTACAATCCATTCCCCACCTTGCGCACCGACGCAAATCCCTTGTCCACAATCGGCGTTTGGGACAGCCGCAAATCGCTCTCCAATACCGCCCCCAGGGCGGGCAAGGGAATCAGCTTCGCCACGGCATAAAGCGCACCGAAACATGACGTCTTGGCGAGAAAACTCCGACGTGAAAACGGCATCGAGCGGCCCGTTCCGCGGTCATCCTGGTTGCAATCGATCATGGTTCCTCCTGAACTAACACTCGCCGTTTTAGCAGATAGCGAGCTTCAGCATGAGGCTCGTTTTCCTGCACGGCAGTTCATCAAGCTACCACCGGCGGAGGAATTTCGCCAAGTGTGGAAGGAGCAGGGTGGGGGTCAATTTCCGAGTTGCCCGTCACTCGGGAAGAATCGCCAAAGGTTCCCGGAGTGGTCGCATCTCCAGCCTTACGACCATCCAGTCGGACTGCGCTGGCAGGAAGCAGATCCGGCGAAGAAGTTGACTCCGAGGAGTACCTGGTCGAACTCCTTAGGGCCGAAGTCTGTGCAGCCCGAAGCGAACCATAGGCTTCCCGTCTATTTCTTCGGGTCGAGCACGCAAAATATGTCCATTTGCCAATGGAATTGCGAGGTTCCACGGCGCAGATGTCTTAGGTCGGGGGTTTACCTTTGCAGGCAAAGCCCTTTCAAAGTGTGCCTTCACAACCAATTCTTGAGCGGAGATGTTTCGCGGACCATAACACAGCCCTTTTTCTCCGAGTATGAGATATCTGCCATCTTTTGAGGCCAGAACCAATTTGCTCTTGACCGTGCTTTCGACTCGCCACTCATATGCGGCGACAATCTCGATCGGATTCGGTACTCGCTCTGGGTTATATGGTTCCATAACGCCAGTGCGTAGTTCTTCCATATGAGCTGCTGTACAAGCTTCCAAGACCTCTGCGCTAAGCCCCCTCCGTTTTACACATTCCCGAGTCAACTCGGTCAATTCCTCATCGAGGGACTCGAACTCGTGCCTCATCTGATGCAATTCCGTGATCATCTTGTCGCCGCCGTCGCTAGAACAGAACTTTATAGCCCTGCCCCAGAAGTAGTGATGGGCAAGATCATTCCTGTCATCAACGGCCTTCGCAAGCTGGTCGGTCAATTTCACATGTTCCGAGCCCGCTAGCTCTGCAAACTTTGTTACGAGTGCTCCGAAGGTGGATTGAAAGTTCTCTGCAAGGCGAGCGTCATAGTCCCAAGCCGTCATTAGTTTTGCTTCGCCGAAAACCGCGAGGAGCATCGCAAGTCCTCGTTCCAAATTCTGAGCTAGGTACATTGCCAATCCGAAGAGGGCATAAACCTCGCGAATTTGCTCGCTTTCGGGATCCAACATGTTGGTAGATCTACTTTCTTAGGCTTGGTGGAGGCCTCAATTGTACCGATGGTCCAAATTCTTGCAAGTGCCGCACCAGCTGCACCTCACGTGTAGTCGGCAAACCGGAAATTGGCCCACTACCAGCATTTGCGCGCACGGCGCGAAAATATCGCGGAGGCGTACAATCGTCGCTCTGCGATAGATCGCACGGAGTGAAAAGAATGGGTCGTTTGTTCTGGCTGGTGATGATGTTGTGCGTTGGGGCGCCGCTGGTCGGGCAGCAGTTCAGCCCGTCGCTGTATCAGGAGATGCGCTGGCGGATGATTGGCCCGTTTCGCGGCGGGCGAACCGTGGCGGCGACGGGAATCCCCGGCAAGCAGAATGTCTTCTACATCGGAGTCAACAACGGCGGCGCCTGGAAGAGCACCGACTTCGGGCACACCTGGCATCCCATCTTCGACGGCCAGCCATCCGGCTCCGTCGGAGCACTGGCGGCGGCGCCCTCCAATCCCGACATCATCTACATCGGCAGCGGCGAGGGCTTGCAGCGCCCGGACCTCTCGACCGGCGACGGAATTTACAAGTCCACCGACGCCGGCAAGACCTGGGAGCACCTTGGCCTGCGCGACGGCTGGCAGATTCCGGTGGTGCTGGTAGACCCGCGCGATCCCAACCGCGTTTTTGCCGCGGTGCTCGGACATCCCTACGGGCCGAACCAGGAGCGCGGCGTGTTCCGCTCCACCGACGGCGGAAAAACCTGGGAAAAGATTCTCTACAAAGACGAGAACACGGGCGCGATGGACCTGGCATTCGACCCGAAGAACTCGCAGACCATGTACGCCGTGCTGTGGTCGGCGCGGCGGCCGCCATGGACCACCGGAGGCGCCATTCTCGGGCCGGGCAGCGGACTGTTCAAATCCATCGACGGCGGAAACACCTGGCAGCCGCTAACGCAGGGACTTCCGACGTGGGCGGAAGGGCTGGGGCGAATCGGACTCGGAATCGCGCCCAGCAATCCCAATCGCATCTACGCGACGGTGCAGGCGGACGCGGAGCGCGGTGGCCTCTATCGCTCCGACAATGCCGGCCAGACGTGGAACCGGGTCAACAATGAAACGCGAGTCTACGGTCGCGCCGACGATTTCGCCGAGGTCAAGGTGGACCCACGCAATCCGGACGTCGTGTACGTTGCCAATACCACGACGTACCGCTCCACCGACGGTGGAACCAGCTTCACCGCGATCAAGGGCGCGCCCGGCGGCGATGACTACCACCGCATCTGGATCAACCCGGAGAATCCCGACATCATTCTGCTGGCCGCCGACCAGGGCGCGACGCTGACCGTGAACGGCGGCGCCACCTGGAGTTCGTGGTACAACCAGCCGACGGCGCAGTTCTATCACGTGATCACCGACGACCGCTTTCCCTACTGGGTGTACGGCGGGCAACAGGAGAGCGGGTCGGCCGGCACCGCCAGCCGCAGCGATTACGGTGCCATCACCTTTCGCGACTGGCACACCGTGGGCGCGGAGGAGTATGGCTACGTCGCGCCCGATCCGCTGAATCCGAACATCATTTACGGTGGCAAGGGCTCGCGCTACGACCAGACGACCACGCAGACCCAGGACGTTTCACCAGTCGTGCTGCGGACAGGGAAGTACCGCTTCAATCGCACCGCGCCGCTCATCTTTTCCCCGGTGGACAAGCACGCGCTCTACCTCGGATCGAACGTGCTGTTCAAGACGACCAACGGTGGGCAGAGCTGGGATGTCGTCAGTCCCGACCTGACGCGCGAGCATCCCGGCGTGCCGCCTAACCTGGGAAATTTCGCGGCCACGGACAAGACCGAACATCGCGGCGTGATCTACAGCATCGGGCCGTCGTTCAAGGATGCCAACGTCATTTGGGTGGGCAGCGATGACGGGCTCATCCACGTGACACGCGACGGCGGCAAGACATGGCAAAACGTCACGCCTGCGGAGTTAACGCCATGGAGCAAGGTGGCGCAGATCGAGGCCGGGCACTTCGACACCAACACCTGCTATGCCGCGGTGAACCGCTTCCGGCTTGATGACCTGCATGCCTACATCTACCGCACGCACGACGGCGGCGAGACCTGGCAGAAAATCACCAACGGCTTGCCCGACGATGCCGCGGTGAACACGGTGCGCGAAGATCCGGAGCGCAAGGGCCTGCTGTTAGCCGGAACGGAAACCAGCATCTGGGTTTCCTTCGACGACGGCGACCACTGGCAAGCGCTGCAATTGAACCTGCCGCACACCTCCATGCGCGACCTGGTGGTGCATGGCGACGACATCGTGGTGGGCACGCACGGGCGGTCGTTCTGGATTCTGGATGACATTACGCCCTTGCGTCAGATGTCGGCCATGGATAATGCCAATGCCGCGCAGGCCGGGGCGCACCTGTTCAAACCGCAGAACGCGTATCGCGTGCGGCGCAGCACCAATACCGATACGCCGCTGCCGCCGGAAGAGCCGGCAGGACAGAATCCGCCGGATGGCGCAGTAATCAACTACTACTTGAAAGATGGAAGCCAACAGGCTGTTTTAGAAGTATTTGATGCTGCGGGAAAACTGGTGCGGCGCTATGCCAACACCGACAAGCCGGAGGAGATTAATCCCAGAGATCTGAATGTGCCGGAGTATTGGGTGAAGCCGCCGCGGGTATTGGCGGCCTCGGCGGGGATGCATCGCTGGATTTGGGATTTGCATTATCCGCCGCCGGCCGTGCTGAAGCGGGATTTGCCGATTTCGGCGATTCCCCACGACACTCCGTTGGCGCCGCAAGGGCCGAGCGCGCTGCCGGGCGAGTACACGGTAAAGCTCACGGCGGGCGGGAAGACTTTGTCGCAGAGACTTACGGTGAAGATGGACCCGCGCGTCACCACGCCGGCGGAGGGCCTGGCGCAGCAATTCGACATCGCAACCAAAATCGCCGATGCGCTGCAGCAGGACTACGACGCGCTGCAGCAGGTGCGCTCGGTGCGGGCGCAGTTAAGGAACCTGCTGATGCCCGCCAAGTCGCTGCCCGGCGATGCTGCCGAAGCGATCAACGAACTGGACAAGACCTTGCGAGCGCTGGAGGGCGCGCGCGGCGAATACGGACAGCGCGCCGCCAGCGACAATCTTTCGGGCCTGAACAGCAGCCTCGGGACCGTGTTTGAAATGGTGGACAGCGCCGACGCGGCGCCGACTTCGCAGGCGGTTGCGACCTTCCGTGAGTTGCAGCGGTCGCTCCCACCGCTGCTCACAAAATGGGACGAGGTGAAAGCGCATGACGTTCCGGTGCTCAACCAGAAATTGCGGTCGGCAAACTTGCCGGAAATTCAGATTTCCAGCGGCGCAAAGTAAACGCCAGCGGAGGGCGCGGAGAAGCACAGCACGCGCAGCGTATGGCCGGGTTTTGGTTAGCGCGGCGCTGTCGCCGTGGCCACTGTCTCCGGCCACTGCTGCACGATCGACCATCCTGACGGTGATTTCCAGATGACCGCACCACGCTGCCACTTGCCGCCGGGAGCAATCACCTCGACCACGGCTCCGACCAGGGGAGGATGACCCGCGGACAAGGCCGCTGCTGCCCGGCGTGCATCGTTGTCGCCGGCGCGGGGTTCCGATGCAGGCAAAGGAGTCAGCAGGGTTCGTCGCCAGGTTGCGTAGGGCGCCCATTCATCGCTGGTCAGCACGATCGTGTCGGCCGGTGTGTGCTGCTGAATCCAGGCGTAGGCACGCCAGCGATCGGGATTGCGCTCCGGGGCGAAGCTCTCCCGCCACATCGTGATATTGGAAAGCGTCAGCAGCAGCGCGATCGCGAACGCTGTACCAAGCTCCAGCCGATAGCGCGCCGCCAAGCGGTACATGGCGTACCCGGCAAACACGCTGAGGAAGTAAACCAGGTCGGTGATGAAGCGCGAGGGCTCCAGCGCGGCGCGCTCCTCTCCCCAGTGCTGCAAAGTGTAGGCGCGATAAACGGGCCCGCACAGCAAGTACGCGGCAAGCAGCGCGAGTGACATCGCGAGCAGCATGCCGGCGCGCACTCGTGCCTCGCGCATAGATGACAGGACGATGCCGCACATCGCAAAAGCCACGAAAACCACGCCCATGCCGGTCATCAGCAACCAGATTGAAATGGTGATTTGGAACCGGAGCGCATCGGTGTCGCCAATCCGGGCGGCCTTCATGGCTTCCGGCACAAGATAGGCGGAGGCCAACCCGATACTTCCCGCCACACCGAGTGCCAAAGCGCGCAGCTTGCCCCACTTTTCTGGTTCGGCGGCCGTGGACGAGCGCAGTAAATACCCGGCAGCAACCGCCAGCGTAATGCCCGCTACCAGGGCCACGTGATGGTGCGTGACGAACATGGCGGCGAGGAACACGGCAACGGCAGCGGCGCTGCGTAGAGAGCACGTCGGCCCGGCCATGATGGCGATCACCGGAATCAGAAAAACCATTCCCAACTGGTTGGGCAGCCCGCCCCAGTTGTAATAGGCAATGCTGCCAAGGAAGGCCCACATGCCATAGGCGAGCGCGGAATACAGCGCGACCTCCGAGGAGCGGAAAATGCGTCTCGCGAGGCCGTACACCTGCGCGGTGGTGATCACGCCCAGCGCCGGAACCAGCAGTTGGAAGACGCGGTGCAACGGAATTGAGGTCAGGCGGGAGAGCACCACAATCAGGAGATGACTTCCCAGGGGATAGTTCAGCGCGACGCTTTCAAACGGTGTCCAGTCGTAGATGAGTTTGTCGGTGACCAGCAGTTTCTTCGCCAGCAGCAGATGGAAGCTGGGGTCCCATCCGAGAGGGATGTCACGAAAAAACGTGGGCGCGAATCGGGAGACGGCCACCATCGCGAGCAGCAACGCCAGCCACCACTGAGTGCGATCTCGCGCAGGCAATTGCCGGCGATGCGGCCGAAGCCAGGCGAGCAGCAGGCTCAGCGCAACCGCGCCCGTCCACAGCGGCCAGAACAGTGACAGGCGGAACAGGGAACCATAAAACGCAATCAGGACGGCGAGCGCAAGCCCGGCGGTAGCGCCCCAGGTCAGGCGGTCCACCAAGTCATGTTCGGGAAACGCGACACGCCACAGGAAAATGCCGGGAATGGTGAGCACCGCGAGGCCGGCCACGAGGGCTGCGATATCCAGCATGAAGCGGAGTACCCGGCAATCCTATATCACAGTTGCCAGGCCTCGTCAGGCGGGCAGGATGGGATGAAGGATTGCATTCGACTACACTCCGAGCGTAGGATTTTGTGGGTCGAAGCTAGGGAATCTCTGAACAACTACAGCGCTCGTCTCGCTGAAGGGTCGCGGATGTCGGATTCAATCGGTTTGACTGAACCCACGAAGGGTGCGGTCGCTGAATTTGCGGCCCGGCGAG
>JBEKZP010000052.1:0-15623 GCA_049509755.1 Terriglobales bacterium | reverse complement strand
ACGCTGGGCGGCAGTAGATACACCTGATCCGGACTGTAAGGCAGAAATCGCGACATGCCTCTTTCTGCCTCACTTGCCCTGTGCATTACAAGTTAGTTCTCACGCACACACTTTAGCCCTGCATAAAACTCGCGTGTATCAACCGGCTTTAGCCGCTGAGGTACGTTGTTCTTCGGGTCGTGTTCTGATTTGCGAGTCACCATCGCTCCGTCTTCAATCTGCAATCGTCAATCTGCAATCTGCAATCTTCAATTCCTACTGGTTCCCCTTCGGTTCCGTTCCTCCGCCGCCGCCGGCGGGCGTGCCATCGCCGCTCCCGAACCGTGCACGGGGCGGCAGCGCAGGTTGTGGTCGAACCGAGAGGCCATTCCTCGCCACGGCCTCGATCGCCTGCTCGATCGGGATATGCCCTGCGTCCGACGTATTCAGTTGCTCCTCGGTGGCGGCGCGGAATTTGTCCAGATCCGCGACCTCATCCGGCTGTAACTGCGGCGCCGGAAACCGCAGCGCCGGGTCGCCATTTCGGCTGGCCTGCGAGAAGGGCGTAACGACGGCGGCGTTGCGCGGCGCCGGGGCCACCCGGCTAGCGGCGAAGTGCCGCACCATCCCCCACGAAATCAGGTGAATCACCAACACGGTGACCGCCAGCGCGATCATGAAATACACGATCCCGCGCGCGCCCAGGTCGCTGCGGTCGTACATCGTCTCCGGATGGCGCGCCTCCGCGGGCGGAATCTCCCGTTCCGTCTCCGGCCGTCTCGACTTGTCGTTAGCGTCACTCATGCTGCTTGGCCAGCAACGCGGTCAGGTTCGGATCGTGCAGCGCCACCAGTGGCCGCCGTTTCAGGTTGCGAAAGAAGTACGCCAGCCAGAACGCGGACATCGCAATCGGGATGACCGCGTCCAGCCAGCTATAGTGCAAACTTGCCCTGCTGAAGTTGGGCTCGATGTTCCAGTACAGATCGAGGTATCGCATCGCGATCAGCCACACCGCAATCCACATCAGCTTGCGCGAATTCTGCTTCAACCCGCGCGACAGCAGCATGGCGAACGGAATTGTAAAGTGCCCCACGATCAGCACCAGCCCCAGCACGCGCCAGTCGCCCCGGATGCGGTCCGCGAACCAGTGGATCTCCTCCGGCAGGTTGCCCGACCACACGACCAGCCACTGCGAGAAACTGAAGTAGGCCCACAGCATCACGAAGGTGAGCATCAGCTTTCCGTAATCGTGAAAATTGCGGGCCGTCAGCACCTTTGCCATCGGTTCGTGCGCCTTCAGCATGTGCCCGACAATCGCCGCCAGGCACAGCGCGAGCAGCGCCTGCCCCACCATGAAAATCAGCCCGTAAATGGTGGAGGTGAATTCCGGCGTCAGCGACATCACCCAGTCCACCACGGCAAACGTCAGCGTCCACCCGTACACGATGATCCCCACCGCGCTCAGAGCCTGGAAACGCTTGTCCGGCGGGCGTTCCGGCGGACGGTCCTGCGCCTCCGACCACGCCAGCAGGAGATACGCCATCACGCCCCACGCCAGGAAGAACAGGATTCCGCGCGCCAGGAATAGATTCGGATTCAGGTAGCGCGACGCCTGGTGCGCGAGGTGCTCGTTGCGCTTCAACTCCTCCGGATTCGCCCACGGATAATTCATGTGCCGGTAGGCGCCAGCAACGATCGGGACAAACGCCGCCGCCAGCATCGGCAACGTGCCCACCGCTGCCTCCCAGATGCGCCGCACCCCCACGCCCCAATCGCCGCCCGTCAAGTGCCACACCATCAGCAGCGCCATCGCACCCAGCGCCGGCCCGATGCAAAACATGAACGCCAGCAGGTACGAGTGCATGGCCTGTTGCGGCTCGACGATGAACCCGATCACGCTCGCGATTGCGAACACCACCCCGACCAGCAGCGCGCGACGTTGCAACGCCGCCACAATCGCAGGCGCCGTGAAGTCCAGGTTCTCGATGCGCGTGTTGCCGCTCACTTCTTCCTCTCCGCTACGCCGGGCACTGCGTTGGCCGGCGCGTTCTGGCTGAGCTGGAGCGCCCGTATGTAGGCCGCAATGGCCCAGCGGTCCTGGGCGTTGACCTGCGCGGCATAATCCGGCATGGCGCCGCTTCCGTTGGTCATGACGTCATAAAAATGTCCCAGCGGCGCCTGCCGCAGCCGCGGCTCGTGGAACGACGGCGGACGCCGGAACCCGCGCTGCACGATCATTCCATTGCCGTCTCCCAACTGCGAATGGCATGGCGCGCAGTAGATGTTGAAGCGCTCGCGCCCGCGCTCCAGCACTTCCCGCGTCGCCGGAAACGGCATCGCGTCGCCCGGCTTCCCGTTCATCATGCCGGTGTACAGATAGGTATCGTCGCGCAACTGCCCGCGCGCGATCGTGCCCGCAGGCGGGGTTCGCGATCCGCGCCCGTCGTCGAAGAAATCGCTGTGGCTCAAAGGCAGGATCTTGGGCTGGACATGCATGTCATTGCGGCACCCGGCGAGGATCAGCAAAGGCGCAAACGCCATCGTTGCGACGACGGTGCCCCACATCTGCCCGGTTTTGGCAGATGTGGGCCTGTTCCGAACCCGCACCCACGACTTGAAGTGCTCCCTAATGCGGCACCTCCGTGATCGTCCGCGGCGCCAGGCTCGCCAGGAACTTATAGGTCGCCTCGCGATCGAATTTCGGGTCCACCGCCTCGATGCAAAGGAAAAAATTGGGCACTAATGTATGTGACTAATCTGCACCAGAAATGGTGCAATTGATCCGCCGTCACAGGGCTGATTCAGCGCTTTCTCCCCCGCTTCGCCACTTTGCGCAGTTTTTCCACAGGATTCTAAGAAATCAACAGCGCTTTACTCTTGCGTTTCCATGGGGTTGCGCCGCCTACTTATAGAGCTGGTTTGTTCCTACACGGCAAGCTATAGGAATGGAGTGCAGATGCACCAGAAGAGTTCTAGCCTTCCCCGATCACAAGCACTGCGGTTTGCCGTCGGGGTGGGCCATAACACGAAGCCCCTGAGCATCCTTGGACGGCACTCAGGGGTCGTGGTGAACCGCTCCGCTTTTTACTGCGGGACGTTTAGCGCGTCCCGTTTACATCAACCGCTGTTGGAACGGGGAACCTTATTCTCCGGAAAGAGAAAAGTCAACATGCCGTGGAACGGCACGAACGGCTTTTCGTACAACCGCACCAGCGTGATTGCGAACGCTCCAGAAGCCTCTGGAGTGTACGCGCTGTTTAACCAAGGCGTCTGGGTCTACATCGGTGAGGCCCAGAACATCCGTGACCGATTGCTTCAACATCTGACGAACGAGCAGAACGTTTGCGTTGCTAAGGCTCATCCGCAGTGGTTCGCGTATGAACTGCTATGGCCGGCGTATCGAGTTGCTCGCCAAGATGGTCTGATCCTTGAGTTGAACCCAACGTGCAACAAGTGCCTGGGCTAGACCCAACACCATCAATGGTTCCGGTGAGGCGATTGAAGTAAACGTCTAGACCGTTCACAGACACCAAAGTGAACAGCTCCAGCTTCCTCACCTTAACAACCGCGTTCAGTGCGTGGGAGCGATAGTCGCACTCACGCACTAGCGCGGGGAATCCCGCCAGATTCAGCAGCCTTCCCAGATACAGCTTAATCAGAGAACGCATTCTCGGTTTTGATGCCAAAAATCGCTGGCCCGATACCCTACGTTACTGACGTTACATCCGTACTCTAGCATACTGATGTAACATATGTACCCCATTTTTCACACATGGACGAGGAAGAATCAAAACACGCGCTGAACATCCGCGACTTCCCGGAAGATCTGTTGTGGGATTGCAAGCGGGAAGCTGCGACGGACAAGATTACGTTGAAGCAATTCGTGATCCGTGCGTTGCGGGCGGCAATTACCAGCAGAAAGACAAAACCGCCCAGATCGGGCGGGAAGGGGTTACGATTAGATTCGTGAAGCTTGGTTTTAACTTTGCCGCCGCGCTCAAGCAGCCCCATCACAACGGCCTTGCTCCAATTGTTCTCCCGAACTTTCATGCGAAGTCTGCGGTCTTTGTGCATGAAACGGGCTTTGCCACCGATGAAAGTTTCGTCCACTTCGGCCGCTTTTTTGTGTGATGCCGACAGTGCGATGCAGTTCATACGAGCTAACGCCGTTCCGGCAATTCGTGAGCATCCAAAGCGCGACAAGCCATTTATCCAGCGAAAGTGCAGAATCCTCAAAGATGGTGCCAAGCTTCACCGAGAACTGGCGACCACACTCTTTGCACTTCCACCGCTTCTGAGTCTTGAGGTAGTAGTGCTCAGTCTTTTCGCAAGCGGGACACACGGGCTTGCCATCGGACCAGTGCATCGCTGCCACAGCATCAATGCAGGTCTGCTCATCGCTAAAGTAGCGGATGGCTTGCTGTAACGTTTTGGGCTGTTGTGCTTTCCGTTCCATGCCCAAACGACAACAGAATACATTTGGTTAGTCACGTATATTATTGCCAAAATTTGTCGCGTGAGGCGAAGCTGAAGCCAGTGCGTGTACACCGAAGTCTCGTTCTGGTAAATCCCGTGATGGACGCGCAGCGGCACCTTCCCCATCGCCGAGGTGAGGTCCAGATCCGCCGGCGCATCGAAGACCGGGTTGCCGCCCAGGATGAGCAGCATCTGCACCTTGCCGGCGTTCATCTCGCCGACCAGTTCCTTGACCGACTCCGCGTGGCTCACCGGCCCTTCCACCACCGCATCGGTATAGATCACGGTCGAGCCCGGCGCGCCCAGCGCTTCATTCATCGCGTGCGCCAGCGCGTGCACCACCGGCGGCTGGTATTCGCCGGGAATAATGACCGCCCTCCCCCGGTGCCGTTGCAGGTCCTTGGCAAGGGCGTCCAGCCAGGCGTTATGCTCGGGCCGCACCGTACCGTCGGCGCTCACGCCCAGCCGCGTAGCCAAGGCCCGCGCGCATGATTCCAGCTCCGACGCCCGCACCGGTAGCCGGTGGTCCGCCTTGAATCCTGAAACCGACGGCGTGCACTCGATGGCGTAGGTCCGGTTCATGCCCGCCGGATTGTCCGGGTTGCGCCGCTTCGCCCACTGGCGCGTGTGCATGGTGAATCCGGGAAAGCCGGCCATCAGGAAGTCGGCGTCGAGGGAGACCAACACGTCGGCGTTCTCCAGCAGGTAACGCGTTTCCACCGGCTGCCCGAAGGCCATCTGCGCTCCACCGCGCGCGCCGTCGCGGTTCACCGGCTCCCACTGGTGCCACTTCATCTGCGGAAAATTCTTTTGCAGGGTTCGGATCTGCGCCAGCAGGGTTGGCGACGAGACTGCCTGCGTCAGCAACCGGAATCCCGCGCCGCCCGCCGCCTTCTGCGCCGCCATGGGACCCTGCACCGCGCCCACGAACGACGACCACGGCCGGACTTCGCCGCCATAGGTGCTGGTCTGCGACCGGTCGGGATCGTAGAGATCGAGCAGCGCGCCCTGGGCGTACAGATCGGTGGCGCCCTGGCTCGCCGGATGTTCGGGATTTCCTTCCAACTTCGTCGGACGTCCCTCGTGGCTGCGCGCCAGCAGCGGCAGCGAGTACCCGCCGAGGTCCATGGCCGTGGCGTAGAACAGCGGGCGTCCGGGAATGATCTCCTCCGGCTGGCGGACGTAAGGCACAATGCTTTCCACCGGCAGCTTGGTGCAGCCGCTCAGCCCGGCCAGGGCCAGCGATGCGCTCATCAGCTTCAGGAAATTCCGGCGCGATCCGTCGCCGCCAACCCATTCGCTTGCCTGACGCGGGAATTCGCGGTGCAGCAACTCCTCGAATCCCTTGTTGTCGGCCAGCTCTTCCAGGCAGCGCCAATACTGCGGACCCTTCGCCGCCTCCAGTTTGGCGCGCACCTGTTCCAAGTCGAGGCGCTTCTCGCCCGAGGCCTGAATCTGCACCAGCTCGTCTTGTCTTTCTTCGCCCATCCGCTTTTCGATCGTTCCCAGCTACCAGCTACGCACTACCAGGTGCTCAACTCGCTTGTGCCATCGACCAACGACCATCGACCAACGACGCCGTCACCGATGACACGTATTGCAACTCGTTATGTCGTACACGCTGCGCACCTTGTACTTGCGCACCAGGTACGTGCCCAGCGAGGGCTGGTCGGTGAACTTCTTCCCGTCCATGGCCAGCGGTTTCTCCACGCTCGGCTGCTCGTAACCCATGTTGAAAACTTCCGCCCGCGGCCGCAGGAATTTTTCCGGCGCGCGGTGGCAATCCAGGCACCACTCCATTTGCAGCGAGTACTCCGCAGACATCAGCGGCATGCGGTCCACCCGCCCATGGCAGGATTCGCAGCCCACGCCCTTGTTGATGTGAATGCTGTGATCGAAATATACGAAGTCGGGAACCTGGTTGGCGCGCTCCCACACCAGCGAGTTCCCCGAGCGGAAGCTCTCGCGCACCGGCGCCAGCATCTCCGCGTTCGTCCAGATCTGCGCGTGACAGTTCATGCAGGTCTTGGTCGGCGGGATCCCGGCGAAGCTGGAGACTTCCACCGAGGTGTGGCAGTAGCGGCAGTCGATGCCCAGGCCGCCGACGTGATGCTGGTGGCTGAACGGCACCGGCTGGGCGCGCGCCACGCCGCGCCAGCTGGTATAGGGCGAGCGCTGCAACTGTTCGGCGGCGAAAAAGAACACCCCCACGGCAATCGCGGCGAGCGCGATTGACAACCACGAAATGGTGTTGGTGCTGCGGTGGAATACCTGGGGCATCTAATTGCGCGTTCCTCGCCCTGCTGGGTCGCAGTTTGACGTCACCATCTACCGTGACCCACGTCACTAAAACGTGTGATTGTAACAAATCGATCCGCGAGCTTTCGCCGCCGCGGAATCGCCCCATGCCTGGAGTAGAAGCGTCCGTGGGCCGTAGTTGCCGCCCGCTGAACGCCCTGGTGCACCTTATAGGAGAGACGTTGTCCCTATTGCCCTGTTCAGCCAGACACTGCCAATGAAAAAAAGACCGGATGCTTCGAATACCCGTAAACAGCCGATGCGCAGTGCGCATCCTTTGGCTGTATTGACGCAGATGTTCCAAACCGCTCTCGCGCATCAAAATAATTTCATTTGCCATCCCCACACACCGAATCTGATGCGGGCCGCAGCGCCCCCGGAGAAGTCCGCGGAGAGCCTGATTCAGGCAGGATCTTTATCGAGGCAGTAAAGAACAAGGCGAGGCAGACCGGACCAGCACCCTATTTTCCAACTTACTTGTCATGCATCGTATCCGGCTGGTAGGATCACCAGCGAGCGAAACTATGGACACCAAACAAATCCTCACCCAACTGCATGCTGAACGCAACCGCATTGACCGCGCTATCGTCGCCATCGAAGGGATTCATTCGGATGGCGTCTCGCGGTCCGCATCCGTGGCGCCCCGCAAGCGCCGGCGCAGCCGCATGTCGGCCGCCGGCCGTAAGCGCCTCTCGGAACTGATGAAAAAGCGCTGGGCGTCGGGAAAGATGAAGGGCAGATCCAAAGCCGCCTAGCGCACGCCGGCGACGCTACTGAACGTTCATCACGAGCAGCTTTCTTTCTGTCATCTCCTCGATGGCGTACTTCAAGCCCTCGCGGCCGGTGCCGGAGTCTTTCACCCCGCCGTACGGCATCTGGTCCATGCGCCAGGTGGGTATGTCGCCGGCGATCACGCCGCCCACCTGCAGTTCTTCAAAGGCGCGGAAGATCAGGCGTGCGTCGCGGGTAAACAGTCCTGCCTGCAATCCCCAGGGTGAATCGTTGACGCGGCGGAGCGCGTCATTGAAATCGTCGTACGGTTCGACGGTCACCACCGGTGCGAACACTTCCAGACAGTTCACGCGCATGCCGGGCTTGGTTCCGGTGAGCACGGTGGGTTCAACGAAGGAACCGTTGCGATGACCGCCGCACAGCAGTTTCGCGCCCGCGGCCACAGCTTCGTCGATCCATGCGACGGCGCGAACCGCGTCCGCTTCGCGAATCATCGGCCCGACATCGGTGTTCGGGTCCCGTGGATCGCCGAGCTTTAATTTCACCGCGCCCTCAACCAGGTGCTCGGTGAATTTCCCCATGGCCTTGCGCTCGACAAAAATTCGCTGCACTGAAATGCAGGTCTGCCCGGCGTAACCGAAGCCGCCGGCCACGCAACGATCGGCCGCCTGCTTCAGGTCGGCGTCGCCGTGCACGATGCAGCCGGCATTGCCGCCCAGTTCCAGCACGACGCGTTTCTTGCCCGCTTTCTTCTTCAGTTCCCAACCAGCGGCCGAACTGCCGGTGAAGCTCAGCAGCTTGATGCGCTCGTCGGTGACCAGCGGCGCGGCGTCCTCGTTGCTGAGCGTGAGCACGTTGAGCGCGCCGTCGGGCCAGCCCGCCTGCTGCACCAGTTCGGCGAGCATCAGCGCGCTGAGCGGGTCCTGCGGCGGCGGTTTCAGCACCATGGTGCAGCCGCAGGCGATGGCGGGCGCCAGTTTGTGCGCCACCAGGTTGAGCGGAAAATTGAACGGCGTAATGGCTGAGATCGCGCCCAGCGGAAAGCGCTTGACCATCCCCCAGCGTCCGGTGGCGGGGGGCGCGGTGTCCAGCGGCAGGACTTCGCCGGTGATGCGCGTGCTCTCTTCCGCCGCGATCTGGAAGGTCGAAATCGCGCGCTCCACCTCGGCGCGTGCCTGCTTCAGCGGCTTCCCTGCTTCCCGCGCCAGGACGTCGGCGAATTCTACGCGGAGGGCGATGAGGCCGTCGGCAACCGACCGAAGCACGCGCTGGCGCTCGTAGGCGGGGAGGCGGCGCGTGGTCTCGAACGCCTTGACGGCTGCCGCAATCGCCGCTTCGGCGTGCTTGCGCGTGCCGTACACGACGGTGCCGACCACCTCGCCATCATAGGGCGCGCGGATTTCGTGGAGCTCTCCCTCGGAGGTCCAGCGCCCGTCGAGTAGAAATCCAAACGTCTTGACCGGGGTGAGTGTGGTGCTCATGGAGGAATTGTAATCCGCCGCCAAACGCGGCGTGGGCATTTCGAGCGCTTCGTCCCCGCTATTGGATAGTGACTTTTTTCAGCAGCCGACCGACACGCACGGTGAATTCTGCCGGTAGTTTGACCTTAAAGACCGGCTCCGATTTGACCTCGTTGTCAATTCGCACGGCGTTCTGTTTGATCTTGCGCAGGCCATCGCTAACCGAACTTGCCATGCCGCTCAGTGCAAGCACTTTATCGAGCCTGACTGGAGTCGATTCGTCAGGTCGGATCGCCGCGAGTCCTGTAGCGCCTTCACTTTCGCGACCGATCGACTCGAGTCCCCGGGCAACAACATCGGAAAGGTTAAGCGTCACTCGCTCCACACCCTCCGGCGTCTCGTCGCGCTGGAACTGCTTCGCCCAATCTTCTTCCGCCCGCTTGGCAGCTTGCGTGGAATGAAAATCGGTGACAATTTTGCGCGCCAGGTCTTTCTTCAACTGCATCGGGTGCGCGCGCCCGGCGGCGGCATCGGACTTCAGGCGCTCGATCTCTTGCGCGCTCACATCGGTCAGCAGCTCGTAGTAGCGCCACATCAGCGCGTCGGAGATGGACATCACCTTGCCGTACATTTCCAGCGCCGGCTCGGTGATGCCGATGTAATTGCCGTACGACTTCGACATCTTCTGCACGCCGTCGAGGCCCTCCAGCAACGGCGTGGTCAACACCACCTGCGACGGCTGTCCATGGGAGCGCTGCAGCTCGCGTCCCACCAGCAGATTGAATTTCTGGTCGGTGCCGCCCAACTCCACGTCCGCCTCCAGCGCAACCGAGTCGTATCCCTGCGCCAGCGGATAGAGCAGTTCATGCAGCGCGATCGGCTTTTCTTCCTGGAAGCGCTTATGGAAGTCCTCGCGCTCCAGCATCTGCGACACCGTGTATTTCGCCGCCAGCCGGATCCATCCCTCCGACCCGAGCTTGTCCAGCCACTCGCTGTTGTAGCGAATCTCGATTCTGTTCGGATCCAGGATCTTGTGCGCCTGCGCCAGATATGTCTTGGCGTTCTGGTTGATCTGCTCGCGCGACAGCGGCGGACGCGTGACCGAGCGGCCCGTGGGATCGCCGATCATCCCGGTGAAATCGCCGATCAGGAAGATGACCGTGTGCCCCATGTCCTGAAAGTGTTTCAGCTTGCGCAGCACAACCGTGTGGCCCAGGTGAAGGTCGGGCGCGGTGGGATCGAGGCCGATCTTTACCCGCAGCGGCTTGCCGGTTTCGCGGGACTTCTTCAGCTTATCGCGCAGCTCTTCTTCGCGGATGATCTCCGCCGCGCCCTTCTTGATGTAGGCGAACTGCTCGTCAACGGGTCTGAACGAAGCCATCACGAAACAGATTACCGCAAAGGACCCAAAGGGAATTAGGAAGATTTACCGCGAAGGACACAAAGGAACGCTAAGGAAACCGAAACGAAGCCAGGCGCGGAAATCCTTGGCGACCTTTGCGTCCTTTGCGGTTAGCTTTTTCCGCTAGAACCAAACCCGCCCGCTCTCCGCTTCGACTCCGCCAGCTCTTCCACGACGCGCACTTCTCCGGCCAGCACGGGGTACGGAATCAGGTTGGCGATCTTGTCGCCGGCGTGAATCGTGGCCGGCCCGTCGCCCAGGTTTTCCATCAGGACCTTGATCTCGCCGCGGTAGCCGGAATCAATCACGCCGCCGGTCAGCACCATGCGCTTGGCCGCCATGGACGACTTGTCGCGCAGCAGCGCTCCCATGGGCCGGCCGTGATCGTCGGTGATCTCGATGGCAATCCCGGTCGCGACGACGCCATGGTTCCGTCCGGAAATCGTGATCGTCGCCGCCGCATAGACGTCGTATCCCAAGTCCTCGCCGGGATGGGCGACGGTGGGCGGTTTGGCGGTGGGGACAAGAAGCTTCACTTTGAGCATGGGAACAGAATACGATGTCGCGCTTGTGACGCGAACCGCCGCCGCGAAAACGACACGAGTTCAGCCGTCCCTACGGGACTCCGGTGTGTGGCTGCACGGTTCCCGGCGCTGAAGCGCCGGGCTATTGTCATTCGCCCCTTCGGGGCTGGTTTGACGAGCCGGGGACGGATAGACCGACAGACTTACCGCGGAATCGGCGCCGCCGCCATCGCCTTCTTCTCCACTACGCGCCGGCCCACAATTTCGTAATTGGCGCGCAGCACGATGTTGATCGCTTCGGTGTACGCGAGGTGCTCCTGAACCAGAATTCGCGCTGCCAACGAGTGATCGTCGTCGGTATCGTGCACCGGCACCGCCCGCTGCACGACTATCGCGCCGTGGTCGAGGTGCTCGTCGACGAAATGCACGGTGCAGCCGGAAACCTTCACCCCGTACTCGATGGCCTGCTTCTGCGCGTCCAGGCCCGGGAAAGAGGGCAGCAGCGACGGATGAATGTTCAGAATGCGGTTGGGGAATGCCCGTATGAATACCGGCGACAGCAGGCGCATGTAGCCGGCCATGCAGATGAGGTCCACGTGCTTCTCGTTGAGCGCGGCCACGACTTCGGCGTCGTGTTCCTCGCGCACACGTCCTTTGCTGGGTATGACGCGCGCGTCGAGGCCGAGCTTGCGCGCGTGCTCGATGCCCGGCGCCTCCGCGCGATTGGAAATAACGATCGCAATCTCTGCGCTGATGCGCCCTTGTTTCACTGACTCCGCGATGGCGGCAAAGTTGCTGCCGCGGCCGGACAATAGGATGCCGAGTTTCTTTAGCTGCGCCATGGCGTATATTCTTTCATCTCTCGGCAGGATTTCCGAAACAAGATTTCGGGGTGAGACATGAATCGCTGGTTTGCCGTTTTGGGAGTGTTGTGCCTCGTCCTTTCCGCGCGCGCGCAGCAGAGTGCGGCGTACGACGTCGTCATCCGCAACGCCCACATCGTGGACGGCACCGGATCGCCGTGGTATTCCGGCGATTTGGCGATCCGCAACGGGCGCATTGCCGCCATCGGCAATCTTTCCTCCGCCACGGCCAAGCAGACGATCGACGCGCGCGGACGCGTGGTCGCGCCCGGCTTCATTGACATGCTCGGGCAGTCCGAGTTGACCATCCTCGTCAATCCGCACCTGCCCTCGAAAATCTACCAGGGCATCACCACCGAGATCACCGGCGAGGGCGGCTCGATCGCGCCGCTGAACGACCGCATTATCGCCGCCGACCGCGTCGCGTATGAGCACTACCAGGTCCATCCCGACTGGCGGAACTTCCAGCAGTACTTCGCGCGCCTGGAGAAGCAGGGGATGGGGATCAATCTCGCCAGCTACGTGGGCGCAACGCAAGTCCGGCGCATGGTCCTGGGCGACGACAATCGTGCGCCCTCACCTGCCGAACTGGAGCGCATGAAGTCCCTGGTGCGCGAGGCCATGCAGCAGGGCGCGGTTGGCGTGTCAACTTCGTTGCAGTACGCTCCTGCTCCGTACGCCACCACCGAAGAACTCATCGCGCTTGCCCGCGAGGCTTCGCCATACGGCGGCGTGTACGCCACGCACATGCGCAGTGAAGGCGACAACATCCTCAAGGCGCTGGATGAGGCTATCCGCATTGGCCGCGAAGCTGGGGTGCCGGTCGAGATCTGGCATATCAAGACGGCAGGCAAAAAGAACTGGGGACGCATGCCGGAGATCATCGCCAAGATCGAAGCGGCGCGTGCCTCTGGAGTGGACATCACCGCCGATACGTATGCTTACACCGCCGGGGAAAATTCGGTGTCGGCCATCATTCCGCCTTGGGCACATGACGGCGGCGACGCCAGGATGATCGAGCGCCTCAAGGACCCTGCCATCCGTGCGCGCATTCGCAAGGAATTGGAGACCGACACGGGTGACTGGGAGAACGAATGGCAGGAGGTCACCGGGCCCGACGGATTTCTCATCACCTCGGTGCAGAATCCCAAGCTGCAGCCTTTGATGGGGAAGCGGATTTCGGAAGTGGCGCGCCTGTGGGGCAAGGATCCCATCGACACCGTATTCGACCTGCTGATCGAAGACCAGGCGTACACCTCGAACGCGATCTTCGTCATGTCGGAAAACGATGTCTCCCTTGCTCTGCAACAGCCGTGGGTTTCGATTGACAACGACTCCTCCGGCACCGCTCCCGACGGCCTGCTGGGACGCGAGCATCCACACCCGCGCGCTTATGGCACGTTCCCGCGGATTCTGCGCAAATATGTGCGCGAGGAGAAAAAGCTTCGCCTGGAGGAAGCTATCCGCAAGATGACGGCCCTGCCGGCGCAGCGCATGCGCCTCGCCGATCGCGGCGTACTCAAGCAAGGCATGTGGGCTGATGTGGTGATTTTCGATCCGGACAAAGTGCGCGATCTCGCCACCTACGAAAATCCCAATCAGTTTTCGGTGGGCATGGATTACGTGCTGGTCAATGGCGTGCCGGTGATTGCAGATGGAAAGATGACCAACGCGCTTCCAGGAAAAGTTCTGCGCGGAGCGGGAGGGAGGGAAAGTAAGAAGTAATTAAGAATGAAGAATGAAGAACGGCACTGCAGGACGTTTGCTTTGACTTCTTAATTCTTAATTCTTACTTCTTACTTCTGACTTAGGGTCAGGTGTACAGCACCTTGCGCTCGCCCTTGACGATGCGTCCGATGGTGAAACCCTTCTCGCCGGCGCGTTCCAGCACGGTCTGCACTTTCTTGAACTTCTTCGGCGGGACCACCAGGATCATCCCGATACCCATATTGAAAGTGCGCATCATCTCGTCCTGCGGGATGCTCCCGAGCTGTTGCAGGTGCTGGAAGATCGGCTGCACCGGCCAGGTGCCCAATTCGACCACCGCCGCCGTTCCCTTGGGCAGCACGCGCGGCAGGTTTTCGGTGATGCCGCCGCCGGTAATGTGCGCCGCCGCCGACACGGCGTCGCCCTCCACCAGCTTTTTCAGCAACGGCCAGTAGCTCTTGTGCACCCGCATCAGCTCGTTGCCGACCTTGTTCTTCAATTCGTTGACATAGGTTTCCGGCGAGTAGTGCGCGGTCTCGAACAGCAGTTTGCGCGCCAGCGAGTATCCGTTGGTGTGCAGGCCGTTCGACGGCAGGCCGATCAGCACGTCACCCACCTGCACGTCCTTTCCGGTCAGGACCTTTTCCTTGTCCACGACTCCGACAATGAACCCCGCCAGGTCATACTCGCCGTGCTCGTAGAAGCCCGGCATCTCCGCGGTTTCGCCGCCGATGAGGGCGCAGCCGTTGTGCTTGCACGCGTCGGCGATGCCGGCCACCACCCGTTCCGCGACCTCCGGGTCCAGCCTGCCGGTGGCGAAGTAATCCATGAAGAACAGGGGCGCGGCGCCCTGCACGGCGATATCGTTGACGCAGTGGTTCACCAGGTCGCCGCCGATGGTGTGGTGCAGGTTCATCTCAAACGCGACCTTCAGCTTCGTCCCGACCCCGTCCACGCTCGCCACCAGCACCGGATCTTTGTACTTCTTCTTGTCGAGGGCAAACAGTCCCCCGAAGCTGCCGATCTCGCTCAGCACGCCCTTGGTGAATGTCTTATGGGCGAGGTACTTGATGCGCTGCTTGGCGCGGCCAGCGCGCTCCAGGTTGACCCCGGCATCAGCGTAAGTGACAGTCGTGCGGTTCAGACCGTTGTCGGCCAAGGCATTAACGTCCGTAAAGTGGGATCGGAGCCGGGTTGAAGACTTCATTCTAGCATTGCGCACTGACGCCGACGCGTGTCGCGGGACCACGAATATGCGCTTGGGCCGGGAGCGATACGGCGCTCCGGCCTCGTCTGGCTTCAGCCTATTTCAGCAGATACCCGGAGAAGTGATAGGCCAAGACTCCCAGCAGGCCCAGCGCCGCTGCTATGTATCCCGTATAGATCCAGAAATTCCGATTGCTCTCCGCCTTGGGCGCCGACGACGGCGGGTTGTTGGGTGAAGTTACCTGCTCCATCCGGCCTCCAACTTCATGAAACTTCCCCAGTTATCTCGGGGACCCTCGCTATGAGGCCCTATGATTACTTGCCATCAATCCGCGCCCGCAACTGGAGGAATGAAGCTCAGGCACCCCGCATGAATGCAACGATCTTATCCTGTTTCCGCGCTTTCGGCGCCGTAAAACCTCCGTATACGATGCTTTTTCCAGAGCGGGGGGCGCAAACCTTTCAGCTAGGTACCGGGCACTAAATAAAATACCCCGCGGCGCGCTGCCCCGGGGCGGAATTTCTTCTGGCGACTGGGGACGACTATTTCTTGGTGTCGTCCTTTTTCGTGTCGTCTTTCTTCGTGGTGTCCGTGGTAGTGGTTGTCTTCTTGACGGCCTTCTTCGTGGTCTTCTTCTTTGTGGTAGTGGCCTTCTTCTTCGGGGTGGCCTTCTTCGTGGTGGTCGTCTTCGTGGTGGTCGTCTTGTCCGTTTCCGCCGTCTTGGTGGTTTTGTCCTTGCTTGTGTCGCCACCGGAGGTCTGGGCGGCGGCGGTCATCGATAAGGCCAGGGCAGCGGCAAACAACAGGGTGAGCAGCTTCTTCATGCGACAATCTCCTTGTTCTTGATTAGCCAGGACCTAGGGAGACTCTGATTAAGTTCTCCACTTTCCACAAGTACTCAAGCTAAAGTGCAGCCAGATGAAGCCTCACAACAAACAGAGGACACTGGCGATGATGACCGGCTTTGAGCGGTAC
>JBEKZP010000051.1:0-16037 GCA_049509755.1 Terriglobales bacterium | reverse complement strand
TCCTTCACGCTGGGCGGCAGTAGATACACCTGATCCGGACTGTAAGGCAGAAATCGCGACATGCCTCTTTCTGCCTCACTTGCCCTGTGCATTACAAGTTAGTTCTCACGCACACACTATATGCCCCCAAGGGGTTCAATGCCCTCTCTTCTTGAGCAGTATCGAATTTCTGATTTCCTGGATTGGCATCGGCAGAAACGCTTGGAATTGAATCCCGATTTCCAACGCGGAAGTGTTTGGACTCCGGCGGCGCGGACATTCTTGATCGATACGATCCTGCGACAGCTTCCTGTGCCCAAAGTGTACTTGCGTACAAAAATCAATGTAGCTACCAAGAAGTCGGTGCGTGAGGTTGTTGACGGCCAACAGAGACTCAGGGCGATTATTGATTTCGCAGAGAATAAGTTCTCGTTATCGAAGCGGGCTTCGGAGTTTGTCGGTAAGCGTTACTCTGATCTTACCGAAGAACAGCAAGAAGCATTTCTCAGTTACCCCATTGCTGTCGATCAACTCGTAAATGCATCGATCGATGATGTGCTTGAGGTATTTGCCCGTCTTAACTCATATACGGTTTCCTTAAATGGTCCAGAAAAACGTCACGCCAAGTGGCAAGGTGATTTTAAATGGGCTATTCGCGCAGCGTCCAGGAAATGGGCATCATTATGGGAGGACTACAAAGTCTTGACCGTTCGTGAACGGGTACGGATGCTGGATGATTCACTGACAGCCGAAATGGTCGGGATATTGCTGGATGGGATAAAGGATGGTGGCCAGCCTAAGATAGATGCTTTGTATAAGAAATACGACAAAGTATTTGATACAATCAGCATTAAGAATTTAGACAAAACTCTCAAATATTTTGTCCAGAATTTGGCCGAACGCTTAATCGACACACCTCTAATGAACCCGCCCCACCTATTGATGCTGTTTGGTGGTTTGGCCCATATCCTGATAGGCATTCCTCCCGGAGACCTTACACCAGGGGAATTCGCCAAGCTCCCTCGGTCAATGGCAAAAGACCTTGATCGCGTGCGAGACAACCTCCTGTTGCTTGGGGCCATTGTTGATGGTGATGCTGAGCCGGCGGAGCCTTATGCGGAATTTTGGAAAGCATCGCGGTCGAGTACGCAGCGCATTGCGAGTCGTCGTGTTCGTTTTCCATTCTACGTGCGCGCACTTAGCTCCGACAACTTGTAAGACTTTAGCTATATGTTGGAATCCGCATTCCATGATCCACTGAGACGGCTACGGGCGGAAACAGCATGGCTGCAGAAAGAATTCATCCAGGCGGCGACCTCTAGCAGTAACCGCCAAACCCAACTGGCGTGCGAAATGGCGGTAATCCGGCTGCATGATGGTTGGGCGCGATTTTGTCGAGAGCTAGTTGTTCTGTCGGCCTTTGGGCATACGGTCACTCTGGGCGGATTGTGGCTTAGCCCATCCAACGTCGCTATAACGAATCGCAGCTTGGTTGTACCAGTTCTGCTATCAACATATAAGAAGAAGAGGATATTCGAGCCGGAATGGGGAGATGCTAACAAGTGCGTTGATGCCGCAAGTCGCCTATCTATCATGAATCTATCGACTGTCGCCGCCGCACTCGGCGCAATCAACTCGCCGGCTGATGAAATACGGCGCGTTAGGAACTTTTGCGCGCATCGTAAGAAGGGTACGGCCATGAATGTCGCAGCAACCAATTTGTTTTCTACTCCTACGCGCCCTATGATTTTCGAACTAGCTGGCTATACAAGCGGGGGCAGTAGGATTATTGAATCTTGGGTAACGGGTCTAATCATTGTTGCGACGGCTGCGGCACAGTAATGGCAGGGGTGGTTTGATGAGTCAGGTATATTTGTACCCTATCTGCAAGCTTGCGTCGGGTGCGGGTCGCGCGTACGAGCGGAACTCGCGCGTGGCAAGAGCTTTCTTGAATCGTCACTGGCCGAGACGCCGGCGCACTTCGGGGACCAGTGGATCCTCGCCAGTCTGGCCGCGGATGCTCAGATAGGTGCGATAAGACTCCGCGAAGCCGGGACTCTTGAGCCCTTCCCGCACACGTCCCTGGTAATAATAAACCGGGGGAAAATAGGCATACGTGGCCACATTATCCATGAAGAGTTCCAGGGCTTCGCCGCGGCGCTTGATGCAGCGGTCGAATTCCGAATCCGCTTCCACGAACTGCCCGGCTTCCAGATAGACCCTTCCAAGTTCGAAGCGGCCGATCCAGGTGTCCAGCAGGGTATTGGCCTCGGTTAGATCTTTGATGGCTTGGCGGGCGTCTCCCCGCTTCAGGGCGGACTTTCCCGCAATGATCTTGGCATAGGCCTGCGGCTCGGCCTGCAACTCGGAACCGAGACCAGCGGCGAGTTTTTGCGCCTTGGCCATTTCTCCAGCCTCGAGAAAGGCCTGTGCCGCCAGGAACCTGACTTGTACGGACTGGCTGTTCGCCAGCGCCTTCTCCGCGGCGACAACTGCCGCTCCCTTCTGTCCTCGCAAAAGCTGCGTGTTGGCCAGCGCGGCAAACTTGTCGGCGGCGTTCTCCGGTCTCTTGGCTGCCAGGTCGGCGGCCGCGCCTTGTTCCAGGAGTCGCACAGCCCGTTCGAAGCTGCCTTCATAGGAAGCCAAATCGGCGAGACCCGAAGCGGCTATGGAAGCGCCCAGCGCGCTGACCGTCTCCAGCTTGTGATAGGTTTCGGCGGCCTGCGACAACTGCCCCTGCCCCACTTGGGCCTCAGCCAGAGCGAGATAGGCGCCGTAGGAGGGGTTGCGGTCGAGTGCTGCCCGGGCCTCGCGCTCGCCGCCCTGGAAATCCCCGCCATATGAACTGTAAAACGACAGAACGAGATGCTGCAGCCCGCCTTGGGGGACGATCTCGACCGCTCGCTGCGCCGCCTCAACCGCTTTGGGAATGTTGCGCAGGGCGGTATAGCAAGCGGACAGATTTGTGTATCCAATGTTATCGGCCGGGTAGAGCTTGACCAACTCGCGGTATTCCTCGACGCACTTCTGCCAGTTAGCGGTCCCCATGTAGTACACGCCGCGGACGCGGTACCGTTCGCGGTCGGTCAAGCGATTTTCGTGCTCCATGGCCAGTTTGATGTACTTCTCGCCGTCTTGCTGTTTGCCCAGGTTTCTCGCCATGGCGCCCATGCCGGAGTAGGCGCGGGCAAAGTTGGGATCGAGTTCGGCGGCCTTGGCAAAGGATTTCAACGCCTCCTCCACCTTGCCGGCGAACTGCTGGTCCAACGCGATGCTGTACTGGTGCACGACCTCCAGGGAGGCAGCGGTAAACGTACCTCCGGCCTTGTTGAGTTGTTCCGATTCCGGCGTGGTATCGCCGAGCGCCTTGCGGATGGGCGCCGCAAGCTTGGGAATGACAGTCAGGACTTCGTCTTTGGTCGCGGCGCTGGCCTCCGCACTCGCAATGGTGTTGCCGCTGACCGCGTCCATGGCCTCCACTGAAACTTTGTACCCATCGCCACGCCGGCTCAGCGAGCCGGTCACGATGGCGCCCAGCCCCTGGCTGATGGCGATCAACCGCGCCGACTGCTCGTCCAGCTTGTCCGTCGGATGGGGAAGTTTGGAAGCAAGCCGGCGCGCATCGCCACGGCTGTAGGCGTTGATGAAGCTGGCGCCTTCCATCGCGACGTTGAACATCGGTTCCAAAGTACCGTCGAAAACCGGATCGCCGGTGTGATTACTGAAATCGGCCACCAGCACGGTAACCGGCTTGCCTGACCCCGGACCAGCCGCCTTGAATCTGCCGCGAAGCACCAGGGCGCCGATGGCTACCGCCACCACGAGGATGGCCGCAATTGCTCCTGCCCAGCGGGCCCGGGACATCACCGGCAACGCAAAGGTGAACTGGCGGCTCTCGGGCGGTTTCGCAACCGCGGGGGTGGGCGGATAGACCGACGCCGGGCGCCGGCCCCGGATCTCGTCGATCCGGTCGAACATCTCCTGCGCGCTCTGGAATCGATGGCTGGGTTCGCGTTCCAGGCACTTGGCCACCAATTCGCTCAGCGAGTGCGAAATGGTCGGGTCCAGCTCGGTGACCGGGGCGGCGCGCTCCTGGGTTCGTTTCAGCAGGCTGGCGATGGCGCTGTCTGCCTTGAACGGCATTTTCCTGGTCAACAGTTCGTACAGGATCAGGCCGATGGTGAAGATGTCGGAACGCCCGTCGAGCTTTTCCGCCCTCGCCTGCTCCGGCGACATGTACTCGACCGTGCCCAGCATGGCGCCGGTCTGCGTCATGCCGTCGGACTGCAGCGACCGCGCCAGCCCGAAATCCATCACCACCACGCGTCCCTGGCTATCGTGCATGATGTTGCCGGGCTTCAGGTCGCGGTGGATGATGCCTTCGCTATGCGCCGCCGCGAGGCCGGCGCATACCTGCTGGATGATCTCCATCGCCTCTTCCGGCGGAAGCTTGCCGCGCTCCGCCAGCAGGGCACGCAGGTCCGTGCCCACCAGGTATTCCATGGTGATGAACTTGATCCCGTCGGCTTCACCGATGTCGAAAATTCGAATCACGTTGCGGTGCGTGACTTGCCGCGCCGTCAGCAGCTCCTGCTTGAAGCGCGCCAGCGCCTCGGGATTGCTCGCCAGGTCAGGCCGGATGACCTTCAGCGCAATCGTGCGATCGAGTTCGCGGTCCTGTGCCTTGTAGACCGCGCCCATGCCGCCCAACCCGAGCATCTGCAGGATTTCGTAACGCCCTCCCAGCACCGTCCCGGGATTCAGGATGGCCATGAGATTCAGGTTCATGTTGGTGACGGCAGATCCCGGTCCACTGGCGGGCGTAGGGGGGGGCTGCGGCCCAGCCGCCAGGCCGCCACTGCTCGCCGTGGCTGTCGAGGGGCTGAATCCGCCCAGGGTTACATCGTCCGGGGAGGGTTTTCGATCTCGTTCGTCCATGAAATTTCGCGGGACGGGGCCGATACAAACAACTCTCCCAAAACCGGGCGTTCGCTGTTCGCCCCACGCACCGACCCGTTGTAAGCGCGAGTATATCTTGACAGGGCCGGAAAGAACACCGCTTCCGATACTCCCCGCGGGCAATATCGAAGACGTGGTTGGGATCGTGTGCCGGATCAGTTGGCGCGCTTGCGCGGAAGCCACAGCGGCGGTTCAGGTATCATGTTCGTGGTCTCCTGACGGCCGTGTTTCTGCGCGGTGCACCGTAGAGTTTTCCCGTATGTCATCCAAGAGTGCGACCGTACGCAAAGCGCCGGGCGTCCCCGAGTCTGCCGGCAAGATCATGCCGATTCAATCCGTGGACCTCGACCATCCGGCTCTCTACATCAATCGCGAACTCAGCCTCCTGGCATTCCAAAAGCGCGTTCTGGAAGAAGCGGTTGACCCATCCAATCCTTTGCTGGAACGGGTGCGTTTCCTCTCCATTGTCGGGTCGAACCTCGACGAGTTCTTCATGGTTCGGGTGGCCGGACTGATTCGGCAAATGGACGCCGGCAGTGCTGAAGTCGGCGCCGACGGGATGACGGCGCGCGAACAGCTCGACGCTATTCGCACCGACGTTGCCCGGCTGGTGAATGGCGCGCAGCGCTGTTTGCACCGGCAGTTGCTTCCGGCACTCGAACGCGAAGGAATTCATTTCCTTGCGTACTCGGAACTGAATGGCCGGCAGCGGCTCAAGACCGACAAGTATTTTTCCGACGTGGTTTTCCCGGTCCTGACGCCTCTCGCCTTCGATCCCGGACGGCCCTTTCCCCACATCTCGAATCTCAGCGTTAACCTTGCCGTACTGATTCGCGACAGCAAGGGCCAGGAGCACTTCGCGCGCGTCAAGGTGCCCGACAGCCTGCCGCAAATCATTGCCGTCGATCGGGTGGCGCGCAAGAAAGCGCCGGTGAAATCGCAGGCATTCATCTGGCTTGAGGACCTGATTGCTTCCAACCTCCAGGCCCTATTCCCGGGAATGGAAATCGTGGAATCCCACCCTTTTCACGTGACCCGCGACGCTGACCTCGAGATCCAGGAACTGGAGGCCGGCGATTTGCTGGAAACCACCGAAGAAAGCCTGCGGCAGCGCCGGTTTGGCGACGTTGTCAGGCTGCAGGTGGGCATCGGTACCCCGCAGCACATCCTCAAGATCCTGATCAGCAACCTGGAAGTGGACCGCAAGAATGTCTACCGCTTGAAAGGCCGCCTGTCGACTTCGCGGCTCAAGCATCTGGCCGACATCGACCGCCCGGACCTCAAGTGGCCCAATTTTGTCGGCCGGGTTCCTCCGCCGCTGGAAAACGAAAGCGAAGACGAAGATATTTATGCGGCAATACGGCGCCGCGACATCCTGCTGCACCATCCCTTTGATTCGTTCACTCCCGTTCTGGATCTCCTGACCAAAGGTGCGCACGACCCGGCGGCCTTGGCCATCAAGATCACGCTGTACCGCGTTGGGCGGAACTCTCCGGTGGTGAGACAGTTGCTGGAGGCCATCGAGGAAGAAACCCAGGTGGCGGCGCTGGTCGAACTCAAAGCCCGCTTCGACGAAGAGAGCAACATCGAATGGGCTAGAGCGCTGGAAAATCAAGGCGGTCACGTGGTGTATGGCTTGCCCGGGTTGAAGGTCCACGGCAAAGCCGCGTTGATCGTGCGTCACGAGGGTGACCAGATCCGGCGCTACGTGCATCTGGGAACGGGCAATTACAACCCCACCACGGCGCACCTTTACACCGACGTCGGGCTCTTGACCTCCGATGACGACATTGGAGCGGACGTCACTGACCTGTTTAACTTCCTTACCGGCTATTCGGCCAAGACGGATTACCGCAAGCTGCTGGTGGCTCCCATCAACATGCGCACTCGACTTGAGGAGCTGATCCGGAGGGAGATGCATCATCAGGCGGCCACTGGCAATGGCCGAATCATTCTGAAACTGAATTCGCTGACCGACGCCAAGATGATTCGCCTGCTGTACGAGGCATCGCAGGCGGGGGTGAAGATCGATCTGCTGGTGCGGGGAATGTGCTGTCTCCGGCCCGGTTTTCCGGGCGTGGCTGACCACATTCGAGTCATCAGCATCGTCGGCCGATTCCTGGAGCACAGCCGGATCTTCTACTTTCGAAATGCCGGTGATGAAATCATCTATCTCGGCAGCGCGGACTTGATGACTCGCAACCTCAATCACAGGGTCGAGATCCTGTTCCCGATCGAGGATCACAGGCTGGTCCGCCATCTTCGCGACCGGGTGCTCGAGGTCTATCTCCAGGATAATGTGAAGGCGCGCGAAATGCTTATGGACGGAACCTACACGCGCAGAACTCCTGCCCGTGGCGAATCCCCGGTCAATGCGCAAGAAGAACTGCTAAAGCGCCGCTCGGGCTCGAATGGACTGCGATGAGCCGTTCCTGAATTAAACCGGCACGAACGACATTCTCTGCCGAGGCTCTCCACTCGGACGAGGGCACATTGAGGAGTACGATAGCATTGGTGGAAGTGCGTATTGCCGCAAAGGAGGTAACGGTTTATGACCGAGACCGTATTCGAAAAAGCAGACGCGCAGGTCGCGGAATCAATCCACAAACTCACGCGCGCATCGTCTGCGATGGCAGACGCGATCGACGAGGGTGTCGGGGTGATCAAGCGTGCCGTAAGACGGAGCGGCGATGCGGCTGAGGAACTGATGGACGATGCGACCCAGCGCGTGAAGCGTCACCCGGCAGAAACCATGGCGGCCACCTTCGCTTTTGGCGTGATCGTCGGAGGGCTCATCGGCTGGATGGTCGCGCGAAAGTAGATGGCGTGCCCGGAAGACGAGGGCTCGTTTCGAAGATCATGGTTACCTGCAGCGTCCGCAGTTTTTCTTGTCAATAGTCGCGCCTTGGCCGCGTTTGATTCGGATTTGTGCTCGCCGGCACGCCCAGCAGTCGAAGGAACGTCATCATCGGGCACCAGTTCGTCAGGCCCGACTGCAACAGATTCAGGCCGACGAAGGCCGTGAATAGGAAGAAGTACGCGCTGACCCAGTAGCCAAGGGCAACCGAGGCCAAGACGAAAGTTCCGGCAATCAGACGCAACCAACGATCAATGGTCATGGCGAGACCTCCTCATGAGTGTTCAGGGATGGTATTTCCGGCAGCGGCGGGAAGGCTACTCCCGCGCTGGCTGATGTAGTAGAGGACCGGCACCGCCATGCGCGAAAGCACGGTGGAGGCTGCTTCGCCGGCCATCAACGATAGCGCCAGTCCCTGGAAAATGGGGTCGAACAGAATCACGCTGGCGCCAACTACGACGGCTGCCGCGGTCAGCAACATGGGGCGGAAACGAACCGCGCCGGCGTCCACCACAGCGTTTTCCAGCGACATGCCCTGGGCGCGTCGCAGCTCAATGAAGTCAACCAGGATGATGGAATTGCGCACGATGATGCCGGCGCCGGCAATGAAGCCGATCATGGAAGTCGCGGTGAAAAATGCACCCAGCAGCGCGTGCGCCGGCAGGATACCGACCAGCGTGAGGGGAATCGGCGCCATGATGACGAGCGGCGTCTTGAACGACCCAAACCAGCCCACCACCAGTACGTAAATCAACACCAGGACCGCGGCGAAGGCGAGGCCGAGGTCGCGAAACACTTCGACCGTGATGTGCCACTCGCCATCCCACTTCATGCTGTAACGGTCGGTGCTTTCCGGCAGGGCGGTTCCCATCGCCTGCTCGATGGAATAGCCGTCCGGGAATTTGAGCTTGCCGATCGCCTCCTTCATTTTCAGGATGGCGTACACCGGGCTCTCTTCCTCGCCGGCGACGTCACCGGTCACGTAAACCACGGGGCGAAGATTCTTGCGGTAGATATAGGGCGCCAGCGTGGTTTTCTCAACATCGGTGATCTCGCCCAGCGAGACCATGGCGCCTCCGGCGGCGGGAACTTTCAGTGCCCGAAGGTCCTCGATGCCGGAGCGGGCCGGGCGTGAAAGGCGAACCTCGATGGGAATATCCTCGCGCGCTTTGGGACGATGCAGCAGTCCGGCGGTGGTGCCGCCGAGGGCGGTTTGCATGGTGCGGGTGACGTCGGCGGCGGAGACGCCGTTGAGCGCGGCCTTGTCGAGGTTGACCTTCAGCGCGTACTGCGTCTGCGGGTCCTGGATGTACCAATCAACGTCAACGACACCCGGCGTGCGCTCGAAAACATTCTTCACCTGGCTCGCAACTTCGATCTGCTGCTGGTAGTCCGGACCGTAGACTTCGGCGACCAGTGTTTGCAGCACCGGCGGGCCGGGCGGTACCTCGGCCACCTTGATGCGGGCGCCAAACTGCTGCGCGATGCTCTGCAACTTGGGGCGGATGCGACGCGCGATTTCGTGCGACTGCGCCTTGCGATCGTCGCGAGCCACGAGGTTGACCTGGATGTCGGCCTGGTTAGGGCCGCGGCGCAGGAAGTAATGGCGCACCAGGCCGTTGAAGTTGTACGGGCCGGAGGTGCCGGAATAAATCTGGTAGTTGGCGACCTCGGGCTCCTGAACGATTTTGGCGGCGAGCGCCTGGGCGGCAGCGGTGGTTTGCTCCAGCGGCGTGCCGTCAGGCATGTCAACGATCACCTGGAACTCGCTCTTATTGTCGAAGGGGAGCATCTTCACGCGCACGAGCTTTAGCGGAACCAGGAGTGCAGCGACGAGCAATAACACCACCACGCCGGCCAGGAACATCGTGCGCTTGCGGGCGTCGGCGATCAACGGATTCATGATGCGGCGATACAGGCGCGTGGTCCAGCCTTCCGCTTCGTGGGTTGCGCCGCTGTGAGTGGAGTGCTCGCCAAGCAAGCGCAGCGCGGCCCAGGGAGAGACGACGAGCGCCACCAGCAGCGAAAAGATCATGGCCGCGGAAGCGCCGACCGGGATCGGCCGCATGTATGGCCCCATCAGGCCGCGCACGAAGGCCATCGGGAGAATGGCGGCGATCACGGCGAAGGTGGCGAGAATGGTGGGATTGCCGACCTCGTCCACGGCTTCGACGGCAATTTCCATTTTCGGACGACCGGAATTTTCCGGCAGGCGCAGGTGGCGGACGATGTTCTCGACCACAACGATGGCATCGTCCACCAGGATGCCGATGGAGAAAATCAGCGCGAACAGGGTGACGCGATTGAGCGTGTAGCCGAAGAAATAGAAAATGGCGAGCGTAAGAGAAAGAGTCACCGGGATGGCGACCAGCACCACGCCGGATTCGCGCCAGCCGAGCGCGAAGGCAACCAGCAGCGTGACCGAGATGGTTGCCAGCAGCAGGTGCTTCAGCAGTTCGTTCGATTTCTGCTTCGCGGTTTCGCCATAGTTGCGGGTGACGGTCACATTCAAGTCGTTGGCCAGGAGATAGCCGCGCAGCGAGTGGATCTTGTCCTGCACGCGTTCGGCGATTTCGCTGGCGTTGGTGTTCTTGCGCTTGGCGATGGTAATAGTGACGGCGGAGTACGCCGAGGAATCGCCGTTGCTGCGGCCATTGCCGAATAGAACGTAGTTGTCGGCTTCCGCGGGGCCGTCCTCGATCTGCTGCACGTCGCGGAGGTACACCGGCCGGTTGTTGTGCACGCCGACAACAACCTGGCGCAGCTCTTCCGGGCTGGAGAGGAAACGGCCGGCATCCACCAGGATTTGCTGATTGTCGCTTGCGAACTCGCCGGCGCGCACTTGCTGGTTGGCGGATTCGAGGCGGGCCACGACCTGGGCGGGTGAGAGGGAATAGGCGGCCAGGCGCTCGGTGTTGAGCACGACGCGAATCTTGCGCGGCAGGCCGCCGATGATCTTGGTTTCGGAAACATCGTCGAGTTGCTTGAGCGAGTTCTCCAGTTCGCCGGCGACGCGGCGCAGCATGGCCGGATCGTAGTTCTTGCCCCACAGCGTAAGCGCCATGATGGGCACGTCGTCAATCGAGCGGACCTTGATCAGCGGCTGCGAAACGCCGGGCGGAATGTGATCGAAGTTCGAAAAAAGCTTGTTGTAGGTGCGGACAATCGCGTCCTCTTCTTTTTGCCCGACGTAGAAGCGGACAATCACCATGCTCATGCCCGGCTGCGAGATGGAGTAGATGTACTCGACGCCGGGAACTTCGCGCAGCAGCTTCTCCATCGGGATGGTGACGCGCTGCTCGACTTCACCCGCCGAGGCGCCCGGCATCTGCACGAAGACGTCGAGCATGGGAACGACGATCTGGGGCTCTTCCTCGCGGGGCGTCTGCCAGATTGCGAACGCGCCCAGAAGGAGCGCGGTGATGATCACCAGCGGCGTCAGTTTCGAGGCAATGAAGCCGTGCGCGATTTTGCCGGCGGTACGAAGCGGGGTGTTCATGGCGGACATCAATTCGCGGCCTTCTTGCCGGCCAGGTCGCGGCCGCCATGCGCCGCCACAAAACGCTCGCCCGCAGTCACCCCGGAGAGAAGCTCGATCATTTCGCCAACGGGCTTGCCGAGAGTAACGAAGCGGAGCGCGATTTGGCCGTCGGCGCCGACGACGTACACGCCTTGCAGTTGGCCTCGGTCGAGCACAGCCGTGCGCGGCACCACGACGGCGTCGCGCTGGCCACGCGCAAACCGGGCGCGCCCGAAAAATCCGGAGTGCAGGCGGGGCTCGGACGGGAGTTCCAGTTTTACGACGAAGCTGCGGCTCGCGGCATCGGCGGCCGGGACAATCTGAACGATTTTTCCCTGGAGTTCCGCGCCCAGGGCATCCACTGCCACAGGAGCGGTTGCGCCCATTTTGATCAAGCGAATGTCGCCTTCATCAACCGAAGCTTCCAGCCGGAAGCGGTGCGTGTCCTCGATGGTCAGCAGGGGCACGCCGGGCGAGGCCAGCGTTCCGACATCAACCTGCTTGGCCGTGACCACGCCATCGAAAGGAGCGCGAATGCGCGTGTAGCCCAAGCCCGCTCTTGCCTGCTGTTCGAGCGCGCGGGCCTGCGCGATGCCGGCCTGCGCCTGATCGCGACGCGCGCCGGCCGATTTCGCCCGTGCCTGCACCTCGTCCATCTCATGCGGGCTGACCGACTTCTTTTCATAGAGGTCCCGGTACCGGCCCAGGGTGCTGTTGGCGAGCGCATGATCGGCGTCGGCGGCAGCGATGTCCTGCTGCGCGGCGTTGACGGCGGCGGACGCGCGTTGCAGTGCCGCGCGCTGCTGGGCGTCGTCGAGCACGATCAGCACATCGCCCCTGCGCACGCGTTGGCCTTCATGGGCGTGGATGGCGACGACGGCGCCGACGATCTGTGCCGACAATTGGCTGGTTTGCAGCGCGCGCACCGTGCCGACGGCCTCGACGTAGTCGGGCACGGACTGGCGCTGAACTTGCAACAACTGGAGGCCGCGGACGACTTCGGGCGCCTGTGCCGCGGGCGTCTTGTGATCGCCGCAGCCGACGGTGAACAGCGCGGCCAGAAATGGAATAACGAAAGCAAGCTTTCTCATCTTTGCTTCACCACGGGTGAGTTGGCGTCAAGGGTGCCGGTCGCGAGTTCGAGATTGGCGTAACTGGTTTGCAGCCGGTACAACGCCTGCGAGTAATCGGTTTGCGCGCGTACGGCCGCTTCCTGCATGCGCAGCAGGTCGGTGATGGTGCTCAGCCCGGCTTGGTAGCGATTTTGGCCGATGCGCAGGCTTTCCTGAGCCTGTCCGACGGCAGCGCGTGCCACTTCGACCTGCTGACGGGCGGCGTCGAAATCGAGATAAGCCTTTCGGACTTCAAGGCGGATGCCGCTGATGGCTGCGTCGTGCAGAGCGTCGATGCGCCCCTTCATGGCGCGCTCGCGTTGCAGCCGGGCGCGCTTGGCGCCGCCGTCGAAGAGGTCAAACTGGATCTCAACCGCGGCCAACCAATTGTTGCCTCCGCCTCCAGCAAAGCGCGGGTTATCCAACTCCCAGTCGGTGATGGCGTTCAGCCGCGGGCCGAACGACGCCTTGGCGGCGCGGACGCCGTCGGCCTGGACCGCCTGTTGCGTGGTCAGTCCCTGCAGGTCAGGCCGCTGCTCGAGGGCGCGCTTCTCCACCTCCTCAAGCGATGCAGACGGGAAAACCTTTTCGCCAAGCAGTTCGGCGGGGTCGAATCGCGAGTCGAGCGCGACACCCATCTCGTGGTTGAGCTGCGCTCGCGAGAGGGCGACGGCGTTGCGCGCGCGAATCAATTCCTGCTCGCGGGCGGCATGGTTTACTTGCGCGCTGAGTAGATCGCTTTCCACCACCATCCCGGCCTGCACGTTGGCGCGGCTGCGGTCGAGAATGGCTTGCGAAGTCTTGAGCGCATCTTCGGCGACCTGCTGCTGTTTGACCGTGAGGAGCAGGGAGACGTAGGCGTCCACCACGCGCATGACCAGTTCCTGGTCGGAGCGCTGCAACTTGTGGGCCGCGACCTGGTCCATTTGTTTGGCCTGGCGGACGCGCAGCCAGCTCACGCCGGAGTCGAACAACTGCCAGTTGCCGGAAAAGCGCGTGCCAAAATTGCTGAACGGCGTGGGGGTGTTGAGGCGGTTGAGGGCGAAGTCGGCGGCGGCAAAACTGCGCTGGCGCAGGCGAGTGCCGAAGACGAAGACCGGGTCATCGCTACGCTGATAGGCCTCGGCGAAACTGATTTGGGGGAGCAGGGCAGCCTTGGCCACCCTCGTGTCCGCCGCCGCGGCATGTTGCTCGAAAACCGCCGCCTTGCGCGCGGGATTCTTCTCCAGAGCCGTGGTCACCGCCTGTTCGAGCGTTAGCCTGGTCTGCGCAAAAGCAGCCACCGGAACTGCCAGCGCGCCCAGCAGCAGCGCGAAATGTCTGATCGTGGCGTGCTTCATTGCCCGTGGACCCCAGCCGCCACCAGTTCCGCCACGTCGGCGGGGATAATTTCGAACGAGGTCGCGAACTCGGCTGTCTTCTGCACCATCGCGCCCACCGAGCAATACTTCGTCTCCGACAGGTGAATGGCGTTCGACACCGCCTCGCGGTCCACGTTCACGCCGGTGATGATGTGGCGAATGCGGACCTTGGTGAAGACCTGCGGCGGATCGGAGGCTTGGTCGGCTTCCACGTGCACCTCGTAGGCGGTGACGCTCTGCCGCTTCTTGCGCAGGATGTTGATCACGTCGAAAGCGGTACAACCGGCGAGAGCGGCGGCAACCAATTCAATCGGCTTGGGGCCGGTGGCGCCGATGGCGTCGTCAACGATGAGGTGATGGCCGCTGCCGGTGGTGACCACAAACTGCCGGCCGGTTCCCGTGGCGTGGGTCAGAACAACTGAGGCCTGGATCATGACTAACCTCCATAAGGGCACGCGGATAAATGCAGCCCCTAGCAGATTTGTTACAGGTATTTCGAGGCGGCGTCTGTGATGCCAGGCACCTAGCGAGCGGCTTTGGCGGCCGCCGATTCCCGAATCAGATTGCGGACCTGGGCGCGCACCTTGGCTTTGAGCTCCTCAGTGCAGTGGCGCTGGCAACGGCGGACGGTTTCCTCCAGGCTCGCCAGGTAGGCCTTGCAGGGGGAACAATCGCCGAGGTGGCCTTCAACGTCGGCGCACAGCGACGGGTCAATTTGTTGATCGACGTAATCGGAGAGCAGCGCAAACAGCCGTTTGCAGCGCGCCGAGGGCTGCGGTTTGCCCCGAGGCGCCGCCGGCTTGAGCTTGCGGGCCAGTTGGTTGCGCAGGAACACCCGCGCGCGGTGCAGGCGGACGCGGACAGTGCCTTCGCGCAGGCCGGTGATCCGGGCCACCTCATCGGTGGAGAGCTCTTCCATGTCGTGGAGGACCAGGACCATGCGGTAATCGGGCGGGATCTTCAGCACTGCGCGCTGGAGTTCTTCGCGGTTCTCGGCGCGCAGGAGTTGCTGTTCCGGCCCAACTTCCCGGGAAGTTGTGAGCGCCTCAAGCTGACTGCGGTCGGGAAGGAGATCGTCGAGGGAGAGGGTTTGTTTGGGCGCGAACTTGCCGCGCCGCCGGCTCATCAGGCAGCGGCTGCGCGCCACTTTGTACAGCCACACGGCGAGCGCTTCCGGGCTGTCGAACTGCGAGAGTTTGGGCACGGTCCGGAGAAGCGTTTCCTGGGCGGTGTCCTCGGCGTCTTCGCGGTGGCCGCACACCTTCATGCTGAAGGAGAACGCGGTCTGCTGGAGGAGGGCGAGCGCGCGCTCCATCGAATCCGGGTTGCCTTTCTGCAACTCGGTAATCGCGTTTTGCAGCTCGGCTCGCATGCAGGATCAAAGTTGAAGGCGAATGTCAGCCCGCCCTCGAGCGCGACGATAACACAGAAGGTATTAACGCCGTCTCGCGGGTGTTTACCCACCCCCCTCCCCCCTTGCTTTGGGGCGGATTAAGCCATCCTGCTTACAATGAGGCGATTGCGGCCAAAACGGTGTTCTCGGACAGCGGCGTGATAGCGCCGCTATCACGGGAGTGCCCGAGGACGATGGTGTGTACCGTTCAGGTATCATTTTAGGCTGCCCGCACCCAACTCTTGTTGTCAAATAACTAAAGGGCGGCTGTGAAGACACTACCACCTGCGCCATCTGCGCACGATAAGCATAAGCGGAGGCGGGGAGAGATGTCTGTGACAAGCAAGAGAAAAATGCGGGTTTTTTCTTTGGGCTTCCGGTTTTGGGAAGGGCGTTTTCGGTAGTCGGTTGTCGGTTGTCGGCAGTCGGTTGTCGGTTCGTTTTTCGGAGCGAAGTGTTTGCGGCGCTCGGTCAGCGACGCGCGGGATTTCTTTTCTTGCGCTCCGCCGCAAGCGGCTGCGCGCGTGCCTTCGGCAGAGTGGAAGTGATTTTGTTGCGACCCTTACCCCGGGCTTACGCCCGGGGCTACGTTCTTTCGCCCGCTGCGCGGGCTGGAGTCCCGCGAGGGACGACATTTCATAGCCCCGGACGTAAGTCCCGGGAAGTTTGGCGGAAAAATGGCGGAGTCCCGCAGGGACGGCACGAGGCCCTATCGCCCACCCAATGAAAACCGCATTGGGTTGATTGGATAAGAGCGAAGGCTCCGAGCATACCCTAGCAGCGTCTTGGACTGAGGGTCTAAAGACGCTGGGGAAGAAGGAGCCTTCGATGATGATTGTAGGCTGTGATTTCCATC
>JBEKZP010000050.1:0-16064 GCA_049509755.1 Terriglobales bacterium | reverse complement strand
ACGGCCTGCTCGTCCTGTCACATGACGGAGTACCAGAAAACCACGAACCCGAATCACACGGTGGTCGCTTTCCCGACGACCTGCTCGACGTGCCACAGCACCACCGACTGGCTGAGCGCGACCTTCAATCACGCGACCACGGGTTTTGCGCTCACCGGCGCGCACGTAACCCAACCTTGTTCGGCATGCCACGCGAGCACTCCGCTCACCGCCGCCAATGCGGCCTGCTCGTCCTGTCACCTCACCGATTACCAGAAAACCACGAACCCGAACCACACGGTGGTTGCTTTCCCGACGACCTGCTCGACGTGCCACAGCACCACCGACTGGCTGAGCGCGACGTTCAATCACGCGACCACGGGTTTTACGCTGACAGGCACGCATGCCACCCAAGCTTGTTCCGCGTGTCACGCGAGCACTCCGTTAACCGCAGCCAACGCGGCCTGCTCGTCGTGCCACCTGCCGGATTACCAGAAGACCACCAATCCGAATCACACGGCGGTCGGTTTCCCCACCGATTGCTCGCTGTGCCACAGCACCACCAACTGGCTGGGCGCGACGTTCAATCACGCGACCACGGGCTTTGCGCTCACCGGCTTTCACGCCACCCTGGCTTGCTCGTCGTGCCACGGGAGCACTCCGTTGACCTCAGCGAACACGGCGTGCGTGTCGTGCCACCTCGCGAAATACAACGCGACAACGACTCCGAACCACGCCGCTGTCGGCTTCCCGAGGGACTGCTCGTTGTGCCACAGCACCACCGACTGGCTGTCGGCGACGTTTGACCACAGCAAGACGGTGTTTCCGCTGACCGGCGCGCATACCAGCGTGGCCTGCGCCCTTTGCCACATCGGCGGGAACTACACCACCACGCCCACCGACTGCTATTCGTGTCACAAGCCTGAATACACGGGCACCACGAACCCGGGCCACATCGCCGCGGGGTTCCCCACCACCTGCGCGACGTGCCACACCACCACCACCTGGGCGGGTGCGACGTTCAATCACACCTGGTACAAGATTCCGCACCACACGGCGCAGTTGTGCAGCGACTGTCACACCAACCCTGCTGACTACACCGTGTTCCTATGCACCCAATGCCATACGCAGGCGTCGACCACTTCGAAGCACTCGGGCGTCAAGGGATTCGTCTGGAACAGTACAAATTGCTACTCCTGTCATAAAAACGGCGGCGGCGGCTAATGGGGCAAGTACGGCGAAACATGTGGATGAGAATTCGATCTGGCAAACAAGAGTTGCGGTCGCGTCATGATGCCGCGAAGCTGGCACAAGTGATGTGTGTTCTGCTTGCGAGTGCCGGAGTGGGTGCCGCCCAACAGGAGCAGTCCTTGGCCGAACAGGCGAAGCAGGCGCTACGGACAAAACAGTCGCAAACCCAATCGCAGGACCCGGGCCGGGAATCGCTGGCGGAGCAAGCACGGAAAGCGCTGCAGCCACAGCCAACGGACCAACCGCAGACCACCGACGCCGACAGCAACTCCTTGGGCGAGCAGGCAAGGCGAATCGTTCAGGAGCGTAACTTTCTGCGCGCGCTGCGCGCATTGCCGCGGCGACCGCCGTTTCACCTGGAACTCGCGGTGCAAGCCCCAGCGCAGCCGTCCGAGCAAACGATGGCGCAGGCCGCTCCGGCTGCACGCCCATCGCGAGGAGCAACACCTGCCAGCCAGCAATTCTCGCTGTCGCAGATCTTCCATTCACGAGGAGCGCAGGCGCCCGCAGAGGAGCCGCTGCCGAAATCCTCACCTGTTGCAAAAGAGCCGTCAACGCTAACGCCGCGCCCGCCGTTGGAACCAGTAACAAAATCAAACCAGCCGCCGACGCCCGAGGCACAGCCGGCGCCCGAGGCAAAGCCAGTTCCGCAGCCGCCTGTGTATGTTCCCGCGGAGCGACCTGCACAACCGGCGCAGGTTGATGCCGTGCTGCTGCCTCCGAAGCCAGCGGCACAGCCGGCGCCCGAGGCAAAGCCTGTTCCGAAGCCGCCTGCGCAAGCTCCTGCGGCGCAACCTGCGCAACCGGTGCAAGTTGATGCCGTGCTGTTACCGCCGCCGCCCGCGGCACCGCCGGCGCCCGAGGTAAAGCCTGTTCCGAAGCCGCCTGCGCCCGTGCCTGCGGCGCAGCCTCCGCAACCGGCGCAGATTGAATCCGTGCTGCTGCCGCCGCCCGCGCTCAATATCCAGACCGACTTCAAAGTGAAGTACGTCGGCCAGGACGCCGTCTACCTCATCGGCGGCCGCGCTGCCGGACTGACACAGGGAACCAAGCTCACCATTAAGCGGCGCGCTGATTCCGGAGCGGCGAATGACATGGTGGTGGTTGCCGAGCTGGAAGTCGCCTCGGTTGCGGCGACCTCTGCCGTTTGTGACGTGAAGAGCGCAACCGGCGAGATTCGCGCCGGCGACATCGCTTACCTTTCGGAGCTTGACGCGGAAGTCCTCGCGCAAGCGCGCGCCATCGGTGGTCAGCGCAAGTATCCGCAAGTGGTGACCTTCACCGAAGGCGACCCGCTGGACGAAGAGGCGCGCGAGGAAATCCCGCGCCCGCCGCTGCCGGAGGTGAACCGGGCGCGCGGACGGGTCGGTCTCGATTACAGCGGCATCAGCAGCCACGGCTCGGTCGCGTCCAGCAGCTCTCAGATCGGCGGGGTGCTTCGAGCCGATATCACTCGCATCGGCGGCACGTACTGGAACATGAGCGGATACTGGCGTGGCCGTCTCACCAGCAACTCCTACGCCGGCCAGCAAACGCTGCAAGACCTGATCAATCGCACTTATCACCTCAGCGTCAGCTACGACAACCCGAAATCAAATTGGGTGGCAGGGTTCGGCCGCCTTTACCTGCCCTGGGCCAGCAGCCTCGACACGATCGACGGCGGCTACGTCGGCCGCAAGCTCGGGCACGGAGCCACGGCCGGCATGTTTGCCGGGTCCACACCCGACCCGACCTCATGGGACTACAACCCCGACCGCCGCATTGCGGGCGTGTTCGTCAACTTCGAGGGTGGCAGCTTCGACTCGGTGCATTACACCAGCACCTCGGGCGTGGCGCTGAGCAGCTTGGGCTGGGTACTCAATCGCCCCTTCATATTTTTCGAGAACGGAATCTTTTTCAAGCGTTACTTCTCCATCTATCAATCGGCCCAGGCCGATGATCCGCGTCCTGCGCCGGGCGTCACCCGGGCAGGCGCCGGCCTGAGCCGCAGCTACACCACGCTGCGTTTCCAGCCGCACAAGCGCATTTCCTTCGACCTGAACCACAACTACTTCCGCGATGTCCCCACCTTTTCGGTGCAACTGATCGGCACCGGGTTGGTGGACAAGTATCTTTTCCAGGGCCTGAGCGCGGGCGTGCGCGTGGAACCGGTGCGGCACATCTCGGTGTACACCGACATCGGCCGCAGCGACCGCACGGGAGACCAGAAGACATCGATCAACCAGTTGTACGGCGTCAGTTGGGACCGCATCTGGAAAACCGGCCTGCGGGCTGACCTTCGCGCCTCCAAGTTCGACAGCTCATTCGGCTCGGGCAGCTACCGGTCTCTGTCGTTGTCGCGGAACTTTGGCGACTCCCTGCACTGGCAGATCCAGGCAGGCCGGCAGACGCTGGTATCTACCTATAGCGCCCAGGGCGCATCCCGGTTCATCAATTCGTCGGTCGATGCCTCGTTCGCCCGCCACTACTTCCTCCAGGGCGACTTCACCATGCAGCGGGGCAGCGTTCTCGATTACGACCAGTGGATCTTCACTTTCGGCTATCGCTTCGACAATCGCTCCCGGATCGGAGCGAGTCAATGAGCTTGCCGCGCCTACTCGCAGGCCCGCTGTTGCTCTGTGCGCTGGCCGCGCCGGCTGCCGACAAGCAGCCCGCCGACATTCTGGATCGCGCGCGCGCGCAGGTTGGGAACTTCATCAAGCTATTCTCAGAAGTGCGTTGCACGGAAGAGGTTTCGCAATTCAAGCTCACGAAACGCGGCAAGGTCGAGCACCAGGAAAAATCGGTTTACGATTACCTGGTCATCGCGCAGGAATCAGGCTCGGACCTGAGCTTGCAGGAATCGCGCCTCGAACAGCAGGGTGCGGCCAGGAAAACCAATGTCCCGATGCTGGTGACCAACGGTTTCGCCACCTTGCTGCTGGTATTTCATCCGTCCTACCAGGACAGCTTTGATTTTTCGCCGCCCGAGATGGACGTCGCGAACGGGCAGACCCTCGCTAAGGTCCGGTTCCGCCATCGCCCCAACAAGCCGTCAACCACGGAGCTTGTTCTCCGCGGCCGGGAATATCCCCTCGACCTGACCGGTACGGCATGGATTGATCCCGAGTCCGGCAGCATTGTCCGCATCGAGGCCGAACTGGCGCAGAGCATGGACGACATCGGACTGCGCGTGCTGCGCACCGATGTGGAGTACGCTCCGGTCACTTTACGCGGCGTGGACGCGACCCTGCGCTTGCCATCGGTGGCCAAGGTGGAGGTCGAAACTGCGCGCCAGCACTGGCGCAACGTCCACCGCTTCCACGGCTACCAGCATTTCGACGTCAGCGTCGAGGAAACTGTGAAGGCCAAACCATGAGCACCACCTCCATCGCGCAACCCACACTGCCCCGCTATTCGCTCAGCGGTCATGCCGCCCGCCTCATCGTTGGGTATGCCGCCGCCCTGACCGTCATTTTCAGCGTAGCCATTTACGGATTCGACTACTACACACTCGACGCGGCGCAGCGCCCGTATTCTCCCAAGCACGCGCTGCTCAAGCCGAGCGGCGCCATCGGGATCAAGCTCGGCGTAATTGGCTTGCTGATGTTCCTCGTGATCTTCCTGTACCCACTGCGCAAGCGCTGGGCGTGGCTTTCACGCCAGGGAAGCACCAAGCACTGGATGGATTTCCACGTTCTGCTCGGAGTCTTTGCGCCCTTCGTGATCGCCTTCCACGGCTCGTTCAAGTTCCGCGGTTTTGCCGGCATGGCGTTCTGGATCATGACCGCGGTCGCGGTGAGCGGCGTGGTCGGCCGTTACCTCTACGGCCAGATACCGCGGCGGGTGACCGCGGCGGAGTTGTCGCTCGGCGAGACGCGCGATTTGCAGGAGCAGTACACCGCTGAGCTTTCGTCGCAACGCCTGATCCGCCAATCCGACCTGCAGGCGTTGTTTAGCGTCCCCACGGAAGCCCAGGTGGCGCGCATGCCCGTGGTTGCGGCACTCGGGTATATGGTCTTGCTGGACATCATTCGACCCTTCCGCATCGCTCGCCTGCGCCGCCGGACCTTGAGCGGCACGCAATGGCTGTTCACGCTTGGCGGCCTGTTGCGCAGCGCAAATGTAGAGTTGGAAAACGCGGTCGCGTCTGCCCGCGCTTACTCTTCCCTGTCCAAGCGCCTGGCGTTTCTCTCGCGCGCGCAGCGGGTGTTTCACCTTTGGCACGTGGTCCACAAGCCCTTCAGCTACTCGTTTGCGGTCCTGGCCATCTTCCACATCGGCGTGGTGTGGATGTTGGGGTATCTCTAATGGCGTGGGGCTTGGATTCGCTCGTATCGTATTCGATCGCCGGCGCGGTGCTGCTGTTCTTCGTGCGCGGCTACCTGAAGGGACTGAAGAAAAAGGAAGCGAAGTGGCACGCGGCCGCGGAAAAAGGAAAGCTGTTCTCCGAAGGGCCCAAGGCCCAGCATCCGCACATTGACGCCACCTATTGCATTGGCTGTCAGAGTTGTACCACGGTCTGTCCCGAGGGTGACGTGCTGGGGATGGTTGGGGGCAAGGCCGCCATTATCAACGGATACAAGTGCATCGGCCACAGCTTGTGCGCGGAAGTCTGTCCCGTGGGCGCCATCACCATGGTCATGGCCACCCCGAGCATGGGCGCCGAGATGCCTTTTCTGACTCCCGAGTACGAAACCAACGTTCAGAATCTTTTTATCGTGGGAGAGCTGGGCGGGCTGGCGTTGATCAAGAATGCGGTGAACCAGGGACGCGACTGCATCGACACCATAGCCGGTCGGCTCGCGGGCGCGCACGCCGGCCGCGAAAGCTCCGGCGTTTGCGACGTCCTCATCGTCGGAGCCGGCCCCGCTGGTATCAGCGCCTCGCTGAGAGCGATTGAGAACAAGCTGAACTACGTCACCATTGAGCAGGACGAGGTGGGCGGCACGGTGGCGAAATATCCCCGCCAAAAACTGGTGATGACCACCCCGGTCGAATTTCCCATGTACGGGAAGTTCAAGAAGATGGAACTCTCCAAGGAAAACCTGCTGGCGTTCTGGCAGAAGGTGATGCAGCGCGCCGATTTCAAGGTCCGCAGCGGAGAGAAGGTCGAGGATATTCAACGGGGGCCTGACGGCCTGTTTTCGATCGTCACCTCGAAAGCCCAGTACCGTTCGCGGGCCGTCGTGCTGGCGCTCGGCAAGACCGGCACTCCCCGCAAACTCGGCGTCCCGGGCGAGGACCTGCCGAAAGTCATGTACCGGCTCATCGAGGCCGATCACTATGTCTACAAGAAGATCCTGATCGTCGGCGGCGGCGACAGCGCGGTCGAGGCGGCGATGGGACTGGCCAACCAAGTCGGCAACCTGGTGTCGCTCTCCTACCGTCAGGACAGCTTTGCCCGCATCAAGGCCCGGAACCTTCAGCGCATGGAGAGCTGCATGCGCTCGGGGAAGGTCAAGGTGATATTCAATTCCAAGCCTGTCGAGTTCCGGCAGGACGCCGTGGTACTCGACGTCAAGGGCGAGCGCCACGAAATCACCAACGATTTCGTGTGGATCTTTGCCGGCGGCTCTCCGCCCAATGATTTCCTGAAGAAAATTGGGGTGCAACTGGGAACGCGAGACCTGACTTTGGAGGCACATCACGAGGCGCAACAGGCCACGGCCGGCAGGAAAGAGCTGGCCAGCATCTCGTAAGACCGCTGATTAGCCCGCTGCTTCACCAGGCAACCTGGAAAATGGGCCGAGTCCGCGCCTGAAAAGGCTGGCGTCGGCGGTTCAACTCCGTCCCTGGCCACCATCTCTCTCAGTGGTTTGGCAGCCCGAGCCGAAATTTCACACCTGTGATTCTTCACCTGTGCCTCTCAATTCACCGCTTCTGACGGTGGTTTCATCATTGCCGCCAGCATTTCCCCCTGCGCCGTCAGCCTGTCCTCGCTCATCGTGCGATTCTTTAAGGTCCAGCGAATCGCAAGGGGATAGAACGATTTTTCCGCTGTTGCTGTGATTTTTGATTTTGGGCGAAGCCGAATCCCTCTCTCTCCGCCAGATTTCTGTAGCGGTCCCTCCCCTTCGCTGTCGCTCAGAATCGGGATTTCGGCACGCGGCTCCCGCTTCGCGGGAATCGGGATGCAAACCCGTGGTGGTGGTGCAGATCGCGCGGCGCTAGCTTGGATTGAAAAGCAGAGGTCGGCGCGGCAAGGACACTCGCAGATGCGCCAAAACCATCCGCGAGGTAACGTAAGCCGTCAGGTGAACCCTGCAGGAGTGCCTTCCAAAAGTCTTGCGGTTGAGACTACCGAAGTGAAACAGTGCGTCTGCCGCGGCGTACGTTCAGGAGAGTGCCTCGATGAAGCCAATCGTGTAATATGACCGCGCCGCACTCTTAGCAGCTTTTTCTTGTTATAATTCGTTCCTATTTCAACAATTGAGGAAGGGCACAAGTCATGGCAGAGACCGTTACCTGTACACACTGCAAGAGCGACCAATCCATCCAGAGCTTCCACATATTGGAGGAAAGTCTGAAGTTTGGTGATTTGGGGAAATTACAATGCTCGATTTGTAAAGGGAGCTTTTGTTACTGCGCCAAACACGGAATATATTACAAATGCCCTCCGCCGTGTCCGAAGGACCACGAAGTCCCTGTGACCAGCCCCCAATCTTTAGTCCAGCGATAATGAGACTTTCTCCGAGTTAACCCTTGAAACTTGTACCTGATAGACAAGGCTGAGAATCAGGTAGCCTGAATAAAACACCAAAAGACCGACGATCACATTCGCAACTTTGCCCATGCCGTTGGTTCCAGAGAATAATTTCAGCAACCCAACGATGATGCACCAGAAGCCGTTATCGATGAATCCGTCCGCTGCATACTCCGAGAGATTCCTTATACGGAACCTAAGCGTCATATAGGAAGCGATAAAGGAGACCAGCGCACAACAAAAGAAAAGAATTATTCCTGCTGGCGCATCATTCCCGGGCTTTCTTATTTCGTCCTTAAAAAAACTTACCAGAAAACTGAGCGATGTAAAACAGAACCCTGCGAGTGTCAGACTCGCGGTCTGCTGTTTATCTAATTCAGGATGCCGGCCAGTTGTAAGGTATTCACATAGGTAGGAGCGCATGAAGATGCCGCCGACAAGAATATAGAGTATTAGCGGAATAAATAGCGGTGAGAGCTCGAACAGCCGGTACCGTTCACGAACCAGAAAAAGTGCACCGACATAATAGGCGATTATGCCTAACAACAACTTGGCCACACTCTTGAGCCTCACACTTTCTACTATACCCCCGACCGTCAGAGCGCGCGATAATACCCTCCCCTAAGCCTAGCGGAAGTTGCTGATCATCACCGCGTCGGTGGTGTTGAAGCGGCGGCGGGAGAGGGCCAGTTTCTTGCCGTCACGCGACCAGGCAACCGCGGCAACGATCATGCGATTTGGTGGTCGTGCAGATAGCACGGCGATAGCAGTTGCAGGCGCGCACGCCGCGTAGATGTCGACTTACGGTACCGCGCTATTCCATTGGCCAAATTAAAAGGGCTGCGACATTGGTTATGCTCTAGCCGCCAACTCCTGCGAGGGAGTTAACGACGTGGAACATGCACCGTCACAGCCCCTTGATGCGACCACTGCTTTCGCAGTTCCAAACCCCAACGGCACCTCGCAGCACCGTCGGTTTTTTCGGGTCTGGTCATCCAGCGGATCGCTCCGCCGGACTGATCACCCAGCCTACTTTGGACTGGCAACCGATGATTGACGCCAACCCTTTCAGCCGTCGACGGGCAGCATACTAACACTGAACCGAAAGCTGTCAATGCCCACCATTGGTGCAACCGCAAGTGAATTTCAGCCTGCTGTCAGCGCTCAACTTAATCCAAATTTCCTCTCATTCTGCACATTCAGAGCGCTTTTTCAGCCGACCGAACCGCGGAATTGCTCTTGCGTTCCACGCGGAATCGATGTACTCGAAGCAAGCGAGGCTCACCGTGCAGGCCGGTTCGCAATTTGGGTCGGTTCAGTCGGGTCACTGCGCCTTCACCGAAAAGAACCCGCTCACGTTCTCCCACAGCAATTGCGGGAAAGTCTTGTCGAGATAGGAGCGGATGGAGACGTAGCACTCGTCGCAGTCGTTGGTGGGGGTGAACTCGGCCGCCATGCGCGCGTGCTCCTCCAGCCGGTAGCGCTGGAATACCATGGAGCAGGGCTGGAGCCAGCCATCACTGGTGACCACCAGGAAGCGGTGTCCCGCCTTGCAGCCCGGGATCCCGCCCTGCTCGAAGAAGCGCCGGGTGGAGGTCAGGGTGGTGCGCGAGTTCACGATCCAGTTGGTGTGGTCGCGGCGGGCCTCCACTGCATCCAGCTCACGGTTGAGTGCAGCCAGTTGCTCGGGCGTGGTAAGCGAGTAGTCGCGGCAGCCGGTGCGGCGCGCTGAGTACGAGCTGTAGCAGATGTTCACGCCCCACTCCCGCGCCTTGTCCGCCAGCCGGCTGATCTCGCCGACATTCTTGCTGGTGATGCAGGAATTCAGCACGATGTCGTCGTAGCCGTGGCGCGCCAGCCGTGGCACGAGGTCGCTGAGATGCCCGTACAGCCCAGGATACCGGCGGAAGTCGTCGTGCCGTTCGTCGGGAAAATCCAGGCTGACGGAGAACTGGTCCACGCCTGCCTGGTGAAGCGCCAGGTACAACTCCTCCGTCATCTCCGACCAGTTGGAGACCAGGATGGTGTAGGGCACGCCCGCGCCTTCCTTGATGCTGCGCACGATCTCCACCACGTCCGGACGCAGCAGCGGCTCGCCGCCCGACACCTGGACCACGCATGGTCGCAGTACTTTCATGTAGCGGCGGTAGTCGGCGGGCTTCAGTTGGCGCGAATCGTCCCTGGGGCCGCCGTGATCACAGTGCCTGCAAAAGCATGTGCAGGAGTCGGTGACTTCGAAGGAGACGACAATGGGGCGTCCGGCCGGCCAGTTCCGCGAGCCTCGCCCGATGATGTGCAGCGAATCGACGAAGGAAACCTTGCGCATGCGACGTGATCACCTCGTACGTTGGTGCGCGAAGCTGATGCTATTCCCGCTCACAGACCTCGCGCAATCTCAAACCGCTTACCGCCATTCCCACTGCAGGAAGCCCGGCTGCACTACCGCAATCGCATTCGCGACCAGCTCCGCGAGGCCACCGCATAGGATCCGGTTCTTTTCCCAAGGCGCGTGCTCCGCCAGCAGATCGCGCAACTGCGTTTTGCAGTTGCCGCAGGGCGCGCACAGGTACTTGCGCGTCTCTACGTCCTCCAGGCACTCCGAAAAGGCGTCCAGTACCTGATCCATCTTCTTACGCCCAGCCACCTGGACGCGCCAGTGGCGGGTGCCCTTGATCTGGACAAGGCCGCCCCCGCCGCCGCAGCAGTAGTTCCGCTCCGCCCACGGATTCATCTCGCGGAACTGCGGGCAGAGGCGGCGCAGGACCTCGCGCTGCGGTTCCACCACTCCGCGCCGCACCAGGTTGCAGGGATCGTGCAACGTGACCGGAAAGTCGTTGCGGAGCGGATCGAACTCCACGCGACCGCTGCGGACGATGTCGCGGATCAGCGTCACCACGCTCTCGCGCGGCACATTCAGTTCGCCGGGGGCCAGGCGCGCATCCGCCACGCAGAGCACGCGGTAGGCCTCGCCGGACTCTCCGACCACGATCTTCTTCGCCTTCAAGCCGCGGGCGGCGTGAACGTAGCGTCGCACCGACTCCAGTAGCTGAGTCCCCTCGCGCGCGAATGCATCCCCGATATCGTCCCCGGCCAGCTCCGACGACATCGTCCACTCAATCCCGGCGCAAGTCAGGATGAGTCCCAAGGCGCCCACGTTGTCCGGCCAATCGGCGACGGCCGACGCGGGCTGGACCAGCAGCACCTCGGCGCCCTCCACGTCCCACGGCGTGTGGAACTCGATGCCGGCGCGCCGGCTGGTGCGCTCGTCGATCGCCGCCATCCGGTCGCGGACCCACGTCACGTCGGCGCAGCGCTTCTCGATGGGCACAATTCCCATCTCGCGAAAGGCGGTACGCAGCTCGCGCGCCACCAGGGCGTGGTCGGCCGCGAGGCAGCTCTGGGCGCATCGGCCACACAGGTTGCACCGGTGTGCCATCTGCGCAAGCTGGGCGACCAGAGCCCAATCCAGGTCCACGTCCCCATGCCACCAGGTTGAGACCCGGCCGCCGCTTTTCACATGTCTGAAGTAGAGTCGTCGAAGGATTTCTGCCCGCAGCCCCGGCCGGTCGCGCTCGTCTCGGCCACTACCCTCGAAGACGTGACACGCCGCCGCACAACGCGAACAGCTCGCCGAATGTCTCAGTGCCCGCAGCAGCCGGACATTCAGTCCAGGGTCGCTGCCAGCTTCGAAGAGTTTCCTTACTCCCGCGAGGAATTGCGCAACCAGCACCCGCTCTTCCTCGGCGCTCTGTGGCCGCGGCAGCGCGACGACACGGTCCAAGCGCGAGCTGTCTACGGCCAAGCTCATGTCTGCCAGCCAGCCTACCTTCCGGCATGCACGCGCCGGTGTGACCCACGTCACATCTCAATGTCCACGGCGCGCGCCAGCCAAAACGATGTGCGCCGTGTTGTAAGGCCGGCGCTGAAGCGGCACAAGTGCGAAGGCACGGGTTTTCGGCGAATTCGGGTTGCCTTCTGAACCACCGATTTGCCGTCCGCAGGTCACGGGTATTAGGCGAACAGGGGTCCGCCTCGTGCGGAAGGGGTTCCGCGGCCAAGAAATCTCAAGCGGCGAGGTCGTATCGGTGATGAAGGCCGCTCCCCAAGTCGGATTCTCGACCACCATCTGAAAAATCAATGCCCGCAGTTCCCTGCTGGTCGGCTTGCGCCCGACGCGGTCTCGAGGCCGCGATAGCCGAGCCCAGTACAGTCGGAAGCCAGCACGATGCCAGCGCACCACCGTCTCGGGTGTGACGATTGCCAGCGACTGCTGCCATCCCTTCCACAGTCGCCGAACGAAAACCCGGAAGAGCTTATCCGACGGCTTGGGCCTCGGTCTTCGGTGGCGCCGCTTCAGAACCGCCAGTTGCTGCCGCAGCACCAGGTTTTCGAGGAGTAAGTCCCTGCGGGACCGGCAAAGCCGCAGGACGGAACCCAAGATCAGCCTCGGCCAGGGGAACATAGCAATGTTGTACCCGCAAACGGGCATTCGTCCCATCCAGCCAAGCTATTGTTCCAAAAGCAGATCAGCATTCTGGCGAACGACATCATCGAGTCGTGGTCGGCGGGAGAAGCTCTCTTTCCCAGTACGGCGTGCCACCCTCCAGCCGCAAGTCAATCGCTAACCGCGCAGTTTTTCTGGGTTCTGATTGAACTGCTCTGAATTATTCATGCACTAACCCGAAGAGGCTACTACCTCGGATGGGGTAAACGCGTGGCTCAGGCTCTTCAGTACCTTTCTTCCTCGCGAACGTGCTGCCTGAAGCAAATTGGGCAGAATGGTTTGTCACAGCATTCGCAGTCTTCTGCATGACGGCCGCAAACTTCCCCACCGCATTTCGCACAGCGGGCGAAGGTCGGACGGGCACATCCTTCCACATTGCAAGGCATCGCTTCAAACCCTTACGCTTCGCGGCGCCTTATTCGTCGAGCCATTCACTGGCGCGGCAAGGCGGCCTTTACCAGTTCCACCGCCGCTTGAGGGTCGGCGACTTCGACGATCAGTTCGTTGTACCGCTCGTCCTTCAGTTCGATCACGACCGTCTTGTCCGGGTTGTGAACATCCCAGAACACCCGCTTGCCGTCCTGATAGAAAGTGCCGGCCGTGAGCACACCGGGAATATTGGTGCCGGGCATCCTAATCCCGTGCCACCAGCCACGGGCTATGGCCGGGTCTGCCCTGATCTCCGCAATGTGCGCCAGCGGGATTTCGAGGGAACTCTTCAGCGCCCACAGCTTGTCCGCTCCCCGGACGTGCAACACGAGATTGCCGCCCGAAATCGATAAGTCCACCATGCAGGCCCCTGTCACACTCAAACTGTCCAGCCCGAGCGGCTGTTATTTGGCAATTGCCACGATAATGGCGGCCGCTGCGCCAACCATGTAGAACGTGAAGTCTTTCAGGCTGGACATGAAGGAGTCATGCTCTTTTCCGAAAATGTCGATTATGAATTCCTTCACCAGTGCAAACGCCAGCACGGCTAGGAATCCATAGCTCCAATGGTGGAACCTGAACGCGGCGGTCAGCACTGCCCCATAGCCGATGAGGGCGTGCACCCCTTGCTAAGCGAAGTCAGGCGGCGGGTAGCTTCCATTGCTCATTCAGCAGATGCGCCCCGAAGCCGCTTCTATGCCGCCTTCGCCTTGGTCTTTGGCTTCATCTTCCCCTGCGCCCACCGTTGCTTCAACAGCCGCGAAAGCTTCCTCCGCGCGGCGGCGCTCATGCGGCCACGCCTCCTCCGAGTAGCTGCTTCCCTTGGCGGACGGCCTAGTCTCCGGCGTCCAGTTGAGTTGACGGCTTCAATTACCGTGATTGCATGGTCAATGCGTTCGCGCTCCGCTCGAAGCTCCGCAAGAATCCTATGGGTGTCCATGATTGCTCCTGTGAGGCATCCTAACAGCCCATCGGGGAGACTGGCAAAGGCGACTTATGCTTCTTGCTTCTGCCACCTTGATGGTTTTGCAGTTCAACCAGAAGGGCAACATCGAACTTCGAGTAGTATTTCTTCACGTCCCTCGCCCCATACTTCTCACGGAATTTAGTAGTGGCGCAGCTTGAAAGTCCACATGGGTAGCGCCGCGAATCTCATGGGCGTAAGCTGTGGGCATGGCGAAAAAGCGCACCAAACTCGATAAATCACAGCGCCAAGCCAACCAATTGGAAACGAAGACAGAGAGACGCCCCGAGCCAACGCCCAAGAAAGGCCAGTCCCGCGAGGACTTCAGTGAAGCCGCCGTGAGGATCGTCAAAGAGGCAACAGAAAACAATTAACTTTGCTTCGCTGGTTTACATCGAGGGCGGCGATTGCCGCCTCGTGTCGCGGAACGGAAACGTCTTCAAGTCGTTTGCCGCGCTGAACCAGGCCATCCCCCGCGAACTCCACGCCCGGTCAGCGGTGCTCGCCGGCAAAATCATCTGCCTCGACCGCCACGGTAAATCGCAGTTCCGCGACCTGATGTTCCGCCGTGGCGAGCCCCGGTTCTACGCTTTCGACGCGCTCTGGGTCGATGGCGGAGACCTGCGGCACCTTCCGCTGTTCGAGCGCAAGCTTTGAGCGCGGCGGCGACCCCTGATAATCCAAAGGCCGGACGCGTGCTCACTCCGAGTAGCCTTCGTCGTCATCTTCGTTATCGTTATCGTCCTCTTCTTCGCCGTCGCCGTCGTCTTCCCCTTCGTCTTCTTCCTCGTCTGGCTCTCGTCGAAGGAGGACATCGGCAGGAGCCTCAGCAGGGTTTGGGGCGAGGTGCTCTGCACGTTTTTCGCTCATGCCCAATGGTACGCCCGCTGCTCCTTTGAAACGGCACTCCCGCAATGCGGCGCGAGGAACTGTTCGAAACGGAAGCGCGGCGGCGATCCTGACCTCGATCGATGGGATGGGTGCGTTCGGGCGGAAAATGGTGGACTATCCAGGTTCGCCAGGATGTGTTCATCGGGGAAAAACGCAAACGGAGTAACAAGCGGGTTCGGTTGGCACCGGCCAGCATGCCCGAACGCGAAGTTAAGAAACTCGCGGCCGAATATCTCCGGCCCATCAACCAGGGCCTCGAGAGCATCGGCTCCGCCACCAATTTCACCCACTACGTCGAGAACACCTACAAGCCGGTCATGATGCCGCTGATGGCCAAGACGACGCAGGACCGCTCCAAGGGCATAATTGCCAACTATCTGACACCTGCCTTTGGCAAGCTCTGCCTGCGGGACCTAACGTCCCTCAAGCTGCAGCGGTACTTCTCCGGATTGTCGGCCTCGACCCTCGCACACGATTCCAAGGACAAGATCCGCGATGTGCTCTCTGGCATTCTCGGCTCAGCAGTGCAGTACGGACTGCTGGTCAAGAACCCGGTCGAGGTCGTCCGGATGCCGGCCGAGAAGCGCGGGAAGCGTAAAACCAAACCACACGTCACTCCAGAGCAGTTCGAGCAACTCGTTAACGAGGTTCCCGAGCCCTACGCCAGCATGGTGTATGGGGCCGTATGGACGGGACTCCGCATCAGCGAATCGATCGGATTGCGATGGGTGTGGGCAGACGTTCTGCTCGATCTGCTACCGGCAGCACGTTGCGGAGGAAGAAGAAGCCCGCTGAGGGTGCCTGCTGAGGGTTCGAGTCTTGGGGGGAAACTGGATAGTGTCGCCAGCGCCGGAAATCTCACAGTGATCCGGGGCGCCACCCTCTGCGCACAACAGCGTTCTAAAATTACACAACTAATACATTCGCCGCCACACCACGTGCCTATAATCGGCCCGATGGACGAACTCGCCAACGCGCTGACGCACGGCATCGGCCTGCTCTTGGCGCTCGTGGCCGTTCCGGTCCTGATCGTGCTGGCCGCAACGCAGGCCACCGTATGGCACGTCGTCGGCGTCAGCATCTACGGCGCAAGCCTCATCGCGCTCTACACCGCGTCGACCATATACCATTCGGTGCAGCATCCGCCCGCCAAGCGCATTCTGCGGATCATCGATCATTCCGCCATCTACTTGTTGATCGCAGGCACCTACACGCCGTTCACGCTAGTGAACCTGCGCGGCCCATGGGGTTGGACGCTGCTGGGACTGGTCTGGACGATCGCGCTGTTCGGGGTCGCGTGGAAGCTCGTGCAAGTCGAGCGACACCCGGTGGTTTCGACGATCGTCTACATCGCGATGGGA
>JBEKZP010000005.1:0-174804 GCA_049509755.1 Terriglobales bacterium | reverse complement strand
TTCCAGCAGTTCCCGCTCTCCCGCACGCAGACGCAGCGCTTTGGCAGCTTCCCACATAGCTGCCACTATAGCGCGAACTCCGGGTATTGTAATGTTATTTATGAAACACTACACTAGATCTTCACTTCGCGCAAACCGCGCGCACCGCTTCCAGCGCCTGTTCGCAGCCGGCGCGATCAACGTCCATGTGGGTCACGAATCGCACCAGTTCGTTGTTCACCGTGCCGCAAAGGACGCTTTTTTCGCCGAGCTTGCGCGCGAAATCGGCGGACGTCATCCCGGTTCCGCTGATGTCGCAGATCAGGATGTTGGTCGCCACCTTGGCCGCATCCATCTTGAACCCGGGCACGCGCGCCAACCCCTGCGCGAGGAATTTTGCGTTCTCGTGGTCAACGTGCAGCCGCTTGGGCATCTGCTCCAGAGCGATCAGTCCTGCGGCGGCGAGCACGCCCGCCTGCCGCATGCCGCCGCCGAGCGATTTGCGATAGACCCGCGCCTGCGTGATGAACTGCTTGCTTCCCACCAGCAGCGAACCCACGGGCGCGCCCAGCCCCTTCGACAGGCAAAACATGACGGAATCGAACTTGCGCGTGATCTCCGCCACCGGCTTGCCCAGCGTTACCGACGCATTGAAAACGCGCGCTCCGTCCAGGTGGACCGGCAACCCGGCGGCGTGCGCTCCGTCGCAAATTTCGTCCGCGACATCTTGCGGGTACACGGTGCCCCCGGCCATATTGTGCGTGTTCTCCAGCGACACCAGCCCGGTCTGCGCGTAGTAATAAGTCTTGGGCGAAATCTTGCGCTCCACCTGCGCCCAGCGCAGGATGCCATCCTCGCCGTGGATGGGACGCGGAACGCAGCCGGAAAAGTGCGCCATCATCGCCATCTCGTAGTTGAAGACGTGGCAGCGCTCCTCGCAAATAATTTCCTGGCCGGGCCGGGTGTGGATCTTGATCGAGACCTGGTTGCCCATGGTGCCGCTGGGGACAAAAATCGCGGCCTCGCGACCGAAGATTTCCGCCGCGCGTTGCTCCAGGCGATTGATGGTCGGGTCCTCGCCGTACACGTCGTCACCGACCTCCGCCTCCGCCATGGCGCGCCGCATCTCCGGCGTCGGCTTGGTGACGGTGTCGCTGCGCAGGTCAACCGTGGTGACGCGCGTGCGCTGTTCGGTGTTCTGCCCCGTTCCTCGGGACGCAACCTTGCTCATACAAGTTCTCTCTGATTCCCGCGATCTAGGACTAATCGGCCAGTGTAATGAATTCGCAGCTGTTCGTGCAAAAAAGGCGGTCATTACCGCCGAAAGACCGACTGACCGATAGACCGATCAACCAGAAATTTCTGAAACACTTCATTCGACAGCAAGCGCCCGCGCGACGTCAGCCGGGTCGCCCCATCGCAGATCTCAACCAGGCCCAACGCGCGCAACTCCGCAATCTGCTCGCGGAAAACCGTCGCCGCCTCCGGCCCGTAGCGCTCCGCCAACTCGCGCGCCTGCAGGCCGCGATTTAACCGCAGCCCGAGGAAATGCGCCTCCTCCAGCGCCGCCGGATATGTCACCGGGGTACGCTCGTGCGGCTTGCCGGCGAGGTACGCTTCCAGCGAATCCGGTGTGGCGAAGCGCACCGACTCCACTCCCATGCGCGCATAGAAATTGGAATCCTCCGATTCGTGCGCGCCGCCGAAATTCGGCGCGTGCTCCAGATAGTCGCTGATCTCACGCTCCATCGCGGCGCGCGCCTGCCGCGAATCCGCCACCAGCATGGAATGCGCATCCACCCCGAAGCCGAGATACGGTTGCCGCGTCCAGTATTTCAGGTTGTGGCGCGACGCGAACATCGGGTGATCACAAATCGGGTGATCGGGTGATCCGGTGATCGGGTGATCGGCTGCGCCGACGTGGGCGTCCCTTGCAAAATTTGAAATCTCGTATTGCTGAACGCCGGCGGAGCTGAGCCGCTCGCATGCTTGCAGATAATAGTCGGCGGTCGCGTCGTCATCGGGGACAAAGTGCGCGTGATACCGCGTACCGCCGGCAATCAGCTCCCGTCCGAGGCGCGAGTCCTCGTCCACTTCCAGCATGTACACACTGACGTGCGGAACGCCGGAAGCAATCGTCTCCGCCAGGGAAAACTCCCAGCTTCCAGGTGTCTGGTGGGGCAATCCGGCAATCAGGTCGATGCTGATGTTGGCGATTCCGGCGGCGCGCAGCCGCGCCAGGTCGTCGAGCACAATGGCGCGCGTGTGCAGCCGCCCCACGCTCGCCGCCTCCTCATCCACGAACGACTGCACGCCCAGGCTGACGCGGTTCACGCCGCAGCGCCCGAGCGACTCCAACATCGGCGGCGTCAGCGTGCCGGGAGCGCACTCCACCGTGATCTCGACATCGCCACGCACTCGAAATTTCGCGCGCACCGCCGCAAAAATCCGTTCCAGTTCCGCCGCCTCGAGCACCGTGGGCGTGCCGCCGCCGAGGTAAATGGAATCCACCTCGGGCTCGAACTTTGCGCCCATCTCCGCCGCCAGCCGGTCCGACGTCGCGATATCCGCACACACCCGGTCAACATACCGCGCAAACACAGCCCGCGCGAAAACACCCGAAGCGAAGTTGCAGAAGCTGCACTTGGTCCGGCAGAACGGGACCGAGACGTAGATGCCCAGCGCCATTCCTTCAATTATCCCAGATCGACTAGGTGACCACAGAGGCGCGGAGACAATGACAAATCTGGTGATCGGGTGATCCGGTGATCGGGTGATCAATTTACCGGGCTAGATCACCAGATCACCCGATCATCAGATCACCCAATCGGGCTCACTTTTTCCATCCTGAGCCGCCCCCATCTCGTCTGATAACCTAGAGAGAGATGGCGGCCAACATCCACGAAGAAGAGGTCCTGGGAAAGGCCTATGACAGCCGGCTGATGAAGCGGCTGCTGGGCTATCTGAGCCCGTACAAATGGCAGGTGGCGCTTGCGCTGGCGGCCATCGTGCTGAAATCCGCCGCCGACGTGGTCGGCCCCTACCTCACCAAGACCGCCATAGATAAATACCTGGCGCCCACCGCCGCGCGCGGCGGCCACGGTTTTCTCGACCGCTTTCTGAGCTCGCAGCCGCTGGTCGGCATCGCGCAGATCGGCGGCATGTACGTCGGCCTGCTGGTGTTCAGCTTTTTCCTGGAATTTCTCCAGACCTACTTCATGCAGTGGACCGGACAGAAGGTCATGTTTGACCTGCGCAGCCAGATCTTTCGCTACCTGCAACGGATGCACATCGGATTCTTCGACCGCAACCCGGTCGGCCGCCTGGTCACCCGCGTCACCACCGACGTGGACGCGCTCAACGAAATGTTCACTTCCGGCGTGGTGGCGATCTTCGAAGACATCTTCGTGCTCGCCGGGATCGTGGTGATCATGCTCAAGATGGATTGGCGCCTGGCGCTGATCACCTTCTCCGTGCTGCCGCTGATCATGGTCGCGACCATGATTTTCCGCAGGCACGTGCGCGACAGCTATCGCCGCATCCGCACTGCCATCGCGCGCATCAACGCCTACCTGCAGGAGCACGTCAGCGGCATGCTGGTCTTGCAGCTCTTCAACCGCGAGAAGCGCGCCTACGACCGCTTCGAAAAAATCAACGCCAGCCATATGGAAGCGTTCAAGGACGCCATCCTCGCCTACGCCTTCTATTACCCGGTGGTGGAGGTGCTGTCGTCGATTGCCATCGCGGCCGTCATCTGGTTCGGCGGCGGCCAAGTGGTTCGCAGCGTGGCCACGCTCGGCGTGCTGGTCGCCTTCATGCAGTACGCGCAGCGCTTTTTCCGGCCCATCCAGGACCTGAGCGAGAAGTACAACATCCTGCAGTCCGCCATGGCCTCCAGCGAGCGAATCTTCAAGCTGCTGGATACCACGGTGGATGTGGAGTCACCGGCGGTCGCGAAGCAGGTTACCGGCCCGGGACGCATCGAGTTCGACCATGTCTGGTTCTACTACCGCACCGTCCCGGAGCGGAATGCCGAGGGCGAACTCAACCCCAACGCCGGCGAGCCCGACTGGGTGCTGAAAGACGTCAGCTTCGCGGTCGAGCCCGGCGAGACCGCCGCCATCGTCGGACACACCGGCGCCGGCAAGACCACCATGATTTCGCTCCTGCTGCGTTTCTATGACGTGCAGCAGGGCGCCATCCGCATTGACGGCGTGGACGTGCGCGAGCTGGATCTCACCGACCTGCGCCGGCGGTTCGGCGTGGTGTTGCAGGATCCGTTCCTGTTTACCGGCACGGTGGAGCAAAACATCCGCCTGGGGTCTGAGCATATTACCGACGAGCAGGTGGCGCGTGCCGCCGAAGACGTCAACCTCGGCGAGTTCATTCGCTCGCTTCCCGGCGGCTTCAAGGAACCGGTGCACGAGCGCGGCAGCACGCTGTCCACCGGCCAGAAGCAGCTCATCTCGTTCGCGCGCGCGCTCGCCCATAACCCGAAAATCCTGGTGCTCGACGAAGCTACCTCCAGCGTGGACACCGAGACCGAGCTGCGCGTCCGCGAGGCCCTCACGCGCCTGGTGGAAGGACGCACGTCGCTGGTCATCGCGCACCGGCTCTCCACCATTCAGCGCGCCGACAAGATCATCGTCATGCACAAGGGACGCCTGCGCGAGATGGGCTCCCACCAGCAGTTGCTTGGCCACCGCGGCATTTACTGGAAGCTCTACCAACTCCAGTACAAGGACCAGGAATTTCCCGCCGGTGCTGCGCCTGCGCAAATCGGCGGCCCCGCCGTTCCCGTCAGCGCCGACGATTAGGTTCGCCGCCGAGCAGGGCGCTCGTCCGTTGCAGCAATTCCGCATTGCGCGAAACCGCACCCAGCAGCAGATCGAGTTGTTGCTGCGCCACCGGCCAGTTCTTGGCTTCGACGGCTTCGGTCAGCCCCGGCAGTTCCAGGTGGGCGTAGGTGTAGCGCGCGCCGTACAACAGGTGCTTAAACCACGGCCGCCCGGGTATTCCCTCCGCATTCAACCAGTTCGCCTCCACCTGCATTTGTGCGTGATTTAATTTTTCCAGGACTTCGGCGCCGGAATTTCCGCTCGCAAGTTGCCGGCGCACGGCGGCATTCAATTCCCCGCCCTGCTGTTCGAAAGCGGCGATTGCCTTGAGCAGCGGCGCCGTGTCCAGTTGCCCTGCGAGCTGGTTGTGCTTCTCAAGCTCTTCGACGAACTCGCGCACCGCCCGGCCGTAGGCGCCGAAATCAAACGGCAGCGCGTCCGCATTGGCCAGCCGCAGCGCCAGCACGCCCCAGAGTTGCGACATCAGGGCGTGGTAGCGGAACCCGGGATCGCCAAAATGCTCGATCCAGAAATAATCGTCGTACATCGAGTGATAGACGCCGTACGGGCCATCGAATTGCAACCCGATGACGGGAACTCCCAGGAAATTGAGGAACACGGTGTGATCGGAACCGCTGCCGATGCGCACGTCGGCCAGGTTCGCTTCCGTGACCGGCTTTTTTTCCTTTTCGCTGCGTTGCTTGGCGCGGCGCGAGCGCAGCCACGCCGCGTAAAGCGAGGCGCCCGAGGGATCGCGCAGCGACTTTGTGGTCTCCACCAGCAGCGGCGCCAGCGACGCCACCGCGCTGCCCTCGAATTCCGGCCCTGACGCGGATGAATCCACGTTGATGTACGCCACCGCCTTTTGCTTCAGTTCGTCGGCAAATTGCTCGCCCCACTCGGTGGAGCCGGTCAGCCCGACCTCCTCGCCGTCCCAACTGCAAATCACCAGCGTGCGCCGCGGCCGGGTGCCCTGCTGAAGCAGCGCGCCCAGGCTGCGCGTCATCTCCAGCATGGACGCGGTTCCGCTGCTGGGATCCACGCCTCCGAATTCCCACGCGTCGCGGTGATTGCCGAGAACGATCCATTCGTCCGGCAATTCAGCACCACGAATGCGCGCCTCCACCACATAGTTGGGCGCAACCCGGTTGTCCATGTCCACTTTCAGATGGACTCGCGCCTCGCCACCCAGGCGGTAGGTGATCGGCAGCCCGCCTTGCCAGTCCTTCGGCGCGACCGGGCCACCCATGTGCTCCAGCAGCGGCTTGGCATCGTGCCAGGAGAGCGGCAGCGCGATAATCTTGGGCAGCGAGCGCGCTTCCTCCGGCGGCACGCGCTTGGCGCCCGGAACTGAAGCCCACCCCGGCGTCAGCGGGTCGCCCGGCACGATGAAATCGTAGGTGATGGCGCCGCGCTGAAAGTGCGTTTCCGGGCCCCACGGCCCGTGGGGAAACACTTTGCCTTTCTTGTATCCATCCTCGGCGGGATCGGAATAAATCACGATCGCCGCCGCTCCTTCGCGCTCCGCGGTCAGCGCCTTGAACCCGCGATAGCTGTACGGATTCGAGTAGCGCACCAGCACGATCTTGCCGCGCACATCAATGCCGTTCTTGCGCAGCACCTCGTAGTCTTCCGGATTGCCGCTGCGCGCGTACACCATCGGCGCCGTCACCTCGCCCGACGCCGACATCCCCAGGTACGCGGACTTGACGCGCGGGTTCTGCGTGTCGGGATCCTCGGCATACCCCGCCTCGCGCATCTCCGCCTTATAGCTGACTGGTGACACCATTTCGAGCGACGTTGCGCGCGGAAAGGAGTTCAGCACGTCGTACTGGCGGATAGTCACGTCTTCCAATCCCTGCTGTCGCCAAGTCTCGGCGATGTACCGCGCCAGTTCGTTGTTGCGCTCGGATCCGGCGGGATGCGGCTCCGCGGTAAGAAAGCGGTGGAATTTCCGCTCCTGCTGGCGCGAAATTTGCGCCTTGAACTTTTGCTCCAGCGCAACCTGCTTGCGCGCGGAACGGCTGGTGAAGCCGGAAATGGGCACAGGGGCCGTTTGCCCGGCCGCCCCGAAGGAAGCCAACGTCAGAACCAACAGCACGATGGAGCAAGCCGCAAGTTTTCCCAGCTTCAGTTCATCGGTCATGGCGCGGCATTGTATGGGAATTGCTCGCATCGGGAAACCCCGCCATTTTTGACACTTGCTTGCCTCACCCGGATAATCCCAACATCATGCATCCCCCTGCCCACTCGTCGTGGCCGATGGCAATGCCACGCTCGTTCCGCAAGCAGTACCCCCGCGCCGTCCGGGGAGAAAAGGCGTGGCTCTACGACGAGCACGGGAAGCAGTACCTCGATCTGGCCGGTAGCGCCGCCGTTTCCTTTCTCGGACATGGCGATCCCGAGATCGCGCGCGCCATCGCCGCCCAATTGGGCGAACTCGAATTTGCGCACAGCAGCCAGTTCGCGACCGCCGTGGCAGAAGACTTTGCACGCGAACTGCTGGCGTTTGCCGGATCGGCTTTCAGCGGCGGAGCGGTGTTCTTCACCAGCGGCGGTTCCGAGGCGGTGGAGACCGCGCTCAAATTGGCTCGTCAATACCAGGTGGAAAGCGGCCACGACGAGCGCTACCAGGTCATCAGCCGCCACCAGAGCTACCATGGCGCAACGTTGGGCGCGATGGCGGTGTCGGGGAATTTGCGCCGCCGCCAGCCCTACCTGCCCATGCTGCGCGAGTTCGGCCACATCAACACGCCCTACTGCTACCGCTGTGCCTACGGCGGCGACAACTGCGCGGCGTCCTATGCCGGCGAATTGGAGCGCGCGATTGGCGAGGCCGAGGGCAAGGCGGCGGCTTTCATCTGCGAACCGATTTCCGGCGCCACCCTCGGCGCGGTCGCTCCTCCCCAGGGCTACCTGCAGAAAGTGCGCCGCATCTGCGATGCCCACGGGCTGCTTTGGATTGCCGACGAAGTCATGACGGGATGCGGACGCACCGGACGCAACTTCGCCTGCGAGCACTGGCAGGTTGCGCCCGACATCATCGTGGCCGGTAAGGGTCTTGCCTCGGGATACGCGCCGCTGGGCGCCGTCATCGCCTCGCGCGACGTGGTCGAGGCGATTGCCAGCGGTTCCGGTTCGTTGCTTCACGGGTTCACATTCAATGCGCACCCGGTGTCGGTGGCAGCGGGACGCGCGGTGTTGCGCCGTATCCGCGAGCTTCGGCTGGTGGAAGCCGCCGACGGCGAAAATTCCGGGTCACTGGCGGCCGAATTCGCCGCCGCCCTGCAGATGCTCCGCGATTGCGATTGCGTCGGCGACGTGCGCGGCCTCGGACTGTTGTGGGGCGTGGAATTCGTCGCTGACCGGCAGACCAAGGCGCCGCTCGATCCTGCTGCCGGTTTCGCCGCGCGCGTTTTCGATGCCGCGCAACGTCGCGGCGTGCTGGTCTATCCCATGCAAGGATCGGTGGACGGCGTCCGCGGCGATCATCTCCTGCTGGCGCCGCCCGCCATCACCACCCGCGAAGAAAGCTACCGCGGCATCAGCGAACTGCGCCACGCCATCCGCGAGGTCCACCCGTGAATAAAGTGTTCGCCACGCCCGAAGAAGCTGTCGCCGACATCGCCGATGGCAGCAGCGTGATGATCGGCGGCTTCGGCCTGTGCGGCATCCCCGAAAATCTTATTGCCGCTCTGGTGAAAAAGGGCGCGCGCCGTCTCACCACCATCAGCAACAACGTTGGGGTGCGGGGCTTCGGCGTGGGCCTGCTTCTGAGCAACCGGCAGATCCGGAAACACATCGGCACGTTCATGGGCGACAACCCGCTGCTCCAGGAAATGCTGGCGCGCGGCGAAATTGAACTGGAAGTGATCCCGCAGGGCACGTTCATTGAACGCATTCGCTGCGCCGGCGCCGGCATTGCCGCGTTTTACACTCCCACCGGCGTGGGCACGCTGGTCGAGCAAGGCAAGGAAACACGCCAGTTCGACGGCCATGCCTACCTGCTGGAAACCGCGCTGCGCGCCGACTTTGCGCTGGTCAAAGCCTGGAAGGGCGACAGCTTCGGCAACCTCGTGTACCGGAAAACGGCGCGCAACTTCAATCCGGAAATGGCCACCGGGGCCAGGATCACGATCGCCGAGGTCGAGCACTTGGTGCCCGTGGGAGAACTCAATCCCGACCAGGTCCATACGCCCAGCATCTACGTGAATCGCATCATCCAGGGCTCGGCGTACGAGAAGCGGATCGAGAAGCGCACGTTGCGGACAAGCTGAAGCTCGAGCGTCGCGTCAATGCCGCTTGAGTGAAATCTGGTAGTGTCCTAATTTAGAATCTCAGCATGAAACTCTTGGTAGTAGCTGTGCTGCTGGCCGTCATGCAGGCACCTCCACCAGCCCCACGGAAGGCAGCCGATAACGCCGCTAGTGCAGGCAGCAAGGTCCAACAGGAGACCAAAGCCAAGAAGGAACCATCCGCTCAACCGCAGTCCTCTATCAATGCGCAACAAGCCCCAGACCATGATGCCGCCGGAAACAGGCAAGGAAACGAGGGTGCACAGCACTCCATAATTGTCCGCGAACTCCCCCCCGTGACGGTAAATCCGCACAAGAGAGATTTGGCAGACTGGGGTTATTGGGCTTTCAGCGGGCTGTTGGTTGTAGTCGGCAGTTTGCAGGTGTGGCTTTTGTGCAAAACGCTCAGGGCAGTCAAGGCCAGCGCAGATGCTGCCTTTCTGAATGCTCAAGCCGTTATCAATGCTGAACGTGCCTGGGTTGTGGCCGAACTGCACCCAATGGGAAAGAAAAGGAACGACAAGCATTGGGTTGACGATAGTGGCACGCTCTTTACCACAGAACAGCTTCTTGGTGGCAAGCATGAGGAGTATTCGCTCAGAATCAAAAATATTGGTAGAACCCCCGCTCAAATCATCAGCTTTGAGATGTCTTACTCCTGTCTCTCCGAGGGGGTCACTCAGCTTCCCTCCAGCAGCCCGGATGTATCCCACGTTAGCGATTTTGAGCATCTTCTCGCCAACAGCGACCCGATAGAGATTTTGCCCCCCTTCAACCCCGGCCCCTACATGAAGGATTCTTGGTTGGACATCAAAGCCCTTAAGAAAACTGCGGTTTTCCACGGATGGGTCAAATATCGGCACATGCTCAGCGATGAGGATTGCTGGTGGGACTACTGTTACGTCTATACGCCTTCTCTGGATAGACTCACTGCAGTAGGCCAATATACAAAACCCAGACAGAAGCAGCCAAAAACAAATTAGGACACTACCAGAAATCGTGAATCGTGGCGCTTTGTGCTCTGCTCCTGTATTCTGCTGAATTCCCATGCGACTGCTGATCTCGGCCGGGGAAGCCTCCGGCGAAAACTACGGCGCGCTGCTGATCGCCGCCCTGAAACTACGCGAGCCATCGCTGGACTGTTTCGGCGTTGGCGGCGAACGCATGCGCGGCGCCGGCTGCCGCCTTGTCGTGGACGCCAAGGACATCGCGGTGGTCGGCCTGGCTGAGGTCGTCTCCCACCTGCCGAAAATCCGCGGCGAGTTCCGCAAACTGCTGCGCGCGGTGGATGCCGGCAAACCCGACGCGGCCGTGCTCATCGACTTTCCCGATTGGAACCTTCGCCTGGCGCGCCTGCTTCACCGGCGCGGCATTCCGGTCATCTACTATGTCAGCCCGCAGCTCTGGGCGTGGCGGCCGAAGCGCATCGCGCAGATCAAGCGCCATGTGCGCAAGATGCTGGTCATCTTCCCCTTCGAAGAGCCGTGGTATCGCGAGCGCGGGGTTGCGGCCGAATACGTCGGCCATCCGCTGGCTGACTTGCCGGCGCCGGGACCTGCGCCACCTCTTCGCTCCCCGCAGATTCCCATCGCTTTGCTGCCCGGAAGCCGCAAAAAGGAAATCGCGCTCAACCTTCCTGCCATGCTGCAGGCAGCGCGCGCGCTCGGCCGCAAGTACCAGTTCATCATTCCGGTCGCCTCCACCGTCAGTTCGAAGTGGATGGTGGACCTGATTCACCGCTCGGTGGGCGAGGACCCCGGCATCAATCTGAAGCTGGAGAGCGACGCGCGCATGGTGCTGTCGCAGGCACGCGCCGCAATTGTCGCGAGCGGGACCGCGACGGTGGAAGCCGCGCTGATCGGCACGCCCTTCGTGATGGTCTATCGCGTTTCGCGGCTCACCTGGAGGCTCGGCCGGCCGCTGGTCAGTGTTCCCTTCTTTGCCATGCCCAACCTGATCGCCGAACGGGAAGTTGTGCCCGAGTTGGTGCAGGACAATTTCACGCCCGAAAACATTGTGGCCCGCATGAACGAGATTCTTGCCGACGGCCCTGCGCGCCAGTCGATGCTGGAGGGATTGAAACAGGTACGGGCGAATCTCGCCGCGCCGTCAGGCGCCGGCAGCGCCTCGGATCGCGCCGCCGAAGCGGTGCTTGAGGCTTTAGGCTTTAGGCTTTAGGCTTCACGTCCATTCGTCCTAACGCCCAAGGCCTAAGGCCTAAAGCCTGTCTTTCAATCTTCAATTCACTCACGGCGCTGTCGCATGCGACGCGCTCGCCGGTTCCTCCCGCGGGGTGAAATACCCGCGGCGGCACTGCAAAGGTGAAATCCTCGCTTCGGCGCGACGAACTGGGCTGCGCTGGGTTAAAGTAGGGGTGGGTCAGCAGCCGCTCGGATTTTGTTTTCCCCGGTTCAGCAAACCGGAGCTATCCGTTCGCAGCGGGGCCCTCAGAACGCGCCGCTTTTGCGTGTTCTGGGGTGCTCGCAGATGCAACAGCTCTGCCCGGAACTGGCCCGAGCGCATCTTTTCTGCCCGCCTGCACATCCAAGACCAGCGGGTACTTAGCCGGAGATTTTTCATGCACCACGCACCACGGCCCCTGAGGCGCGTCGTTATCTTTCTGGTAAGCGTTGCGGCGCTGGCTCTGCCCGCCGCGGCCGCCGAAAGGCCGCGCCTCCGGGTTGACGATTACCAGATCCAAGCCGAGCTTCAGCCCAAGACCCACCGCCTGATCGCGCACGCGCGGGTGAAGTTCACCGCGCTGGAAGACATCAGCGTCGCCACCTTCGAGCTGCATAACGCGCTGCGCCCGACGCGCATCACCGACGCCGAAGGTCACGCACTCTCCGCCGAGCGCATCACGCAGGACAACGCCATCCGCATCGCGCTGCCCAGCGGATTGTCGAAAGACGCCAGCACGACCCTCGATATTGATTACGAGGGCAGCCTCTCGTCCGCCGATGACAGCCCCGTGCAGGGCCTGAAGCTTGCATACGTCGGCGACGACACCAGCTACCTGCTTTATGCCGGACGCTGGTTCCCGGTGAGCGGCTATGGCACCAATCGTTTTACCGCGAACATGAAGATCACCGTGCCCGCGAGCTGGATGGTGATCGGCAGCGGTGCGCAGGGTTCCGCCGCCACTGCCGAGCCGGCGCGTCCGGTGAGGCCGCCGCTGCCGACGCGCGCTCGCGGCCGTGCCGCGCCGGCGGCGCCGCCCGAGCCCGCTGTGCCCGCCACCTCCAGCGGCAAGACCTTCACTTTCGAGTGGACCAAGCCCAGCTTCCCCGGAACCATCATTGCCGGAAATTTCCACGAGAGCAGCAGCAACGCGGTTGGATTGAACCTGCACGTCTTCTTCAAGCCGGTGCACAAGGACATGGTGTCCAATTACACCGAAACCGCGGTGCGCGAGTTCCAGTTCTACACGGCGCGCCTTGGACCGCCGTTGTCCAACAATCTGAACATTGTGGAAATACCGGACGACACGGTGCCCAGCGCCTGGGCGCCGGAGATCGCCGCCATTGCGTCGCGCGCGCTCTCGGGGAAGGCGAATTACCGGCTGCTGGCCAACACCATCGCGCACCAGTGGTGGGGCGCCGACGTCAGCCCCGCCACGCGCAGTGACTGGTGGCTGAGCGACGGCTTCGCGCGCTATTCCGAGGCGCGGTATGTCGAGTCTGCAGCCGGCGAGGCCGCATTCAGAGAAGCCGTGAAGGACATGGAAGTCGGCGCGCTGGCCTACGACACCGTGCCGCTGTCGAGCGTTGGAAAGTTGGACCCGTTCGCGCCGGAATTCCAGGCGCTGGTCACCGACAAGGGCGCCATCATCCTCAACATGCTGCGCTGGGTGATCGGCGACGCCGCTTTCGACAAGACGGTGCGCACTTTCTTGCAGCAGTACGCGGGCAAGCCCGCCACGGTCGACGATTTCCGCAAGCTCGCGGAGGAGAACTACGGCGACAACCTCACCTGGTTCTTCTCGCAGTGGATCGATTCCACCGGCGCTCCCGAATTCAAGACCAAGTACACGGTGTACCGCGTGGCCAAGGGCTTCCGCACCGTGGGCGAGATCTCGCAAGACCTCGACCTGTTCCGCATGCCGGTCGAATTGAAGATCGACACCGACGGCCAGAGCGAGGCCAAGCGCGTCGATGTGGTAGGCACGAATTCCGCCTTCCAGGTGGAGACCTTCGGCAAGCCGCGGCGCATCACGATTGATCCCGACAACCGCGTGCTCAAGAACTCGCAGGAGCTGAAGGTGCGCGCTTCCATCCTGCGCGGCCAGGGAATGGTGGAGCAGGGCGACCTCGCCGCCGCGCTGCATGAATTCCAGAAGTCGCTCGACGCCAACACGCACAGTTCGCTGGCGCATTACCGCATCGCCGAAGTTTTCTTCCTGCAGAAGAACTACCAGGCGGCGGCCAATGCCTACCGCGAGGCGCTCAACGGGGATGGAGAACCGCGCTGGACCGAGGTCTGGAGCCACATCCAGCTGGGCAAGATTTTCGACGTCACCGGCCAGCGCGAGCGCGCCACCAACGAATATCGCCAGGCACTGCAAACCAATGACAATACCCAGGGCGCGATGGGCGAAGCGCGCAAGTATCTTACGGCGCCGTATCAGAGGAAAGAATCGAAAGAGGGAGAATAAGTTTCAGTTTCAGTTTCAGTTTCAGTTTCAGTTGCAGTTTCAGTTTCAGTTGCAGTTTCAGTTGCAGTTCCAGTTCCGTAAACGTGGCGCGGGCTCGCTCGCCCGCGCGCCGAGCGCTGGGATCTTGGCCGGTGTTCCACGACTTTCGCGACGGAATCTGCAGCAGTCCCGCAGGGACGCTCGCTGGTAGCCCAGCACGGGAGTACTGGGTTAGGCAGAGAATAATCTATTGAGTCCCGTAGGGACGGCACGGTCAGCGCGCAAATTTCAACCCGCTCAACTCCCTCGCCTTTTCCTTCGCGACTCCCCGCCCCAGCACCAGCGCCTGAAACGCGTCCCCCATTCCCACCGGCGTCGCCAGATGCTTGAGTTGCAGCGCGACTTTGGCCCGCTCCTGCGGCAAGCGGCAGTCCTCGAACGCGTCGGCGAACTGGTTGTCTTCGCCGATTCCCATCAGCAACTGTGATTGCGTCACCAGCGCCAGCGGCTCCAGGCCAACCTGTTTTCCGACGTCCATCAGCGCAGTGAAGTTCACGTGCGCGGTGATGTCCTGTTCCCCGGGAGCTTCGTACGGGTTCTGCGAAATGGTGTGTTGGCGAAACGCCATGACGGTGTCGCGATGGCGCCCTGCCAACTGCTCCTGGCGGGTGTAACCGTAATCAACCAACAGGCAGAACCCGCGCGCGCCCGCCGCCGGCGCGGCCGCGATGCGCCGCAAGTGATCGAGCGAAACCAGCGTCGCTTCCACTCGTTCACCCGCTTCGGGATGGACGGAGTAGCGGTCGAGGAAATCCATTTCTGCCGTTGACGGCGGCGCGAAGCTCTCGACGAACCGGCCATTTTCCACGCCGATGCGCAGTTCGCCGCGGTCCGCGATCACCTCCACCGGCAGCGCGTCGAAAAACTCGTTGGCAAAGACAATGAACTCGCCTTCGATCTTCGCCTGCTCGACCGTTTCCACCACCCGCACCTTGCCCGCCGCGATCTGCGCGGCGAAGCGCTCTTCCAGGCGTGCGCGCAATCCGGGTGAGCCTTCCACCAGCGTGGCATGGAGCGCGCGGTGAAACTCGGGAAACTTCTTTGCCGTCCAGTCAAGCACGTCCTGCGCGAACAGTCCGCGGCCCGGCCCCAGTTCCACCAGATCAATCCGCGGCGGCGACTCCAGCACGCGCCACATCTCGTCAAACTGCCGCGCCAGCAGGCGGCCGAACACGGCGTGCACGTCGCTGGAGGTGTAGAAATCGCCGGCCTTGCCGAATTGCTCCCGGGCGCGCGAATAATACCCGGGCGGATCGCCGCCGGGCGCGCCGTAGAGGCACAGCTCCATGTAACGCGAAAACGGAATCGGACCGCGCTCGCCAATCTCCCGCTCGATGTATTCACGAAGGGTCAACTGCCAATGTCCTCTTCCGCCGCACGGGCCCGCGCGTCCGTCTTCTGGGTTTGCGGCGTGCGCACAAACATCTCGATCAGGTAATCGTGCAGACAGGCAAAAAGCTGGTGCTGGAAAGTCCACTCGAACTGGGGGTGATCGAGATCGCGCGGATGCATGCTGAAGTAGTAGGTATGCACCGGCACGGCGGGATTGCGGAAATTGATGATGACCTCGACGCCCTCACCCTGTTCGCGCGCGTCAAACGCCAGCAACGGGTGCTCGTACAGCTTGAGCTGATCGAGAACGCGCTGCAGGCGCGGATTAGGCGGCGTTGTCACGATTGAATTGTACCGTGATGGTCTGTCGGTCGATCGGTCCGTCGGTCGATCCCTCGGTCTGTGGTTTTTCACCGGCAGACCGAAAGACTGATAGACCGACAGACCGCGCGATTAAAATAGTTGGTTCGTCCTTCATGCAGGAGCCCTTATGTCCACCACTCGTACCGGAGCGGCGCCGGAGTGGAATGCCTACGTCGAGGATTTCCGGCGCGCAGGCCACGAAGTCATTGACTGGATCGCTCATTATTTGGAGCACACGCGCGATTATCCGGTGCTGCCCAAAGTCCAGCCGGGAGAACTGACCGACGCGCTGCCTCCCTCGGCGCCCGAGCGAGGTGAGTCGTACGACGCCATTCTCAAGGATTTTGACAACATCATCCTGCCCGCGGTCACGCACTGGAACCATCCGCGATTTTTGGCGTATTTCGCCAACAGCGCCGCGACCCCGACCATCCTGGCCGAGGCGCTTGCGGCCGCGCTAAACACCAACGGCCTGCACTGGAAGACATCACCCGCCGTCGCCGAGCTGGAGCAGGTCGCGCTCGGCTGGCTGCGCCAATGGATGGGACTGCCGGGCGACTACTTCGGCGTTATCTACGACACCGCGTCGGTCAGTAGCTTGCATGCCGTCGCCGCGGCGCGCGAACTCGCCGACCCGGAGGCGCGCGTCGAAGGATCGAAGCCGGTGCTGACGTTGTACACCTCGACGGAATCGCATTCCTCCATCGAGAAGGCGGCCATCGCGCTCGGCATCGGGCAGAAAAATGTTCGCAAGATCGCGGTGGACGCCGAATTCCGCATGCGTCCCGACGCGCTCGCGCAAACGATCGAAGCCGACATCAAGCAAGGCAAGCGGCCGTTCTGCGTGGTGGCCACCGTCGGCACCACCTCGAGCACCAGCGTCGATCCCGTCGCCGCCATCGCCGACGTCGCTGAAAAATACGATCTCTGGCTGCACATTGACGCCGCTTACGCGGGCTCGGCTGCCATCCTGCCCGAGTGCCAACACATCCTCCAAGGCGCGGAGCGCGCGCATTCGCTGGTGGTCAACCCGCACAAATGGCTGTTCACGCCGGTGGACCTGAGCGCCTTCTACACCCGGCGGCCGGACATCCTGCGGCGCGCATTCTCGCTGAATCCGGAATACCTGCGCGCCAGCGACGACCCGCGCGCCATCAACCTGATGGACTACGGCATCCCGCTCGGCCGGCGCTTCCGCTCGCTCAAACTGTGGTTCCTGATGCGCTACTTCGGACGCGAGCGCATCCAGGAAATCCTGCGCTCGCACATCGCGTGGGCAAAACGCCTTGAGGAGATGATTCGGCGCGATCCGCGCTTCGAAGTCGTCGCGCCCGTGCCGTTTTCCGTCGTGTGCTTCCGCTTCCAGGGCACGGACGAGGACAACCGCGCGCTGCTTGAGGCGGTGAATGCCACGCGCGAGGTGTTTCTCTCTCACACCGTGCTCAACGGCAAGATCGTGCTGCGCGTGGCGATTGGAAATTTGCAAACCACCTGGGATGATGTGCAGCGCGCGTGGGAGCTGTTGCAGGAAAAAATGCCGAAAACCTAGCCACCGATTTCCACGGATTCACACGGATCATATTTCTTATCCGCGAGAATCCGTGCAGATCCGTGGCTAGGCTTTTCCTTCTTTTGCCGCCTCTGCCGGTCCCGGCGTCTGCTCCGAATAGGTGAACACGCCGCGTCCTGCCTTGCGTCCCAGCCGTCCGGCCTTCACGTACTGGACGAGCAGTGGCGACGGCCGGTATTTTTCGCCGAGCGATTTGTGCAGGTACTCGAGAATGTGCAGGCGTGTGTCCAGCCCCACCAGGTCCACCAATTCGAACGGCCCCATGGGATGGTTGAGGCCCATCTTCAGCGCTTTATCAATGTCCTCGGCGCTGGCAATACCTTCCTGCAGCATGTAGAACGCTTCGTTGCCGATCATGGCGTTGATGCGGCTGGTGATGAACCCCGGCGATTCCTTGATCGCCACCACTTCTTTTTTCATCCGCCGCCCCACCTCGACCGCGGTCGCCAGCGTGTCGTCGCTGGTCTCCAGCGCGCGCACAATCTCCAGCAGCTTCATCTTGTGCACCGGGTTGAAGAAGTGCATGCCGACGCACTTTTTCGGCCGGTAAGTGACCGACGCAATTTCCGTGATGCTCAGCGAGGATGTGTTCGACGCGAGAATGGTTTCCGGCCGGCAGATTTTGTCCAGCAGGGTGAAGATCTCGATCTTCGACTCCATCTCTTCCGGGACGGCTTCGATCACCAGGTCGGCGGCGCGCGCGGCCTCATCCACTGCGCCCGCGTATTCCATGCGGCCCATCGCCTCCTGGGCTTCGTCCGCAGTGACCTTCCCTAGTTCCACTGCCTTGTCGAGGTTGGCGCGGATTTCGTCGCCGGCGCGGCGCAACGCGCTGGGCAGGATATCCTCCAGGATGGTGCGATAGCCGCCGAGCGCGGCGGCGTGCGCAATGCCGCGTCCCATGATCCCGGCGCCGATCACCGCGACGGTGCGGACCTCCATTACTTGGACTCCTTCTCCAGTCGCTGCATCAGGCCATCGAAGCTCGGGTCGGCCTTGCGCATGTATTCGGCCAGCCGCTTCTTTTCTTCGTCGGTCATGTACGGAACGTTGGCGATGACGCGGCGCAAGGTGGCGGTAATGTCGTCCACGTAGTTCATCATCCGGATCAGTTCACCGGTTGCGGGCATAAGTGGCGTCCTCTTTCTGGGCTGAATTGATTATGGCTTTGCCCGCGGCAGATGGCACCGCGGGCGTTCAGGCAAACAACCATTCTCTGCTGCGCGGGGCAGTTTAGTAAAGCAGGCTCCGCTTCAGGCTCCAGGCTCAAGGCGCAAGGGCGCAAGGCTCCAGGCGCTAGGCTCAAGGCTGACGGCGTCACGCTCCAGGCGTTAGGCTCAAGGCGTTAGGCTCAAGGCGTTAGGCTCAAGGCTGACGGCGTCACGCTCCAGGTTCCAGCTTTCCGGCGTTGGGCGTTCGGGCACAGCCCCGAAGGGGCGAATGACAATAGCCCGGCGCTTCAGCGCCGGGTAACCTTACCAATTGAACGCTGAGTCCCGTAGGGACGGCACAGGCATAATAGATACATGCTGCGCGACCGCAACCTCATCCCGCTCTCCCATCAACATCAGCACGCGCTGGCGCTGTGCGTCCAGATCGAGCGCGGGCTGCAATCCCAACATCCCGACCCACAGCACTGGCAACAGGAGATCGCGCGGTTGTTCGAGAGCGAGATCCGCTACCACTTCGAGGCCGAAGAGAAGGTATTGTTCCCTTTCGCCCAGCGCGCGCCCTCATTGCGCGACCTGGTGGATGAACTGCGCATCGAGCACTTGTCGCTGCGCCAGTACGCCGCCGGCGCCGCCGCCGCGCGCCTTACCGTGCCCGAGCTTCAGCTCTTTTCCGCCAGTTTGGCGGCGCATGTGCGCAAGGAAGAGCGGCAGTTGTTCGAAGGAATGCAGGAATTCTTCTCGGCAGAGGAACTGACGCAAGCGGGCGCGGAACTCGATTCCTACTTCCTGCGCAGCGGCATGCCGGGGGCGACTTGTGCGCTGAGAAAATAGTCTTCAGCCGTCAGTCTTCAGTCGTCAGGAAAACTGGACCTGAAACTGAAGACTGGTTTTGCTGAAGACTGATGACCGAAGACTGGCGACTGGCGACTGACGACTGAATCCTACAGCGTACCCGGCGCGTAGCTCCGCGGTTCGCGGATTACCGGGCCGCGGTTCACGACCACGTGGCCGCGACGCAGCAGCGAGCCGCGCTGCAGCCCCGGTGCGGACGGCGCCTTGGGAGCTTGCGGCGCAGCAGGCGGCGCCGGCAAGCCCGTGGACTGCCTGATCTGCACGTCGCCACGATCGTTCGTCAGCTTCACCTGCGGCCCGCCGCTGCCAACGGTTCCGCTGGCATATTGCGAGTTGTGCTCGCTCTTTACCTGGATGGAAGGAAAGTCGGTTTCGATCTCGCCGCGTGTTGTGCGCGCGTCAATCTGGAACGCGGCGTTCTTCGGCAACATCACCTGCACCGTACCGCGCTGGTTGTTGATTTCGATATCGCCCATGCCTTTGCCGGCGCGGTATTCCACCACGCCGTTGCTATTGTCAATCTTCAGGTTGCCGGACACATCCTCGAGGTGGATGTCCTTGGCGCGGGTTGTCAGGTGCATCGGGCCGATGATCGCGCGCGCGCGCAGGTCGCCCGATTCCATCGTCAGGTCGCCGTCCAGCCGCGCCATCTGCATTTCGGTGCGCGAGGAATGGAAGCTGACGCTCCTGGCCACCTTCGCCAGGTTCATCTGCCCGAAGAAGTCTCCACTGAGGCGCACCTCCCCGCTGACATCGCCGATGGTGGTATCGTCCACGCGGCCGTCCACGCTGACGTCTCCCTTGATATTGGTGGCGCGCACGCTGCCGCGGCGCAGGCTGATGTTGACGTTGCCGGCGTTGTCGGCAACCGTAACGTCGCCATGCGAGCTGGTGGTGATGTTGCCCGCACGCCCGGCAATGCGGATGTCGCCACGCCGGGTGGAAACCTCCACGTTCGCCTTCTGCGGAACATAGATTTCCAGATCGCTGGCGACAGCGTTGTTGCCCGCACTGCCGGTGTTCGCGTTCAGCGTCACTGTGGCGCCCGCCGTGGTGAAGGTGGGCTGCGTCTCGCCATCGATCTTTTTGCCCTGCTCTTCGTTGTCGGCCACCACCTTTTTGCGCACCACGACCTTGATTTTGGGCTCAGCCCAGGTGTTCACCACCACGTCGCCTCGATCGGAGACGACTTTCAGATCGCTTCCGGCGGCAAAGGGCTGCTCCACGGTAGCGCTGAAGTTGTAGGAATTCCCGAACAGTCCGCCGAAATCGCCGTCAATGTCAGCCTGGTTGCGCAGCGCGTTCCAGTTGATGCGATCGGTGGCGGTAAAGCCCATGCCAAACAGGACGAGGAAGATGATCAGTACCACGCCGCCGGCGCCGATGCCGCGTGAGGGCACGCCGGCGCGGTTGTCCTGCCAGTGCTCCAGCAGCTTGACCAGGCCCCACAGGATCAGCAGCGCGGGCCAATAGCGGGCGAAATAATGGTGCAGCGATTGCCAGCTCAGGTAATGCATGTTGCCGAGCAGGAAGATGACGCCGATAAGGATGAGCACCATCGGCCCGGCCAGCGAGCGGCGCCGATGAACGTGGATTTGCGGAGCGGGACTAGACATGGTCCACCTGCCGCGGTTCGGAATTCTGGGTTGGCGCCGGTGGCGCTCCCGGAGGCGCCGGCGCGATCACGTCCATATGCCCGGAGGTGTCCAGGTTTCCAGCGAGCACCTTCACCAGGCCGATCACGATCAGCAGGATCGGCCAGGTGCTGTGGAACGAAGCCACCTCGAACTCGCTCAGCATGAAGAGCACGCCGAGCGTGATCAGCACCGCCGGGCCCATCAGGCCGCGGCTCCGGCAGCGTGTGCAGTAGCAAGTCTGGTTGGGCTGATGATTATCCATGGCTCGTCTCCTCTACATCCCACCCGTCGCGCCGCCCGGGGGTGAGAAGCGCTTCACGAAAAGCCACACGCCGATGGCGATCAGGATCAACGGCCAGAGCCGGTGGATCCAGTACGCATGGAACAGCCCCATGGTGTTCAGCAGGAACAGAACACCCAGGCCGATGAGCACCAGCGAGCCGACCGGGACGCGACTAAAATCCACGCGTTCGCCGCTGCCGAACGCCTTCGCCAGCCCGAACGGATCGGGGGCGGGCAGCCCGGCGCGAACGGCGTGCGCGGAGCGGACCGCATCAATAATCTGGTAAATGTAAAAGAACGCGATAGCGAGGCCGAAGATCGGCCCGTACTCACCGCCGTGTGCGTCCGCCTGCGAGACGCCAAAGATCAGAGCGACAAAGATCAGCAGGTGCGCCAGTCCTTTGGCGTACTGGCCGTTGTATACCGCGCCTACTCCGAACGGGAAGAACCCCGCCAGCACGCCCGCGAGCCCCGGGCTGGGGCCGGAGGTGGTGATGACCACGGGCGCGCCCGCGGTGCCCGGCACGAAGCCGCTGGCCGGCGGCGCCGACGGCATGGTGTCGTGCAGGCGCGTGGCGATGCAATCTTCGCAGTAAACGACGCCGCGCACGCTGTGCGAGCACTTCTCACACATCGCCTTGCCACAGGTGCGGCAATACGACGTCGCCGCGACGTCGGTATGGACAGTGCAGTTCATGAGTTTCTCCTGGCGAAAACCTGACCGGTGGCTGGGGCCGAATCGAATAATCGCGCCATGGTGACGGCTTCCTGCTCCCGGCTGTAGTTCTGGTACCGCTTATCCGGGTTTTCGCTTTGGTCCTTTTGCTCTTTCTGTTTCTCCGCCGGCGGAGTGCTCTGCTCCGGCGTGGTCGCACGCTTCAGTTCCTGCACGCGCGATTCGATCTCGTACACGAAGCGGATATTCTGGTAGTACTTCACCACGCGGCCCTGCGCTTCGTAGGCGCCGCGCACGATGGCGTTGGGACTCAGGTCGAGGTGCCGCAGGTTGCCGATCTTGACGCCCGCAAGATTGAGCACCAGCGAAATCGAGAAGAACGCCATGGCAAACGACATGGCGAACTTCGGCTGCAGGCCTCCAAGCCGCAGGCCCGCCCGGAACTTGTTCCACCAGCTTTCGCGGGCGTGCGCCGCCGGCGCCGATTCCTCCACTCGTCCGATGGTCGCGGCCAGCACGTTGTGGACGAAATTCGCCGGAGGCTCCACCTCCGCCAGGCCGCGCAGCAATTGCAGGCCGCGCCGGGCTTCGGCAAACATCGGGCCGCAGGTCGGGCACGTGGTCCAGTGCCGCTCGAACTGCTCGAGTTGGGCGCCGGCCAAAGTGCCGTCCATCGCATCGCTGAGCAGCCCGTCGAACTCGTGGCACTGCATTCCGGGTTTGGATTCCTCGTACATCAGGTCACCTGCCTATAAGTACGTGAAAGTAGCCGCCCAAGTTCCGTTCGTCCCCGATTTATACGCGACTTCACCGTTCCCTCGGGTACCTTCAGGGCCAGGGCGATTTCCCGGTAGTCCATGTCCTGCAGGTCGCGGAGGATCACCGCCTCCCGCAGCTCAGGAGAGAGTTTCTGGAGCGCTTTTTGCACCAATTCCTGGGTTTCGCGGCTCTGGAGGCGAGCGTCGGGCGAAGGGCGGGAGTCCTCCAGCCGCGCGGCCACGCTGATGGAGTCCTCCTCGACCGTGACCGGCTCGTCCATCGAGTCGGTTACCCGGTCCTGCTTGCTCTTGCGGAAATGGTCCACCAGCAGGTTCCGGGTCAGGGTGGCCACCCAGGTCATAAACGACCCCTTATCGGTATCGTAGGTTTTCAGGGTGCGGTAAATCTTGATGAAGACCTCCTGGGCGAGGTCCTGTGCGTCGTCCTGCGATCCGGTAAACCGATAGCAAATGTTGAAGATACGCCGGTTGAAGCGCTCGACAATCTCCTCCCAGGCAACCGCGTCGCCGGCTACGCAGCGACGGACCAAAGAGGCCACGACTTGATTGTCGTCCAACCGGCACTCCTCGGAAACTCCCGGTCACACTTCCCCTGGGGATGAATACGGACCGTTCGACCAGAATGTTCCGCCGGGTAACTCTGAGGAAACACTGGATTTTAGCAGGTTCAAAATGATGGAGCGATGGTGCCCCACATCTGCCCGGGTTTGGCAGATGTGGGTCCTTACGTCAGCGATTTTCCTGAAGCTGAGAGCTGATAGCCGGCAGCTCCCAGCTACCCTCCCAGCAAATCCATCAGCACCGCCGTCTCCGCCGTGATCGCTGCTTCCACGGTGGGTTGGAACACGGGTGCCCACTGCGGCGAATGAGGCGCGGGCAGCGGCTTGCCGCTCTGTTTCGACTCCGCCAGCTTCGCCGCGTCCACCGCCCCGACATGAAGCAACACCGCCTGCACGCCCGCCAGCCCGTATTGCGAGAAGTCTTCCGACGTCATCTTCGCCGGCATCTCCACCACTTTGTCCGGCCCCAGTGCCTTGCGCAGCGTCGCGACCATGCGCTCGGTGGTCTTAGGATCGTTGAACACGGCGTCGGTTCCGGCCTTGATCTCCATCACCGGCTCCTTGGGCGCGTTCGCCGCCATCGCCTCGCCCTTGGCCTCGCGTTCGATCGCCGCCAGCATTCGCTTTCGCGCCTGCGGGCTGAAGGTGCGCACCGTCAGTTGCAGCTTCACCTGGTCGGGAATGATGTTGGCCTGCGTGCCGCCGTGAATGCTGCCCACGGTGATGACCGCCGGATCCATGGGATTGTTTTCGCGCGAGACGATGGTTTGCAGTCCAAGCACAAATCGCGCGGCGATCACGATCGGGTCCACCGTGTCATGCGGCGCCGCGCCGTGTCCTCCGCGCCCGAAGATGGTGACCTCCACCGTGTCAGCCGAGGCGCGGAAAAATCCTGGATGATAGCCGATGGTGCCCGCCGGCAATGTGGATTCGTCATGCAATGAAAGCGCGTAATTTGGCTTGGGAAAGCGCGTGAACAGGCCGTCCTTCAGCATCGCCGCCGCGCCCTGCAGCACTTCTTCGGCCGGCTGTCCCACCATCATCAGCGTTCCATGCCACTTGTCCTTGTTTTTCGCCATCAGCTCGGCGGTGCCGTACCACGCCGACATATGCAGGTCGTGCCCGCAGGCGTGCATCACGGGAACGGTGTCGCCGGCCGCGGTCTTGGTCGTGACCGTGCTGGCGAACGGCAGCCCCGTCTTTTCCTGTACCGGCAGCGCATCCAGTTCGGTGCGCATCATCACCGTCGGGCCGGGGCCGTTTTTCATGATGGCCACGATTCCCGTTCCGCCGACTCCCGTCGTGACCTCGTAGCCGAGCGCCTTGACGCGTTCGGCCAGCTTGGCCGCGGTCTGCTGCTCGTGAAACGCCAGTTCCGGACTCTTGTGCAGATCGATGTACAGCGATTCGACCCCGGGATAAATCGCAGCCATTTGCTCGGCGGAAACCGGCGGCGCGGGCTGAACCTTCTGCGCAGCGGCTGCCGCAGTAATCAGCAGGCAAAAGAATAATGCAGCGAATGATTTCATGAGTCGTTCTCCTGAATGCGCAAATCCTACACCACTGGCCACACTAATGCCTGAGCTGCGGGAAGGAATTCGGAAGGGTAGTAGCTGAAAGCTGATCGCTGACGGCTGATCGCTATTCCGAGGTGAAGTAGTCCACCGCCACCGGGCTCTCGAACAGCGAGTAGTCGCGCGTGACCACGGTGATCCCGCTTTCGGTGACGAAGTAGCGCTGCCGGTCGGCCTCGGTGTCGTAGCCGATGATGGTGCCTTCGGGGATGTGCACGTCGCGGTCGATGATCGCCCGCCGGATGCGGCAATGCCGCCCGATATTGACGTGGCTGAAGATGATGCTGTCGTCAACTTCGCAATACGAATTCACGCGCACGTCGGGCGAGATCACGGAGTTGCGCACCGCGCCGCCGGAGAGAATGCAGCCGGACGACACGATGGAATCCACCGCCGTGCCGGTGCGGTTGGGGTCGGAAAATACGAATTTCGCCGGCGGATATTGCCGCTGGTGGGTGCGGATCGGCCAACTCGAATCGTACAGGTTGAACACCGGCGACACCGCCACCAGGTCCATGTTGGCCTCGTAATAAGCTTCCAGCGTCCCCACGTCGCGCCAGTACAGCGCCTCTTTCTTGTTTTCGTCGACGAAATTGTACGAGTACACGCGGTAGTCGTCCACCATCCTCGGCAGGATGTCGTGGCCGAAGTCGTGCGAGGAAGTTGGGTCCTCCGCGTCCTTCAGCAGCACCGGGATGAGCACGTCGGTGTTGAACAGGTACACGCCCATCGACCCCGACACCATGTGCAAGTTGTAGGGCGAGCGCATATCGGTATCTTGCGGCTTTTCCTGGAAGCCGACGATTCTGCCCTCGCGGTCCACGTCCACCACGCCGAAGCGATATGTTTCTTCCGGCTCGATCAGGATGGTCGCCAGCGTCACGTCGGCGCCCGACTCCAGGTGCTGCCGCTCCATCCGCGAGTAGTCCATTTTGTAAATATGGTCGCCCGACAGGACGAGCACGTGTTTGGGCTGCTCCGCGCCGATCGAGTAAATGTTCTGGTACACCGCATCGGCCGTGCCCAGGTACCAGTTCTCGCTGACCCGCTTCATCGGCGGCAGGATCTCGACAAACTCGCCCAGGTCGCGCGCCACGATGTTCCAGCCCTCGCGGATATGCCGGTTCAGCGACAGCGCCTTGTACTGCGTCAGGATGTACACCTTCCGCAGGTCGGAATTGATGCAGTTCGATAAGGTAATGTCGATGATGCGGTAGATCCCGCCAAAGGTCACCGCCGGCTTGGCCCGGTCGCGCGTCAGGGGATACAGGCGCTCGCCCGCCCCTCCTGCTAACAGCACTCCAAGCGTGTCTTTCATCGCATCATCCCGGATCAGTTCTGGTTATTCGCGTTCAGGAAGCCCAAGCGAGAATTTGATGGTAGCACAAGGAATCGGGTGATCGGGCGATCTGAACTTTGCTGTAGCGATCGCCCGATCACCCGATCATCCGATCGCCCGATGGTTACGCCACGACACACGATTCTGTGATTTATGACCAGGTCCCCGGGTAATGCGCTGCTAGAATGGAGCCCGTGCCAGGCCTTTCCACCGCCCGCAAGCTGGGAATTTTCGGTCGCGTTGCGGCGCGCCAGGCGGGCCAGAGCCGATGGTTGCGCGCTGGCTACTCCGCCCTCCAGATCACCCTCCGGCACTTCGGGCGTGTCGTCCACCTGCTTTGGTTGCAGATCACGGGAGTGTTTTTCCTATTCTTTGCCTTGGCGGGCGGCCTGGCGTGCTGGCGCGAATATCAGGCGTGGCAGACGGGAAAGATCGGCCCCGGCAAAATGGTCCTGGCCGCCTGCTTCGCGCTGGTATTCGTGTGGTTTGGTGTGAGCTCGTTCTGGCGAGCGAGACGAAAAGCGAGTTGATCTTTCTAATTGCTAATCGCTAATCGCTAATTGCTGCTTCCGGAGGTTCCTCCATGGCCGAAAAAGACGTTCTCCCCGACATTAAGAAAAAATCGGCCATCGCCGAGGAACAGACCTCCTCCCACATCTCCGTCCACCCGCTGTACACGCCCGCCGATCTCGCCGGCCTCGACTACGACCGCGACGTCGGCTATCCCGGACAATTTCCCTACACCCGCGGCGTGCAGACCACCATGTACCGCGGCCGCCTGTGGACGATGCGCCAGTACGCCGGCATGGGCGACGCCGAGGACTCCAACAAGCGTTACAAGTACCTGCTCGACGCCGGCACCACCGGCCTGAGCGTCGCCTTCGACCTGCCCACCCAGATCGGCATGGACTCCGACAGCCCCATGGCGATGGGCGAGGTCGGCAAGGTCGGCGTCGCCATTGATTCCATCGAGGACATGCAGCGCCTCTTCGACGGCATCCCGCTGGAAAAAATCACCACCTCGATGACCATCAACGCCACCGCCGCCATCCTGCTGGCGCTCTACATCGCGGTGGCCAAGCGCCAGGGCAGCGATCCCCGCAAGCTCGGCGGCACGGTGCAGAACGACATACTCAAGGAGTACATCGCGCGCGGGACTTACATCTACCCGCCGGCGCAGGCGATGCGCATCGTCACCGACATCTTCGCTTACGCCAACCAGCACGTGCCCGAGTGGAACACCATTTCCATCAGCGGCTATCACATGCGCGAGGCGGGATGCACCGCCGTGCAGGAAGTCGCCTTCACCCTCGCCAACGGCGTGGCCTACGTGCAGGCGGCGATTGATGCCGGGCTCGACGTGGACAAGTTCGCTCCACGCCTCTCGTTCTTCTTCAACTCGATGAGTAATTTCCTGGAGGAAGTGGCGAAATTCCGCGCCGCCCGCCGCATGTGGGCCAGAATCATGCGCGACCAGTTCGGCGCGAAAAATCCGCGCTCCTGGATGCTGCGCTTCCACACCCAGACCGCGGGATCGTCGCTCACCGCGCAGCAGCCGGAGAACAACATCGTGCGCACCGCGTTGCAGGCGCTGGCGGCGGTGCTGGGCGGCACGCAATCGCTGCACACCAATTCCTACGACGAGGCGCTCGCCTTGCCGACCGAGCAGTCAGTCCGCGTCGCCCTGCGCACCCAGCAGATCATCGCCTACGAAAGCGGCGTGGCGCAGACCATTGACCCGCTCGCCGGCTCTTACTACGTCGAGTCGCTGACCAACGAGATTGAGAAGCACGCGCTCGGATACCTCGACAAGATCGATGCGATGGGCGGCACGCTGAAGGCGATCGAACGCGGCTTCATGCAGCAGGAAATCCAGAACTCGGCCTATGTGTACCAGCAGGCCGTGGACCGGCTGGAGCAGGTGGTAGTCGGGGTCAACCGCTTCGAGCAGGAGCGGGAAAAGCCGATCGAACTTTTGCGCCTCAACGAAGACCTGGAGCGGCAGCAGGTGGAGCGCTTGCGCGAACTGCGCGCCCGCCGCGACCGTGGCCCGTGGGAGGCTTCGTTAAGAGCGGTGGAGGACGCCGCCCACTCCGGCGCCAACCTGATGCCCGTCATCATCACCGCGGTGGAGAGCTATGCCACGGTCGGAGAGATCAGCGACACGCTGAGAAGGGTGTTTGGAGAGTACAAGGAAGCGGTGGTGATTTAGGGGGAGTTGCGACTGCGCACCTTGCGATGACAAGGTTTGACAACACAAACACTGCGTGATCGGAGCCCACTTTCTGCTCTGTCGATGCCACCCCTTTTGTGGGGTCGCGTACAAGTGCTTTACTGTTAAGCGTCATTTGCCTCAGCCCAACGATGAGCTTTTGCGCAACTCCTGTTCGAGTGCCGTTATGATTTGTGCTTTGTGGTTACCGATGTCGATCCCGACTTGGTTAATGAGTCGAGTGGGATCGTCCTTTTGCTCGTTCAAACGAACATAGTGCTCGTACACCACAGCTCCCAGAAGCTGGCGCAATGAACTCTCGATTTGCCCCTCTGTCGCGTCCGGCCGGGCCAGGAGTTGCTGTGCCACACAACGCAAGGCTCTGTCGCAGGAACAAAACAAATACAACAAGTTCTCGCGATCCTGTCGCTTGAGTAGCTGTAGCCAGAGTGTGAGGTAGGTCAGATCCCACGCGCAATTACTTATGCCCTTAAGAGCGAGGCTTCGATCGGAATGGCGCAAGTGTTTGAGAACAGCCCTTTGGGGTGTGGCTGAAAAGCAGACAGCAGCGAAGACTAGTACCGGTGCACTGAAGTACCAGTTGTCGAAAGTCCAGTCGAGAAAGCGGCGCATCCGGTGCGCCATTGGTCCGCCCTCTAACTCAATACACCCGATCTTCAGGACGAGCGGATATACCACCGAATACTGCCTGATCGGTTTTTCCAAGCGCGTCAGGTCCGGCGTCTTCGAGGTGGGGGAAAGGCAACTGCGGAGCTTCAAAGATCTTCCGAGCGCGATGTCCGCCATCTCCGAGGGGTGCAGGTTGTCTGCGGCCCGAAACATCGCCAAATCGCGTACGGCATTATTCTTGGCCTGAGTTGCTAGCCCTTCGTACAGAGCGAGGTTAGGTTCAAAATCTATGCCTGCGCACTGAGCGAAAGCCATGATCGCAGCAGGAATTCGATGGGCCTGTTTTGCTGATGTGCCATTTGCGAGGGCAACAATACGCCCAAAGATGTTGCGATCTACCAGCATCCGCACACGCGAGCCATGCACGGCAGACTCTTGGTGATAAAGAGCTGCCGAATAAACGTCTCTGTCAGGGAACGAAGTACAGAACGGTCCTTCAGCACGCAACATCGCCTGGATCCCGTCCATATCGCTCATAGAGATCGGCAGATGGACGACCGTGATGTGTTCCATTTGTTCACCGCTTTACCGATCGGCTCGCATTCTACACTGCGACCCTGACCTAAATCGCTGGTGAAGCTTTCACTTGAGTAAGGCCAATGGAAGTAGCAGAATGTGGCATTTGAAACTAAGTTCAGGGGGTCGAATATGTCTACCCCGCTCGACAGTGATGGCCAGCCACTTGCCCTCAATTACAACCATGCTCGCCGCGCAACCCGAGCCATCCACGAGTTGATTGGATTTCTTCGTGGAATCATTGCAGACCAGTACATAAGCTCGGCTGAAGCAGAGTCCTTGGCGAAATGGTGTGTGGCGAACCGTGAGATAGCCGACGTTTGGCCGGTCAGTACACTTGTGGAGAGACTTGATCGCATCTATGCAGACGGGGTCGCGGATGAGGACGAACGAGCGGATTTAGCAGTCCTGGTCAACCATATCGTCGGCGCACAGGACGACCATACCCTGATGTTTGGACCCACTGACCTTCCTCTCACAATTCCTGCGCCGGATGTCATTTTCAATGGGAATGAGTTCGTTTTTACTGGCAAGTTCCTTTACGGTGGTCGGAAGGCGTGCCAGAAGCAAGTAGAACTTCGTGGCGGACACTGCGCGGATACAGTAAAACTTCAGACCTCGTACTTGATAATAGGCACTCTGACAAGTCGCGACTGGAACTTCAGTGCGTTCGGCAACAAGATCATGAAGGCGGTTGAATACACTAGCCGCTGTCCCCTAGCTATTGTCTCGGAGAAGCACTGGGAATCATTTTTGCTGGATTCCGCAGCATCACAGGCTAAGGCGGGACAATAGCCGGGTACCCACCCTTTGCGCAGTACAGGGTGGGAATGCAAACCAACATCACGCGGCATTGACCGTGATCCGCCCCGCACCGGACCTCACCAGCCCGCGGAGCGGGCGAAAGAACCTAGCCCCGGGCGTGAGGTCCCCCAACACGCGCGGCTTTTTGCGCGTGGTGGGGTGCTCGTGAGCCCGGGGTTAGGTTCGGAAAAAGATCCCTTCCACTCTGCCGAAGGCATGCGCGCAGCCGCTTGCGGCGTAGCGCAAACAAAAGAACATCACGCGGCATTGACCGTAATCCGCCCCGCTTTCCTGACGCGCCGCGGGCGGATCACGATTTCGACATCGCAGTTCAGCGCGGTCACGAACCCCAGCAGCCGCTCCACGGAAAAGCCGTCCAGCTTATAGTTCTTCAGCGCGGACACCTTCGGCTGGTTCACCCCGAGCCGCTCCGCTGCCTTCACCTGCGACAGTCTCATCGCGGCGAGTATCCGGTTGAGCGCTACCGCCAGCTTGACCTTCGTCTGCCGTTCTTCGGCGTCTTTGAAACCGAGGTCCGCAAAAACGTTCCCGGAACTCGCCTTGATCTCCACATCGTCACTATTTCTTCTTTGCGGCACTGGCCTTCTCCTCGAAATTGATCCTGTAGTGCTCACGCGCAGCTTGCAGCCGTTTGTGAATCAACTCAACGTCCCTCTTGGCGGTGCGAATTCCCTTCGGCGACTTCTTCTGAAAAGCGTGCAGGACGTAAAGCGCCAATTCAACTTTCACCGTGTAAACGGCGCGATAGGTATTGGCTTCATAGTCGTCCACGATCTCGAATACGCCTGGCCCTTCGCCTTTCCAGGGCTTCGCTGATGGGTGTTTTTCGCCGAACTGCGCCACTCCCAGCGCCCAGCCGATGTCATCTTTGACCCGCTCAGGAAATGACATGAGTTCCTCGTGAGAGGAGCCCATCCAAAACAGCTTTTTCTCTCCCGGTACGGGCTTGCGCGCCATTTGACTATCCCAAGTTTAGGATATTAGCCTTCTATGTCAAGGATAATCGGGGTTACCCCGGGGTGCCCTACCCTTTGCGCAGCAAAAGGTGGGAATGCAAACCAACATCACGCGGCAGTAACCGTGATCCGCCCCGCTTTCCTGACGTGGTGCACCATCCAATGTGCCTCACGCCGCCAGCCCGCGCAGCGGGCGAAAGAAGAGTAGCCCCGGGCGCGGGGTCCCCAACACGCGCCGGTTTTGCGCGTGGTGGGGTGCTCGTGAGCCCGGGGTTAGGTCGGCCAACAATTCACTTCCACTCTGCCGAAGGCATGCGCGCAGCCGCTTGCGGCGGAGCGCAACTAAGAAAATCACTTTTGCGTATTGCCGCCTGCTCCACGCTTTGCGTATTAGATTCTGTCGCCCGCTGAAGCGGGCTCGTTCTCATTCTTGACCGCCAACCCCCGGCTTACGCCGGGGGCTACCATCTGTCGCGCGCTGCGGGCGCTGAACACACGCGAGGATGCATGTGCCGGGCGCCCCTCCCTTGCGCAGCAAGGGTGGGAATGCAAACCAACATCACGCGGCATTGACCGTGATCCGCCCCGCACACGTCGCCAGCTCGCGAAGCGGGCGAAAGAACGTAGCCCCGGGCGTGAGCCCGGGGTTAGGTCGGCAAAAAATCACTTCCACTCTGCCGAAGGCTTGCGCGCAGCCGCTTGCGGCGGAGCGCAAACAAAAAAACATCCGCCGAGTAATTGCACAGGATGAGCGGGAGGCGAGTTCTGTCGCCCGCTAAAGCGGGCTCGTTCTCATTCTTGATTGCCAACCCCCGGCTTACGCCGGGGGCTACCATCTGTCGCGCGCTGCGGGCGCTGAACACACGCGAGGATGCATGTGCCGGGCGCCCCTCCCTTGCGCAGCAAAGATGGGAATGCAAACCAACATCACGCGGGATTGACCGTGATCCGCCCCGCACACGTCGCCAGCCCGCGAAGCGGGCGAAAGAAAGTAGCCCCGGGCGCGGGGTCCCCACCACGCGCGGCTTTTTGCGCGTGGTGGGGTGCTCGTGAGCCCGGGGTTAGGTCGGCAAAAAATCACTTCCGCTCTGCCGAAGGCATGCGCGCAGCCGCTTTGCGGCGGAGCGCAAACAAAAAAACATCACGCCGAGTAATTGCACAGGATGAGCGGGAGGCGAGTTCTGTCGCCCGCTGAAGCGGGCTCGTCTCATTCTTGACCGCCAACCCCCGGCTTACGCCGGGGGCTACCATCTATCGCGCGCTGCCTTCGTCGCACCACTCGCGCAGGCTCCCCTGCTATCCCATGCCTCAGTCGTGTAAGATGCATCTCATCCATTCCGCACAATTCCAAGTATCGCCCAGGAGTCCGCAATGAAGCGCTTCGTATTCGCATCTGCCATTCTGCTCGCATTGACGCTGCTGGCGTCGGCCGCTCCGCAACCGAAGGAGCGCCCGGCGGACCTGCAAAAGCAGGCCAAGATCACCCTGCAGCAGGCGCAAAAGACCGCGCTGGCCAGGCACGCCGGCGTCATCAGGAGCAAGGAACTGGAGAAGGAAAACGGCAAGCTGGTGTACTCGTTCGACATCAAGACCAGGACCGCTATTCACGAAGTGCAGGTTGACGCCCAGACAGGAGAAATCGTCGAGGACAAGATCGAGTCCGCCGCCGATGAAGCCAAGGAACGTCAGCAGGAGAAGGCCACGCGCTCAAAGGCGAAGTCGGATCAGCCGGCAAAGCAGTAGACGCCTCTACCTCACCCTCGTCATCTGCCGGGTGCCCTACCTTTTGCGCAGCAAAGGGTGGGAATGCAAACCAACATCACGCGGCAGTAACCGTGATCCGCCCCGCTTTCCTGACGGGTCGTGGGCGGATCGGTCGCCCACCGGCGACAACCTTTTCCATTGACTTGCTATATTACATAGTGGTATATACCACTATGTGGTATTTATCGAATCGCGCCCGTTCACGCAGAGATTAACTCAGCTCGCGGGGGCATCTGCGGACGAGGTTCTTTCTGCGATTCAGGACGAGCTTCTCAAGAACCCGGAGCGGGGCAGGTTGGTTCAAGGTACCGGCGGCGTGCGCAAAGCTCGCACCGGCAACCCAGGGCGGCAGAAGGGTAGTCGCGGAGGATTCAGGTACTTCTTCCTGTACCTCCAGCGCAAGCAGCACATTCATCTTCTGGCGCTTCTCGACAAAGGCGAACAGGAGGACATTTCAAAGGAGGAACGGAAAGTCTTGCAGGCTCTGGTCGATCAGATTAAGAAATCATAAAAAACCTGGTCGTTGTAACGAAGCAGTGCGACGAGGAGATGGACGGAGTATGACGAGGAAACGGCGTAAGGTATTTGGAGAACTGCGAACGGCGTTAGAGGAGGCATTGCGATACGAGCGCGGTGAGGAGGTCGATTTGCGCGTCACCGCGATCCCGCCGCTCGCAAAGAGCATGCCACCAAGGCGAATCAGGAAAATCAGGGCTGCGTTGCATGCGAGTCAGCCTAAGTTCGCCCGACTGCTGAATGTCAGCACGCAAACAGTTCAAAGCTGGGAACAGGGCGTGCGTCAGCCACGGCAAGCCGCACTGAAGCTCTTGACGATCGCAGATAGGTATCCACAAGCATTGCTCGATGCGCCTTTACCGGCACAGGGGCGAGGACGCGCGGTTGGTGCGGACTAAAGCTCCCGCCGGGCGCCCCACCTTTTGCGCGGCAAACGGTGGGAATGCAAACCAGCATCACGCGGCATTGACCGTGATCCGCCCAGCTTTCCTGACGCGGTGCACCATCCAATGTGCCTCACGTCGCCAGCCCGCGAGGCGGGCGAAAGAAAGTAGCCCCGGGCGTGAGCCCCGGGATTAGGTCGGCAAAAAATCACTTCCACTCTGCCGAAGGCATGCGCGCAGCCGCTTGCGGCGGAGCGCAAACAAAAACATTCTGAGAGGGATTCATCGCTTATTGCGAGGGAGGCTTAGCCTGCACGGCGAACTCCACGCCACGCTCTTCGTTCGCCTGGCGCGTGGCGTCAAGATCGAGATCGGCGAGCGGAACCTTGCGCGCGCGCTCCTCGGAAAAAATCCACAGCACCTGCCCGACAACGGCATAGTTGTGGACTTCCGCCTGGTGTCCGTCGCGGAAGATGAGCACGGTCGGAGGTGCGGGCGGTTCCGGCCGCGGGCGCGTTGCAGGAATCGGACGTGGGGTGTCAGTCGGCGTGTTCAGCGCATATTGCTGGCGATCGGCCGCCTGCTGCTGCCGGACATCGTTCAGTTCGGCTTGCAGGCGATAGAGATCACTCTGCACTCCGGTATCGTGGTCCGCCATGTATGCCGGAGCATCGTATGTTCCCACGGCGGCGTTGGAGTACACGAAGTCGCTCTGGAGGCCGACCCCATAGTAGGGATAGGCGGTATACGGATAGATCGTATACGGATACGAATATGGGTACGCGTAGGCGTACGGGTTGTAGAAGCGGCGGGGATGGAACGGCCGCGGGTTGACGAATGCACCGAAGCCCGGATTACGTCCGACGGCAGGGCCGCTGCGCAGGATGACTCGTCCGCTAGGGCGAACGCCGACCGAAGCGCCAGCACGTGGAGCGGAGACTCCGCGGCGCTGGGCGCACACGGGTAGCGCGGTAACGACAATCAGGATCGCGGCTGTGAGAACGCTCCGCCGCATAAACACATTATAAGCCCGTTTCAGCTCTGATTTCGAAATTTGGGACGAGCTGCGATAGGCCGCACCGACAACCGAGAACCGATACCCGATATCCCTCAGGACAGCTTCAACCTCGCGATTGGCCGGGCGAAAGCGTTGGTCGGGTTGTGGCTGTTGACGCCGAGGACCTTGCGGTAGTACTCGACGGCTTGCGTCTTGTCCCCGGATTTTTCGAATGCCTGCGCCAGCAAGACCAGGATAAAGGGATCACGCTGGTCAGCCTTTTGCAGGGCGGCGATGGCGGCCTTGGTGTCGCCGAGATAGAAGGCGACGTATCCCTCAAGGTAGGGGAAAAACGGCGCCTGCTGGGGGTTGGCGCCCTTGTCGAGGATGGCCTTGGCGGCGGCGACGTGCTTCTGGGCGTCGGCGCGCTTGCCGCGGCGGGCGGCGATGCGGGCCTGCGCGTGCTCCCAACGGAAGTTCCACAGGTCGATGCCGTCGGGCTTGATGTCGGTTTGTTTCAGGCCGGCTTCGTGGCCCATCACGTACCATTTCTGCGCGTTGTCGAGATCGCCGGATTCCAGGTAAATGCGGGCAAGTTCGTTGGCGACTTCGCCGGCGGCAAAGAAATTCTTGCCGGCGATGTCTTCGTCATAGAGAGGCTGCTCGTAGCGGGCGGCGTCGGCAGCCTTAAGCTCGAAAGCGTAGGAAAATGCCATGTTGCGCATGGCCTGCGCTTTATTTTCCGGCGGCGCCACTTCGATGGCCTTGGCGAAGTGCTTGCGCGCGTCGTCGTACTTGCCGTCGAGGTCGAGCACCACGCCGGCGCCGAGATGGGCCTGGTAAGAGCTGGGATCGGCCTGCATCACCTGGGTGTAGAGCGCGAGCGCCTGCGCCTGCTGGCCTTCGTTGTTGAGCTTGCGCGCTTGCTTGATGAGGTCGTCGTTGGACTGCGCGAGAGCAGTGACGCAGAGGAGAAGTAGCGCGGCGAGAACTTTGGCGGTTTTCATGGGAGCCGAATTATCGCGGGGAAAAATTGAAATTGCAAATCGCGGCACGCCGCACGCACCTCAGCGGCTAAAGCCAGCATTGCTCAGAGGCAAACATCGCAGGGCTGAAGCTCTGCGCCACCCAGTTCGCTAGCCGGCGGCGGCAGTTTCGGGGCTGAAGGACTGGACGGCGGCGGTTTCGTCCTGGAAGACCTCGAACACGCTGAGCAGCCCGAGAATCTTCAAAGTTTGGGAAACCAGTTTGGAGGGATTCACCAGCTTGAGGGCTCCGCCCTTCTGCTTGAGGTTGGACTGGTAACGGACGAGCACGCCCACACCGCTGGAGTCGGCCATGGGGACCTCGGTCATATTCAGCACGACGGAGAATCCGGATTCGGCAACGATACCGTCGAGGGTGGAGCGGAGTTCGTCGACCGCTTCTCCGAGCTTCAATTGTCCTTTCAACTTGATGGTGTGCACCTTGCCGTACTTGCGAACGTCAATATCCACGAAAACCCTCCCGGTCCCGGCCCGGCCGTTCTATCTGCAATCGCGCAACCGCGTGAACTCGGCTGTGGTGGCCCCGATTCGTCGACACCAAGTTACGCGTTTGTTAGAGTCCGCAGCACGTTACGGTAGTTTTATTTTATTTGCAAGCCTGTTGCTCGCGCTTCCCCAGCCGGGCAGGTGGGGAACCTCATAAACCCAAGGAGTCGCTGCATGGCGACGCATAGACCCGCTCTTTCGACCCACGAAGGCGACTTCGCCGGCCAGTTGGCGGCGGAGCGGGAGGTCGCGCCGCGCGCGGCGGTGATCGCGCAACAAGCCGCCGCCCTGCTGGAAGGCTGCGCCATCAACGTCTACGTGTACAACGAGGATGAAACTCCGGCGTGGCCGGTGAAGGGGCGCGTGGGCGAGGCCACGGTGGAGGAGTCGTACGAGGCGGCGACGCTGACTCGACTGGCGGAGACACGCGAGCTGCCCAGCATGTCTTCGGCGTAGTAGAGCGCGCCCCCCCGAGGCCGGAACCAGCGCCACCTGCTTGCTTCCGCCACTACGCCACGCCCGAGATCGGTCCGGTGGAAATCGAGTCACACTGGGCCGCCGACCGACGGAACGGAAGAACTCCCAAGCTGTTGCAGATTCGCGGGTTGTGAAGACAAATCATAAAAACCCACATCTGCCAAAGGCGGGCAGATGTGGGGCACCGTCGCACCGTCGAGTGAAGAGCGGAGACCTGGGCCACGCATTATAAAAGGGCGCCCCTTTCGAAGTAGGCTGTGGTTGGTGTGATGAGCAGTCAACCACGCCTGACGAAAGGAACACCCTGATGAATAGTGTGAGATACATCGGCCTGGACGTCCACCGGGACACGATCTCGGCAGCCGTGTTGGACGGCGAGGGCAAGCTGTTGATGCAGTCGGTGCTGGCGACGCGGGCAGCCGCAATTTTGGATTTCCTGCATGGAATCAAGGGCACCCTGCACGGTACCTTCGAAGAAGGAACTCATTCGGCCTGGCTCTACGACCTGCTGGTGCGACGGGTGGCGAAGTTGGTGGTATGCAATCCGCGCAAGAACGCGTTACTGAAGTCGGGCAACAAGGGCGACGCGATCGACGCGCGCAAGCTGGCCGAGCTACTGCGCGCCGGATTGCTGTCGCCGGTCTATCACGGCGAGAGCAGCGCGCAGGAGGTGCAGCACCTGGCGCGCAGCTACACCATGCTGACGGAAGACACGACACGGGTGATGGGACGGTTAAAGGCGGTGTTTCGCAGTCAGGCAGTGAGCTGCGCCGGCAAGAAACTGTACGGGAAGCGGCATCGCGAGCACTACCTGGCGCAGTTGGGCACGGCGAGTTTGCGGCGGCGGGCCGAGTGTCTATACCAAGAGTTGGACGCGTTACAGCCGCTGCGCCGGCAAGCCAAGCGCGAGCTGATCGCGGAGTGCCGCCAGCACGCGGCGGTCAGGTGGTTGCAATCAGTTCCGTTCCTGGGACCGATTCGCGCCGCGCTGCTGATCGGCCGGGTGCAAACGCCACATCGTTTCCGCAGCAAGCGCCAGTTCTGGGCCTAGTGCGGGCTGGCGCTGGAGACGCGCGACAGCGCCGAATACCGCGTCGTCAACGGCCAGGTAGAACGGCGGCGCAAGCCGGTGCGGATTCGCGGCCTGAACTGGAACCACAATCACGAACTGAAGAACCTGTTCAAAGCCGCCACCACCACGGCCAGCGCCGGTGAGGGAGTGTTGCGCGAGTTCTATCTCGGGCTGCTGGCCAAAGGCATGCGGCCGGAGATGGCGCGCCTGACCTTGGCGCGCAAAATCGCGGCGATCACGCTGAAGATCTGGAAGAAAGGAGAACTCTTCAACGCCGAACATCTGAAGCCACAAGCAGCTTGAGCGCGCACGGAGTGCAACGCCGATCCCCTGCGATATGCCGAGGATTGCCGGAGCTCCTGAGTGCCCGGGTTCGAGGGTGAGTATCTTGGGCGGGTTTAGGCCTCCTGTGCTGCGGCACCGAGTCTCACGGGCCACTGTATGCCCCCTCGGACAACCCAACAAAGCTATAGGCTGTGCCTTTGTGCATGAGTCTCCGATAGAACCATGGTTGGCACCTTGCCACCGTCTGCTTGATGGCCTCAGGAACCAGGGCGGCAGTACCGCGTCATGAAACTGGAACGGGCAACATTCTCGTGCGCACCAACGAAAAAACCTTCCTGCTAAGGAAAGGGGCTGGATGCCGAGCAACAATGCAGCCATCCGGTGAGGGAGAAAAATGTTCCTTGACATCCCCTTTTATAGAACCCGCCCGAGCACACGCACGACATGGCCGCAGCCGGATCTGTATTTTCAACAAGATCGAGTTTTTGGATACTGCTGGGTTTGAGTTTGGTTCTGATTTTGCGCCGTTCAATGCACTTGCCACGACTTGATGGTCAGCGTGGTATCAACCTCCTCGGAATGGAGGTCCTTGAAGTACACGTATTTCACTGGTCCCACTCCTCGTGCATAAGTTGTAAGCGACGCAACATTGTTTGCTTCATCAATCTCTCGAACCGTAGTGCAGTCTTTAAACGAGTGCTTTCCAACCGAACAAGCTTTTCCGGCTGAGGTCACCTCAAAGGCATCCGATTTCCCTGGTGCCCGAAAACTTTGGGATTTTGCACTCCATCGCTCCCCAGTACGGAGAGGGTACTTGAGCAGGAATCTCTCGGTACCCGCCTCGACTATGCCGGTCTCCACTTCGGACAGGCTGAGAGGTTCGTCGTCTTGAGCTGGCGTCTGCCAGAGATGAAACACGGAATTTCCTTTCATCACCTCTCTTTGAGTGACCTTCCACGTAATAGTCCTCGCTTGGGAACGCCCGCGAACGGAGTAAACCCATGAGTTGCCCACCGAAAGAGGGAAGTAGCTCTCTTTGCTGGAGTGGGCAGCTTCACATGCTGCTGAGCAGCAGCAACAAAAGATGAAGACCGCACAGCACGCGGCGAACAATGCGAAAGGGTACGTCCTAGTCCTCGTCATGGGAATACACTCCGCTCTGTTTGGGAGTCATGCCTTCGTGCATGAAGACAGTCGGCTGGCCGGCCTGGTTCCTAGAATCCAGATGCAGGTGAGCGCCTTGTGTGATCGTGTTTGGGCCGTGTTGAATCAGGCGAAAGCCAGTTTTTATTGGCGAGCCTGAACCCTTCAACGCGGCATCTGCCTTACTGTCCTTCATGCCTACGATATGAAAGTCCGCAGCTTGCCCCGTTAGATGTGCGCTATTCTTGGCCCCGCCGGTGGGAACGAAATTCCTATCTCCGCTGATCACATTGACCGTGCTGCTTCCCGTGTAGACAGATATCTCCGAAAGGGCTTTCTTGACATTGGGGTCTGTTACGATGTGGCCGTTGTACTCGACAAGGGCCGGCGGTTTGGGTGTTGGAGGCGGAGGCGGTGTAGTGGGGTCTGAGTTATTTTGCGCCTCCCTATTGTCATTATCCTCGTAAGGGTTTTCGCCAGTGGATAGGGGTTCCTGCTGACCCGGTTTCTTGTGACCCCATCCGTCCTCAGATATTGTTAAATGGCCGTCGGCATCAATCGTTGTGGTCGGATTGTTCTGTACGTAGGAGTAACGGTTGAGCGACTGCGGATTTGACAAATCAGCATATGGGACCGCTGCGGGCAACGCCGACCAATCAGGAGTCAGAAAGCGCCCCATCGTTGAGGCGAAGTATCTGGCCCCGAAGTTATCGAGTCCGGATTCGGCATCGCGTTCTTTGCCGGTGAACTTGTAGTGATTCGGATCACTGCCATTGGTCCAGCGCTCTCCACCATACGGGTAATACATTTCCTCCCGTTCGACTGCGCCAGATGCGCTCCCAATCACTGTCGCCGAACCGAGATGGTCCGAGATGTAATAGTGCACCGAGCTGTTCGGAATGTCGAATCGGGCCACGCGTTTGCCGCCGAAAAAGATGTATTCCGAGGTGAGATTTCCGGCCGCATCGCTCTCTGCCAGCGCGTCTGCACCTGTTCCGCGCCAGTACAATTCATTGGTGGTGCCGGTCTTCCATACACGATTCCCGTCCCCGTCGTACTGGAACGTCAATCCTCCGCCGCTGGTAATTCGATTCTCGGCATCAAAAACATACGCTCCGTTCGAAGTCGTATTTCCTGCTGCATCGTACCGATTGGCCCCGGTGAACTGATTGTTCAAGCCGACCGCTTCATTCATCGTCTCCGCGATACAGCCGGTCATGTCCGCCACGGTCCCTTTGTTCGTGAGATTCCCCCAAGCATCGACGCTGTAAGTGTTGCCTGTGTTCTTCAGTCCGCCCAGCGCGGTGCAGTCCGTGCCCGTCGCGCACCATGAAACAGTTGACAGCGGAGTTCGGCTGCTCCAAACTGCATTCTCCTCCCCGAAGTGCGGCCAAGCGAAAAGCGGCCTCCATGGGTACTCCCATAATGTTGCAGACGCGAAGTGAGCCCAGGACCTCGCATGAGTCGCCGGTGCGCGTGTTCGGCATGGACGGCGCAGGGAGACCCATCAATCAAACCGGATGGACGGTGGACATCAGCCAGCACGGGGCGCGCCTGAAGGGAATGCCCTACTGGAGCGGGCCGGGCGAAACCATCGGGGTGCGCTGTGGGACGGAGAAAGCTCGCTTCAAAGTGGTCTGGATCGGGAAGCCAGGCACGCCGCAGGAAGGCCAGGTGGGGCTGCTCTGCATCGAAACCGGGAAATTCATCTGGGGAATTACAGCGCCGGCCACCGAGGCACGGACGATGGCCGCGTCGGCAGGCATGATGCAAACCGGCGGCGTGCAAAGGCCGCCGATCGGGACTGCGCCGCCCATCTTCGGCGGGCGCAATAACCGGCGCAAGGATGCGCGCTATTGCGCCAGCGGCGGGGCAAAGGTCCAGGAAATGGGGTCGCCGGCGGGACAGTGGACCATGATCCACGACATCAGCCTGGGCGGCTGCTACGTCGAAACCACCACGCCGCTCCGCCCGGGAGCGCAGGTAGACGCGATGGTACACGTCGGGGACATCCAAATCGCCTCCCGGGGTGAGATCACCGTGGCCCACCGGATGGTCGGCATGGGCGTGCGCTTCACCGACATGACACCGTTGAACCGCCAACGGCTGGAATCCCTGATCGACCAGTTGATCCAAAGCGGGGCGCCAGAAGCGTGACCGGTGAACGCTGCCAGCGATTTACGAATTGAAAAATTCCTGGGAAGTGTCACGTTGAATTCGTTAATTCTTCAATTCGGCAATTCGTAAATTTCCTCAGATTCCATCTCCCTGCAGCGCCTTGGCGGCGAGTTGCACCTGTTGGTGCATCTTCTGCAGCGAGCTGGTGATGGCCGTGGCCTTGTCGGCCAGGCCTCGTTGCTCGGCAACAACCAAGATGCCGCCGCACTGCTCCTGCACCTTCTGCGCTGCGCCGATGAGGAATGCCAGGGCATCGGCGTGCGGCTTCCACAAGTACGCCGAGTTCTGTTTGTTGTTGAATTCCAGCAGCTCCGACTGAATGCGGACCTGGATGGCTACGGTCCGGCGCAGCACGCCGGCGTAGTCGGCGCGGAAGCTTTTTTCACCCCCAAAGTCGGTGCGAAAGGCGTCAACCTCAGCGTTGCTCAGCAACGTGTTCCCGTTGCGCAGGGGAACGACATGGGCCGACTTGGGATCGGCGGCGAGGATGAAGTTGCGGATGGAATCTTCCATGCTGCGCAGCTTGCCCTGTTCGATCGCCGGATTGACCCCGGCCGGGACGGCTTCGCCGACGCCGGGTGCGTGCGCGCTGCGTCCGCTTTGGATACCGGAGACGGGCGCATGGGCCGCGGCAGCCGCGGCGGCGGCATGAGGATGCGCGCCGGTGCGCGAATCCACCGCTTTTTTCAGCCTCGAGATATTGCGGAATCGTTCCTGCGCGCGGCCGTACTCGGTCTGCATGATCTCGGTCTGCTGCTCCTCGACCGCGGTGAGGTGCTGGACGGTGACGTCGCCGTCCACGCGGCTCATGATGCTGCCGCCCTGCTGCTGCACGGTGCTGGCAAATTTCTTGATCTGCTGCGCGGTCTGCTTGAAAAGCTGGTCGAAGCAGCTGCCGAAGTAGACGTTGTAGGCGGCAATGGTGGCGAGCACGCGCGGGTGATAGAAGGAATCGCCGAAGCGCTGCTTGATCTCGCGCACCCGCTGGATGACGCCGGAATCCATGAGTTGATCGAAGTGGCCGTAGTCGTCCACCTCCTGGCGGATGAAGGGAAACTCGCGGACCAGTTGGCGGTGCTCCTCGGGCAGGGCGGCGGATTCCTCGGAGGCGATGATGGTGTAGATCTCCTCCTCGAATTCCGAGGGCTCGTCCACGTTCATTTCCATCGGGATCTGCCTCTCGTGCGGGACCAGCGAACGATACAGAAAGGTGATGATGAAATCGGTCTTGTCGCGGTCGGGATCGGAGCGCGACGACTTGCGGACGAAGTGGCGCAACAGGGCTTCGGCGGTTTCCTGCGTGGTGGATTCCTTGAGAGCGTCGCGCACCATGGGAGGCGTGATCGCCAGGTCGAGCAGGTTCAGCCAGCGCTGCAGGCCATGAATGGATTTCTCGACGGCGCCCTCGGCACCGGGCTCCACGTCGTGCGGTGTGGGCACCGGATGACCGAGAACATCCTCCAGCAGTCCGGTGTAGAAAGCATGGACTGCCGCCATGTCGAGCAACTGCTCCACCTGAGTAGGTTGCACCGCATACTCCTGCTGACGGGATTGGCCGATCGGGGGAGAGGAAAGTCTAGTGCAGAGAGGGTGTGCGAGCAAGAGCAGGGTCGCAATTGGTAATTTGAAATTCGTGATTGGTGATTTGTGATTTGCGATTGCGGGGCGAATGAAACGCCCCGGCGAGATGCCGGGGCGTTTCGAACTGCGACACTGACAAACTGATTTACTGACCTACTGACAAACTATTTTCCGCTGAGCACCAGCTTCGCGATGGTCGCCAACTGCATGTTCGACGTGCCCTCGTAGATCTTGCCGATCTTGCAGTCGCGGAAATATTTCTCGACGGGATAATCCTTGGTAAAGCCGTAGCCGCCATAGATCTCCACCGCCAGCGAGCAGACGCGCTCCGCCACCTGCGAGGCGAACAGCTTGGTCATCGCGGCTTCCTTGACGAAATTCATGCCGGCGTCCTTCATGCGGGCGGCGTTGTAGACCATGAGGCGCGCCGCCTCGATCTCCGTGCCCATCTGCGCAAGCTGGAACTGGATGCCCTGGAATTCCGCGATCGGCTTGCCGAATTGCTTCCGCTCCTGCGCGTACTTGAGCGAGTGCTCCCAGGCGCCGCGCGCCACGCCCATCATCTGCGCGCCGATGCCGATGCGGCCTTCGTTCAAGGTCTCGATGGCGATTTTGTAGCCCTTGCCGACTTCGCCGAGCACGTTGGATTTCGGCACAGGGCAATCTTCCAGAATCAATTCGCAGGTGGAGGAGGCGCGGATGCCGAGCTTGTCCTCTTTCTTGCCGACGGTGAAGCCCGCAAAATCTTTCTCGACCAGAAACGCGGTGATCCCTTTGTATCCGGCGCTCGGGTCCACGGTGGCGAGCACGATGAACAGGCCCGCTTCCTTGGCGTTGGTGATCCACAGCTTGCGCCCGTTGAGGACGTAGTCGCTGCCCTTGAGTTCGGCTTTCGTGGTCAGCGCAAAAGCGTCGGAGCCGCTGCCGGCTTCGCTCAGCGCGTAGGCGCCCACCGTTTCCGTCGCCATTTTCGGCAGGTAGCGCTTTTTCTGGTCTTCGTTGCCCCAGCGCAGCAGGGCGTTGTTCACCAGCGTGTTTTGCACGTCCACCACGACGCCGGCGGAGGCGTCCACGCGCGACAGTTCCTCGACGGCGAGAATGGCTTCGAAGAATGTTCCGGCGCCGCCGCCGAACTGCTCGGGAATCTCGATACCCATCAGGCCGAGCTGGAAGAACTGGTCGATCAGCGCGTATTCGAACACGCCTTTCTCGTCCATTTCGCGGGAAAGCGGCGCGACCTTTTCTTCCGCGAACCGGCGGACGTTGTCGCGAAAGAGTTGCTCGTCTTCGGTGAGCGCAAGCAGCGGCGCGGGAGCTTCGGTGCGTTGTGCGGCGACTTCGGGCATGGCGGATCCTTATAAGAAGTAATGACGACAGGCGAACCGAGAATTGTAATACGGAAGTGGTCAGCTTTCAGCCGCCAGCGATCAGCAAAAACAGGCACAGCGATTGGTTCGAACGGACGTTCGAATGATCGGGTGATCTCACGATCTGGTGATCGGGTGATCTGAGCCCGACCCTGGCACCTAGATCGCCAGATCACCCGATCACCGGATCACCCGATACTGTCAGTCGCCCGTTGCCGCCGCGCTCGGAACGGAAAGATCGGCGGCCAGCGGCCGCTCCTCGCTTATGACCGCCACGCCGTCGCGATAGGTGACCGACCTTCCGGAGATGGCGGGCACGCGTTCGCCGGGAACCACGATGCCGACCAGGTTCAGCGGATCTGCGGCAGAGATGGTGATGATCTCGCCTGCGGGTTCGGTGCGGCGCAACGCGCGCAGCGATTCCACCGCCATCGGCAAGGCGTACTGCTCGCCGAGGAAGCCGCTGACGAAGCGGCCGCCGCGGATGTCGCCGCGCGCTTCCATGCGGCGGAAGGCCTGCACCAGTTCGCGCCACTTCGGCAGGATGGCCTCGCGCGCCAGCAGGTCGCGGAAGACCACGCCGTAGCGCGCCAACAGCATGGCGCAGGTAGCTTCGATCATCTTGTTGCGGTCGGGCTGCTCGATGGGATACAGCACCGACCAGCGTCCGGCGGAGTGACGCGGACGGGCTGTGCGCCCACTTCCCTGCCCCGAGCGGCGGCGCGGATCGATCAGCGAGCGCAGGTTGTCGAAGCCGTCGGCGGTGACGAGGCCGGCGGCGACCAGCTCCCAGAGCCCGGTTTCGACTTCCGATTTCAGCTTGCCGGTGCCGCGCACGATGTCAGCGAAAAATGACGCGCCGCGCTGCCGCAGAAAAGTGAGCACGTCGCGCGCCCCATGGCTCAGCCCGCGCGCTTCCTGCTCGACGGATTCGGGACGCCGTGGCGTCATCCAATCCGCCTCTTCGCGCACGAAAAACGTGATCGGCGCAACGCTGGTGGGAATCACGCGGCGGCGGCCGTCGTGCGTGTCCTCCAGCGTGGCCGGGTGCGGCGAGAGGCGTCCCCAACCGATGGCGCCGGTGAGGCAGAGCTGGTCGAGCTGCTTGGGATCGTAGTCGGAGAGGCGGCGCGCCAGCACATGGCGCTCCCAGGAATTCGCCGGCACTTCGAAGCCCTGTAACTGCCGCAAGACTTCCAGAAGGCCGCGTTCGCCGGCTAACTGCGAGCCGGGCGCGACGTGCTGCCAGCGCAGCAGCCAGCGCATGAACTGCGCTTCCGTGACCGGCTCGATCTCTTTGCGCAACGCTCCCAGCGTCAGGCGGTGGATTCGCGCCAGCAGGCGACGATCGCAAAATTCAGTCGTCAGTCGTCGGTCGTCAGTCGTCGGTCGGAACGAGCCGCGCAGAATTGCGCCTGATGACTCCAGACGAAGAAGTGTTTGGTCAACTTCGCTTTCGGGAACAGCAAGCAAGCCTGAGAGTTCCGCGGCCGTTGTCGGCCCGATGTGCTGCATCCAGCCGGTAAGCATCTGGAGAAGCGCGTCCGCGCGCTCAGGCGTAGCTGGAGCGCGCTCGCCCCTGAGCGCGACCGGCTCGGATTCAAATGTCGCGTCGGGATAGACGGCACGGAACGCAGCCGCGCGCTCGGCAGCGACCCAGAACGTCTTGTCGTTTACCTGAGCAACAGCAGCGCGGCGCGAGCTGAGCAGCGAGTCCAGATACGCTCGCCAGGAGAAATGCAGGTCCCTCGACTCGGACGCGGCTTGCTCGCGGCGAAAGGCAAGCCGCTCGCTAATTGCCGCGTCCTCGCTCGGGATGACATCACCTTGGTTCTTGTGCTGTGCACGGGCTTCCGGAAGCGCAATGAGCGTGAGCAGCGCGTCGTGCAATTCGTCGGCATCGCGGACGTCGGGCCAGGCTTCCTGCTGCACTTGCGCGATGGCGGCGGGATCAAGACGTCCGACCTCCTGCAAAACGGATTCCGGCAGCACCTGGCGCATCTGCACGGCGCGGGCGCGGCGCTCTTCCAGCGGCGCGTCGTCGAGAAAGGCATACGGGTTCGCGTTCAGGATTTCGTGCGAGAACTGCGAAGGGACGGGCGTGTCCACGGCCAGGCAGCGGATGGAGCCGTCCTGGATGCCGCGCAGCACGGCGCGCAGTCCGTCGAGGTCCATGGCCTCGTGCAGGACGTCCTTCATCACTTCCTTCACCAGCGGATGGTTGGGAATCTGGATGTCGCCGGTGATGTTTTCGCCGCAGGCGGCGACGTCGGGAAACACCGAGGCGAGCAGATCGTCGGCGAGAATGCGTTGCACCTGCGGCGGGACTTTCTTGCCGCCGCGGAAGCGCAGCAGCGCGAGCGCGCGAGTGGCGTCCCAACGGAAGCGAGTGCCAAACACGGGCGCACCGGTAAGCACCGCCTGCTCCAGCACGCTTTGCACCGTCTCCGGCTGGAGGAAGTTGAAAACGTCGGCAAGCGGAAAACTGTGTTGCTCGGCGAGCGCGATGTTGAGGCCGTCGTCGGTAGCCGCGGCTTGCAGTTCAAAATTGAAGCTACGGCAGAAACGCTTGCGCAGCGCCAGCCCCCACGCCTTATTGATCCGGCCGCCGAAGGGCGCATGAATGACCAGTTGCATGCCGCCGCCCTCGTCGAAAAAGCGCTCGGCGATGATGGTTCGCTGGGTAGGAACTTCGCCCAGCACGGCGCGTCCGGCGACCAGGTGCCGGATGGCCTGCTCCGAGCCGGCAGCGTCGAGTCCACATTCCTGTTGCAGCCATTCCATGGCGGCTGCGACTTCAGGCGCGCTGGTGGAGAGCGCGACCGGCGAAGTTTTTCCCAGCCGGGCACTGAGTTCTTCGCGCAGCAGGGCAACGTGTTCGGAAAGCTCGGCGGTGCGCGCCGGGGCTTCGCCCAGCCAGAACGGAATTCCCGGCGGCGCGCCGTGCGCGTCTTCCACCAGCACGCGGCCGGAAGAACTTTCGATGCGGCGAATGCGCCACGAGGTGCTGCCGAGGATGAAGATGTCGCCGGCGAGCGATTCCACCGCGAAGTCCTCATCCACCGTTCCGACCACGGCGCCTTCCGGCGAGGAGACAACCGTGAACAGCGCATTGTCCGGAATCGCGCCGCCGCTGGTGATGGCCGCCAAGCGCGCGCCCCGGCGGACCCGCACGCGTCCGTTCACGCGGTCGCGATGCAGGAAAGCTCCGAAGCGGCCGCGTCGGGCCGAGATGCCCTCGGAGAGCATGTCGAGGATGGCGTCGAAATCTTCGCGCGCGAGATTGCGATAGGGATAGGCGCGCCTCGCGAGGCTGAACAGATCGTTCTCACTCCAGCTCTCGGCTTGGCTGTCGATCGTGTTTTCGCCGTCGACCGTCGACCGTTGACCGTCGACCGAACTGGCGCAGGTTGCCACCAACTGTTGCGCCAGGATGTCGAGCGGCGCTTCGGGAATCAGGATGCGGTCGAGTTCGCCATGCTTGATGGCCCGGATAAGGGCGGAGCATTCGAACAATTCGTCGCGCGTGGTAACGAACAGGCGGCCCTTGGGAATCGCGCCACGCCAGTGCCCGGCGCGTCCGACACGTTGCAGGGCGACGGCGATGGAGCGCGGCGAGCCGATCTGGATCACCAGATCGATGGCGCCGATATCGATTCCGAGCTGCAGCGATGCGGTCGCCACCAGCGCCCTGAGTTCGCCGTTCTTGAGCTTATTTTCGGCGGTGAGGCGCAGTTTGCGCGACAAGCTTCCATGGTGCGCGGCAACAGCTTCCGCGCCCAACTTTTCCGCCAGTTGATGCGCCACCCGCTCCGCCATGCGCCGCGTGTTCACAAACACCAGCGTGGAACGGTGCCGCCGAACCAGTTCGGCTATGCGCTCGTAGATCTCGTCCCACATCTCGTTGGACGCCACCGCGCCCAGCTCAATGCCGGGAACCTCGATCTGCAAGTCCATGGCGCGGCGGTGACCGACGTCCACGATGGCGGGATCGCCTCGGCCGCTTCCGGTCAGGAAGTGCGCGATTTCATGGATCGGCTTTTGCGTTGCCGACAGCCCGATGCGCACCGGCGCCGGGCGTCCAGCGCTTTCGACCAGTGCGTCGAGGCGTTCCAGCGAGAGCGCCAGGTGCGAGCCGCGCTTGTCGCCCGCGACCGCGTGGATTTCATCCACGATCATGGTGTCCACGTCGCGCAGGATCCGGCGGCTCTTTTCCGCGGTCAGCATGATGTAGAGCGATTCCGGCGTGGTGACCAGGATGTGCGGCGGGCGCCGCAGCATGGCGCGGCGCTCGTGCATGAGCGTGTCGCCGGTGCGAACCGCGGTGCGGATTTCCGGCATCAGCAGTCCGCGCTCGGCCGCCAGTTGAAGAATTTCCCCCAGCGGCACTTCAAGGTTTTTCTGGATGTCGTTGCCCAGCGCCTTCAGCGGCGAGACATAAAGAACCTCGGTGCGGTTCTGGAGATCGCCGGCGAGCGCCTGCCGGACAAGGCGATCAATGCAGGCCAGGAATGCAGCCAGCGTTTTGCCCGACCCGGTGGGCGCGGCAATCAGCGTGGCATGACGCGCCAGGATGTGCGGCCAGCCCTGCTCCTGCGGCTCCGTCGGACTGCCGAACTTCGCCAGGAACCAATCGCGTACAACCGGATGGGCCCAGCCCAGCGCGTTTTCACCCCGGGAAGACATTCTTGTCATTGTAAGTGAATTTCTTTGTTTCGCCAATTGTTCGCCTGGTAAACAGTCGCGAGGCCGCACGCTAGAATGAGGATGTGCCGACGCTTAAGGACATCGTCCGCTGCCCCAAGTGTGGTGGCGCCGAGATCGTCTACTCCTGCGAACCGAAGTGCTGCTTCAACCACGTATGCGCCGATTGCCGCAGCACGTTCGAGATCAACACCGTCAAAACGGGTCGGTTTATGGACGCAGCGGCGCCGCCCGTCGAAGAACCGCAATCCGGCGATCCGACCACCTGCTGCGCGTCGTGCGAGAGCTTGCAGGTAGCAGTGTTGCAGTCCCAGGACTATGAGGCCTTGCTGTTTTGCGGCAATTGCGGCGCGATTTCGAAGATGGTGATTGAAGAGTTCGTGGCTGGAAACTTTTAGCTTTCAGCTTTCAGCGCTGCCTTCCTGCTCGGTACTCAGTACTCGGTACTCGCCACTCATTTACAATTCCCGGCATGTCCGAAGAACGCGCCCGCAAGATCAAGCTGCTGCTGATGGACGTGGACGGCGTCATGACCGACGGTTCGCTGTGGTTCTTTCCTGCTCCCGCCGGAGCGCGACAGGAAACCAAGAGTGCAGCCGGGAAATTCGCTGACGCCGGCGGTTACGCCATCTCCAGCGCGAGCATGGTGGAAGCTAAAGGGTTCAATGCGCACGATGGCACCGGAATCTCGCTGGCACGCCTGGGCGGGCTCAAGACCGGCCTGATCACCAAGCGCATTTCCGACACGGTGGCGCTGCGCGCTCGTGACCTGCGCCTCGACCATATCCACCAGGGAATCGCCGACAAGCTCACTGTCTTTCGGGAAATCCTGCAAAAGGAGAAACTCTCCGCCGAGCAGGCGGCGTACATGGGCGACGACATCATTGACCTGCCGGTGATGCAGCATTGCGGGCTTGCGATTGCGGTGCCCAACTCGCGTGTGGAGGTGCTGCAGGCCGCGCATTTCATCACCGAGCATCCCGGCGGACACGGCGCCGTGCGCGACGCGGTGGAATTCATCCTCAAGGCGCAGGGAAAGCTGCAGCAGGTCATTGACAGCTATCTACAAGGCAGGCCGCCGGAAAAAAAGACGGGCAAAAAAAATTAAACCCACCGAACGCTCGCTTGGGGCGTGCTGGTTAAGCGTTCGGCGGGCCACCGTTTCCCCTTACTCACCTGTTGCTTTCAGGAGGCACTTGTATAGACGCCAAAGCGCCGAAAAAGTTGTCTGCAAATTGTAAAGATTTGTCTGTTTACAAATCGCCAACGCGCGCCCGCAACCCCTATTGCGGAATCACTGCCGGTTTGCTGCTCATCAGCTCCGCGAAGCGCGGATCTTTTCTGAGCATGGCAAATTCCTGGTCCTTGTAGACGGAATCAATCTCCTTGTAGCCGTCTTCCATGGCTTTGCGGAGGTACTCCAGGGAGTGGTCGAGATCGCCGGCATTGGCGTAGATGCGCGCCAGCACGAATGAGTAATAGGCGCGGTCCTCGGGTGAGGACATGTGCGCCGCAATGCCGCTTTGCGACCGGTGCTCGAAAATTTCGGGATCGATCTGCATGGCGCGCACGTACTCGTTGATGGCCGCGGGAAATTCCCTGAGCGCGAAGTACGCGGTACCGAGGTTGCTGTGGTACGAGGCATTTTCTTCGCGGATCGCCAGCGCCTTCCGGTACTCGCTCAACGCCTTGCGATAGTTCTTGAGTGCGCCGCCGGGAACCGGCTTGCCGGCCCGCTCGGCGAGGGTCTGCTGCTGGGCGCCGGAAATGTAGTACAGGGCCCCGCGGTTGTTGTAAGCCTCGGAAATCTTGGGGTCGAGCTTGATGGCGCGATCGAAACTCTTGGCGGCATCTTTGTGACGGCCGAACTGCAGTTCGGTAATGCCCATCTTGTTCCACAGGGCGGCAGTGGCAGCTTTCTTGATCGCCGCGCGGTAGTAATCAATCGCGTCGGCATAGGACTTGTCGGCGCGAAGCTTGTCGGCCTGGATCTCCAACTGCGGCGCGCTTGCCGATGGAGGAGGCGGACCGACGCGCGCGGGCCGCGCCGCCGTTTCTTCCATGGCCGGTGGTTGCTGTGTCCCGGTGGGTGGAGTCTGCGCCACCGGTGAACCCAGAAAAATGGTGAGGGTCGCAAACGAGAGCAGCGCCGTAGGACGGTTCATGGCGAATCCTCCATGCACCGAGCACGGGTCGGACCCCTTGCTCCCCGGCTCAGTGCGGTTTGTTGCCGCCATCCTTCTGCGGTGGCGGCGAGGACGGCTTGTCGTCGCCTTTGAAGATACCTACTATTTTGCCGAAAAACCCTTTCTTTTTATCTTTCGAATCCTGGGAGGCCGGATCCGAACCGGCTGCCGGCGCCGGCATCGCGGGGCGCACGGTGGTGCTGGTGGCCCCAATGATGGGCGGCGGTGGCGTGGGAGCGGGACCGAAGATGCGCGTCAGGATGCCGCGATGTTCGCCCATCGCCTGGTCGCAACTGTCCTTGGGCTCGGTGCCGGCAATAAAGGCCACGGTATAGGTGTCCGGGCAAGCCTCGGTCGCCAGGCGGTTGGTGGCCTTATCGAGCCGAACATTCACCACGCCGGCAGGTTCCTGGAACGCCCGCGCGTCCTTGTAAGCGGGCAGCTTCACGGCGCGCTTCATGAACTCGGCCCAGATGGGCGCGGCCGTACTCGATCCGCTCAGGTGGAGATCGCTGTAGTCGTCGTACCCGACCCACACGATGCACAGCAGGTTGCTGGTATATCCGGCAAACCAGCCGTCATGCGAGGTCCCGGTTTTTCCCGCCGCGGGCGCGCTGAAGCCCATGCCGCGGACGCCGGCCGCGGTGCCGTTGTTGATCACGCCTTCCATCATCGTGGTCATGACGTAGGCCACGCGCGGGTCGAGCACCTGGGTGCGCTCCGCCTGGAAGTTTTCCACCAGTTCGCCGTGCGCGTCGCGCACCGAGCTGGCCAGCATCGGCGAGACGCGCACGCCGCCATTGGCGAATACGGTGTAGGCGCCGGCGATATCGAGCGGGGTAGCGTCATAGGCGCCCAGCGCCATCGCGGGCGTCGGTTGCACCGACTTGATTCCGGCGGCACGCGCCAGCGCCGCCACTTTGTCGTATCCCACCTGCTCCGCCAGCTTCACCGTCGCGTTGTTCAGCGACTGCGCCAGCGCAAAGCGCGCGGAGACCACGCCGTGGTACTCGTTCTTGTAGTTGCGCGGCTCGTAGATCTGGTCGCCATAAGTGTAAGTGCCGGGCGAATCGTCAATCAGCGACGCGGGAGTGATCACATTCGCGTCGCCGTTGAGGGCGGTGTTGACCGCCGCCGCATAGACGAACGGCTTGAACACGGAACCGGTGGGGCGCCGCGCCACCGCATGATCCAACTGGCTGAAGCCGTAATTGCGGCCGCCGACCAGCGCCAGCACGTCGCCGCTGTGCGGATCGATCGCAATCAGCGCCACCTGCGGCATGGGACCGGGAACGATCTTCACTTCGGTCTTGGCATTCTTGCCGCTGCCCACCTTGATCCGGCGCGTGCGCAGCTTTGCCACCTGCGCGTCCACCAGCTTGATCCCCTGCTGCACCGCCTCGGCGGCCGCTTTCTGCAGGTCAGGATCGAGCGTCGTATAGATGCGGTAGGAGTTCTCGCTCAGGTCGTGTTCGCTGTAGCGGCTGAGCATGCTGTCCTTCACCAGGTCCACGAAGTAGGGCGCATCGCTGGCCTCCACATTCGGGGGCGCAAGCTTGAGCGGCGCCGCCTTGGCTGTATCGGCCTGGGCGCGGGTGACTCCGCCGGTCTCGACCATGGCCTCCAGCACCAGGTTGCGCCGTTCCAGGGCGCGCTCGGGATGCCGATACGGTGAAAGATAGCTCGGACGCTGGACCAGGCCGGCCAGCAGCGCGGCTTCCGGCAGGCTGAGGCTCTGGATGTCTTTATTAAAGTACGAGCGGGAAGCTTCGGCAAAGCCGGTGATGGTGTACGAGCCGCGCTGGCCCAGGTCCACCTGGTTGGCGTAGAGCGAGAAGATCTGTTCCTTAGAGAGCTTCTGCTCGAGCTCAATGGCGATCAGCATTTCGGTCAGCTTGCGCTTGATGGTCTTCTCCGGAGTTAGGAAGAACATGCGCGAGACCTGCATGGTGATCGTGGACCCGCCCTGCCGCCGCGCCCCGCCCTGGCGCACGTCAACCCAAGCCGCCTGCATGAAGCGCCAGTAGTTCACGCCGTTGTGCTGGAAGTAACGGCGGTCTTCGACGGACGTCACCGCGTCCACCAGCACCTTGGGGATGTCCTTGTATTCCACCAGTTGGCGCTTGAAGCGCTGTTCGGTGTCCACCGCCGTGATCATCGTGGGTTCCAGCTCGTAGGCGGAAAGCTCGCGGCCGTCGGAACCCCCGGTGCCCATAATGCGCTCAATCTTGCCGCCGGACTCGCGCACCACCGCGCCGTCCTGGTTGTGGTAGGACTCGGGTCCGGGATGGATCTCGATGCCGCGCGAGATCAGCCGGTAGCTGCCGATGCCGCTGGACTTGTCGGCGTCAACGTAGCCGGCACGGCGCAACTGGTTCGCAATTTCTTCCGGGGTAATGCCCTCGCCGACCCAGATGCTGGCCGGACGAGCGTAGATTTTCGTCGCATTGGTGAAAATCTGGCCGTGCAGGCGGCGGTTGATGATCCTCTCGTACTTGACGTAATAGCCGACGAATACGCCCAGCACCACCAGCGTCACCACCAGAAAAAACGCGGAGGCGACCCGCGTTGCCGGATCGGATAGGCTGAAACGGCTGATCAGGGAGGGCGACGAGGAACGCGCACCCCTGGCTGGGGCCTTGGCCCGCGGAATTTTGAGCTTAGTTGCCACTATGAATCCCTGCGCCCGATACGGCGCGGTTCCCTTCCATGATACCGGCTGCCACTACTGCACCTGATTTAGACGGTGGCGCGGCCAAAATCGTTATCCAGCCGCCGCCACGAACGAAGGGCAAGGAAAATCGTGGTCTCCAGGCCAGAATCTGCGCTCATTGTAAATCATCGCCGCCGCCGATGAGATGGGGTGTCCAGCCAGTGCTCGTCAGTCCGAAGTAACAATCGCTGCTCGCAGGGACGGCCGCGGACGAGGTTCGGCTAGTAACTCTTGTTTTTCGAGGAAGGATGGAAATTCAGGTCCACCGGGTACCCAGGCAAGTCCACGTGCACAGTGTAATCGAGCCAGATCGCCACCGACTGGCCCTCGCGCTGCACGTTAATCTGTTCGCGAGTGACGGGAATATCCAGCTCTTTGCACTTTTTCCAGATGGTGTCGCGCATTTCCTCGACCGATTTTGGGGTGTAGGTGTTCATGCGCGCCTCGTCGGTGATCGTGTCCTGAAGCTGATAATTGTTGTAATACGGCGGAACCAGCTTCAATACCGCGACCGCAACGGCGACGATGAATACGATCCCAAATATCGCCCGAAGAGTTTTCATTCCTATGTCCCCCTCCGGTTAGTGGTGGACCTGGCCATTCCGGAGCATCTTTTCAAGGATGTCAATAATTTCCGGGATACTAGCATCCTGAGACGTACGTGTCGAGCGATGGAACACCTCAACTTTGCCCTCAGCCAGCTTCTTGCCGATGGTGATGCGGAACGGTATGCCGACCAGGTCGGCATCCTTGAATTTGACTCCCGGACGCTCGTCGCGATCGTCGAGCAATACGTCGAGTCCAGCCGCCTGTAGCTGGTGCGCAATCTCCTCCGCGGTGGAAAGCAGCTTGGCGTCCGAAACATTGGTGGGCGTTACCACCACCTGGAACGGCGCGATCGAGGCCGGCAGGAAAAAGCCGTCGCTGTCGTGATTTTCCTCGATGGCGGCGGTCAGGATGCGCTCGATGCCGATCCCGTAGCTGCCCATGATGGGCGTGACTTCCTTGCCCTCTTTGTCGAGCACGCGCGCTCCCATCGATTCCGAGTACTTGTAGCCGAGCTTGAAGATGTGCCCGATCTCCACCGCCTTGGCCACCTTGAGCGGCGTGCCGCAGTTGGGACAGGCCTCGCCGGCTTCCACCGCGCGCAGGTCGGCCCACATCTCGTCTGAGACAGGAAAATCGCGCTGCGGCGTCACGTTGCGCAGGTGGTAGTCCTGTTTGTTGGCGCCGGCGATCAGGTTCTTGCGGCCCAGCAGCGCGCGCTCCACCAGCACCTTGGCCTTGATGCCCTTGTAAGCCCAATTTTCCGAACCGAGTGGGCCGAGAAATCCGGCGGGCGAGCCGAACACGGCCTCGATCTCCTCCGGGCGCATGGGACGAAAGTCGGTGGTGCCGATCGCGCCGGATAATTTCGCTTCATTGAGCGAGTGGTCGCCCCGCAGGAAGGCAACCACCGGGACTTCGCGCGGCTTGCCGCCTTCGGCGTCGGTCGCCATCAGCGCCAGCGTCTTCATCTTGTTCTTGGGCGAGACGCCGAGGAACCTGGCAACGTCCTCGATGGTCTTCATCCCCGGCGTGTGCACCGGGACAGGCTTGCCGTCGCCCACGTCGGGATAATCTTCCACCGCATCCAGCCGCGAGGTTGCCTTCTCCAGGTTCGCCGCGTACTTGCAGTTCGGGCAGCTCACCACCAGGTCTTCGCCGGCGTCGGTATAAACCATGAACTCGTGCGACTGCGATCCGCCCATCGCGCCCGAGTGCGCTTCCACCACCACGTACTGCAATCCGCAGCGGTCGAAGATGCGGCAGTAGGCGTCGTAGTGCTTCTGGTAGGAAACGTCGAGTCCCGCGGGATCCAGATCGAAGGAGTACGAATCCTTCATGGTGAATTGCCGGACGCGCAGCAGGCCTGACTTGGGGCGGGGCTCGTCACGGAACTTGGACTGGATCTGGTACCAGATCTGCGGAAGCTGCTTGTAGCTGCGCAGCTCGCGGCGCGCGATCGTGGTCATGACCTCTTCTTCCGTCATGCCCAGGCAGAGATCAGCGCCCTTGCGGTCCTTCAGGCGAAACATGTTGTCGCCCATCGCCTGCCAGCGCCCGCTCTCCTGCCAGATTTCCGCCGGATGCAGCGCCGGCAGATTGAATTCCTGCCCGATCTTGTCCATCTCCTCGCGCACGATCTGCGTGATCTTGAGCATGGCGCGCTGCCCGAGAAACAGGTGCGAGTAAATTCCGGCGGCGAGTTGGCGCACGTAACCCGCGCGCAGCAGGTACTTGTGGCTGGCGACCTCGGCGTCGGCCGGGGCTTCGCGCAGCGTCGGGATGAATAATTGCGACCAGCGATACATGCACTTGCTCCGTGCTGAATCAGAATCCATTATTGTAGCGGATTGAGTTGGACTGGAATGTTCCAAAAGATGCTGCGCCAGGTGCGGCGTATTCCCCGCGGCAAGGTCGCCACCTATGGCGACGTCGCCTACGCCGCTGGATTCCCCGGCGCGGCGCGCCAGGTGGCGTGGGCGCTGCACGCCTCCAGCGGATTGCCGTGGCAGCGCGTGGTCGGCGCCGGCGGCACAATCCTGCTTGCCGGCGAAGCCGCCATGGAACAACGCTTCCGCCTGGAAAACGAGGGCGTGAAATTTGTGGGCTTGAAGGTGGACATGCGCGCGCACCACTTCAGCTTCTTCGCGCGAAAGAACATCTCCCGGGACAAGCGGAAGAAGCGGCGGTGAGGCATTGTCTTTCGGTCCATCGGTCTTTCGGTCAATCAGGATTCGACAGACTGACAGACCGATAGACTGATAGACCGATAGACCTCATTTCCCGGCGAGGTGCGACAACAGTTCCTTGCCCAACTTCAGCGATTCCCCAAACTGCCGCTGATATTCCACGAACAACCGGTTCAACTCCAGCGAACGGTCGGGTGAGAGCTTGGCGCGCAGCATCATGTCGCGCACGTGCACGGGGTTGGGCAGGACCGCGTCTTCCTTGAGTTCCTCGAGGGCGGTATTGATGTCGTAGTGATACATGGGAATTTGCAATTGGTAATTTGTAATTGGTAATGGCCCGGCTTGCTAGTTGGTCGGATGAATCAGGCGTGCCTGCGGATACAAATCAAATTGCAAATTACCAATTACAAATTGCAAATTAGACCATTTCCGTGCCCCACAAATCATGCAGGTGAATAATGCCTTCCAGCCGGCCGCCGTCGCCCACCACCGCCAGCGACGTGATCTTCTTCTGTTCCATGACGTTCAGCGCGGCGGCGGCGAATTCGTCCGGACGAATCGTCTTCGGGTCGCGCGTCATGCATTCGCCGGCGGTCAGGTCGAGCACGTCCTTGCCGCGCCGCTCCAGCAGCCGCCGCAGGTCGCCGTCGCTGATGATTCCCAGCAGCTTGTCACCATCGGTGACCGCGGCCACGCCCAGCTGCTTGCGCGACATTTCATAGATCACCTCCGACATCGGCGTCTGCGGCGTCACCCGCGGGATGGCATCGCCGGTGTGCATCAGCCGCGAAACCCGTGCCAGCTTCTTGCCCAGCTTGCCGCCCGGATGCAGGTCGGCAAAATCTTCTTCCTTAAAACCGCGCTTCTCCGCCAGCGCCACGGCCAGCGCGTCGCCGAGGGCAACCATGGTGGTGGTGGACGCCGTGGGCGCCAGGCCAAGACTGCACGCCTCCTGCGCGACCGAGCAATCGAGCGCGATATCGGCCGCTTGCGCCAGCGTGGAACGCAGTGCGCCGGTCATCGCCACCAGCCTCACGTCGAGCCGCTTGATATTGGGCACCAGGTTCAGAATCTCTTCCGTGTCGCCGCTCTGCGAGAGCGCCAGCACGATGTCGCCGCGCACGATCATCCCCAGGTCTCCGTGCACGGCTTCGACAGGATGCATGAACAGCGCCGGCGTGCCGGTGGACGACAGTGTCGCCGCGATCTTGCGCGCTACCAGGCCGCTCTTGCCCATGCCGGTGACCACGACGCGCCCGCCGCAGGAGTACAGGCACTCCACCGCGCCGGCAAACGCCTCCGCCATCGGCCCGGCGAGGCGGTCGGCGAGCGCGCGCAAGGCGTCAGCCTCGATGCGGACAACGTTTTCGCCAATCTTGTGCATGGGGAAACCAGAAACGACAAACGACAAACGACAAACGACAAACGACGAGATGTTAGCAGATCACCGCGCCCGTGCCGGTTTCCATTTCTTCAGGAACGCGATCAGGTCGTCGGGATCCATGTTGCGCGCCGACTCGAATTCTCCGTGCTGCTGGCTGTAGAGCAGCGTGCCGTCGGGCGCCAGCACGGCCAGCGCGGGAACGCCTTTGTCGAGCGGGACTTGGTATTTCCGCGCCACATCCAGGTTCTTGTCCATCTGCCCGATGTCCACGTGCACCACGATGAAACTGCCGCCCACCAGCGGCGAGACGTCGGCCTGGTGAAACGCCGCCTCCAGCACATGGCAGTCGTAACACCAGTTGCCGCCGAAGTCGAGAATCACGCGCTTGTGCGTGCGCGCCGCCTTCGCCAGGGCGCCACGGATTTCCGCCTTGGCGTCAGCATCCTTCTCGTACAGGTGCGGATTCAGCTTGCCCACCGGGCGCATTTTCAGCACAGCGGTGTGACTGCTGGCGGCAATGCGCCATCCCTGCGCCTGCTGCTGCCAGCCCTGCTGTTCGAGCACGTACCGCTCCCGCGTGCCCGCCGCCGTCATGGTGCGAAACGAAACTTCTATTTTCACCACAACCAGTCCCTGCTGGTCGTCGGTGCTCACCACCTTCGCCGCCGGCCCGATAATTCCGGCGGCCCTCGTCTGCCGCCAGAATTCGATTTCGGAGCTGATGGGCAGTTGTTGCTTGCCATCGGAGGACGCCACGAAAGCCGGCGGGTTGCTGGAATAGAGACTCTGGACCGCGGCGTCGTCACCCACGGTGAAACCCGTTTTCCATTGCTCCAGCGCGGCCGCCAGTCCGGGCGGGACAGACTGCGCACTACAGGTCAGAGCAAGCCAACAGCAACATGTAAGGACGAGGGCGAGCTTGCGAATTATCAGCAATTTCATTTCTGGCAGTTGAGGGAATTTCGAGTTCAGCGCTCGGGACTCGCGACTCGGGACTCGCAACTCGAAGTTATACCGCATTGCCGCGGACTGCGGTTACCGCCGTGTGCACGGCTTGCAGTTCCTGCAGCACCGGACGCAGCCATTTCAGGTCGAGCGCGTTGGCGCCATCGGAGAGCGCGGCGGCGGGGTTGTCGTGCACTTCGATGAAAATTCCGTCCACGCCGGCAGCCACCGCGGCACGCGCCAGGATGGGGATAAATTCGGGCTGGCCGCCGGACTGCGCGTCATTCCCGGCCGACGGCAGTTGCACGGAATGTGTCGCGTCGAACACCACCGGCGCAAACTTGCGCATGATGGGCAGCGAGCGCATGTCCACCACCAGGTTGTTGTAACCGAATGACGACCCGCGCTCGGTCAGCAGCACGCGCTCGTTGCCTGACTCGCGTACCTTCTCCACCGCGTGCCGCATGTCCCACGGCGAAACGAATTGGCCTTTCTTGATGTTGACCGCGCGCCCGGATTTCGCCGCCGCAATCAGCAGGTCGGTCTGTCGGCAGAGGAACGCGGGTATCTGCACCACGTCCACATACTCGGCGGCCTGGGCCACGTCGTGCGCGTCGTGCACGTCGGTGAGCACCGGCACGTGCGCGGTGTCGGCCACCTTGCGCAGGATTGCCAGCCCTTCCTTCATTCCCGGGCCGCGATAGCTTTTCACCGATGTGCGGTTGGCCTTGTCGTAGCTGGCTTTGAAGATGTAGGGCATCTTGAGCGCGCGCGCCACGCCGGCAACACACTCGGCGATCTTGAGGGCGTGCTCTTCCGACTCGATGACGCACGGCCCGGCAATGAGAAATAGTGAGCCGTCGCCGATCGTTACTTCGCCGACTTTGAAGGAAGAAGACATTAGCCGCAGACTAGGACCGTGAGACTTTTTCCGGCCTCAAGAACATCTCCACTTCCGCCGCGCTCTTCTGCTCGCGACGCCGCTGCCGGTTCTCGTACGCTGCCTTGATGAACGACACAAACAGCGGATGCGGCTCCAGCGGTTTCGACTTGAACTCGGGGTGGAACTGGCAGCCCAGGAAGTACGGGTGCTCCTCCTGCGGCAATTCGACGATCTCGACGTATGTGCCATCGGGTGTGGCGCCGCTGATGCGCAGGCCGGCGGCGGTCAGCGGTTGCTCGTATTCGCGGTTGAACTCATAGCGATGGCGGTGGCGCTCGCTGATTTCCTCCGCGCCATAGGCCTGCGCCGCCAGCGAGCCCGGCTCCAGCTTGCAGGTCCACGCGCCCAGGCGCATGGTGCCGCCCAACTCTTCCACGCCGCGCAGTTCGCGCAGCTTGTAGATGATGCGATGCGGCGTGGCGGGATCGAACTCGCTGGAGTTGGCGTTTTCCAGCCCGACCACGTTGCGTGCGAATTCAATGCACGCCGTCTGCATACCCAGGCAGATGCCGAAGTATGGGACCTTTTGCTCGCGCGCGAAGCGGATGCCGTTCAGCATGCCGGCAATGCCGCGCTTGCCGAAGCCGCCGGGCACCAGAATGCCGTCGTAACTATCGAGCTGCGATTCGTAATCGGAGCCCTTGGTCTCCAGCCCCTCGGCCTCGATCCACGACACGTTCAGCTTCAAATTCTGCGACAGCGCGCCATGCACCAGCGCTTCCTTCAGCGACTTGTACGAGTCTTCGTACTCCACGTACTTGCCGACCAGGGCGATGGAGACCTCGTCCTTCGGGTTGTTGACCCGGCTCATCAGCTCTTCCCAGCGGCTGATGTCGCGCACCCCGCCATCAATGTGCAGGTAGCGCAGCACCAGTTTGTCCACGCCCTCGCGCGCGAAGGTCAGCGGCACCTCGTAAATCGAATTGACGTCGATGGCGGTAATCACCGCTTCTTCTTCCACGTTGCAGAACAGCGCGATCTTCTGCTTGATGTCCTTCGACAGGAAGCGGTCGGTTCGGCACAGCAGGATGTCGGGCTGAATGCCGACGCTCAGCAATTCCTTCACCGAGTGTTGCGTCGGCTTGGTCTTCAGTTCGCCGGCGGCGCCGATGAAGGGCACCAGCGTCACGTGCACGAACAGCGTCCTTTCGCGCCCCAGGTCCTGGCGCATCTGGCGGATGGCCTCGATGAACGGCAGCGATTCGATGTCGCCCACCGTGCCGCCGATCTCGACGATGCACACGTCCACATCCGTCGAAACCTTTTTCATCGCCGCCTTAATTTCATTGGTGACGTGCGGGATCACCTGCACCGTCTTGCCCAGGTAATCGCCGCGCCGTTCCTTGGCGATGATCTGCTCGTAGATGCGGCCGGTGGTCCAGTTGTTGTCGCGGGTCAGCTTGGCGTGGGTGAAGCGCTCGTAGTGGCCGAGATCGAGGTCGGTCTCGGCGCCGTCGTCGGTAACGAAGACTTCCCCGTGCTGGAACGGCGACATCGTCCCTGGATCCACGTTGAGATAGGGATCGAACTTCTGCAGGTTGACCTTGAGACCCCGGCTCTCCAGGAGGCATCCGATTGACGCCGCCGCCAGGCCCTTGCCCAGCGACGACACCACACCACCGGTCACGAAGATGTACTTAGCCGACATCCGCTTCGACCTCGCGCGCTGAATTTTTGAAGGATACTTCGCCCAGGCCGTGGATGGAGTTTGCCTGGGAACCGCTTGAGGGGTGCACGATCAATTATGCCAGAAAAAGGTGCGAAAAGGAACGTCTCGCAATGCACCAATATTGGTGCAACATCGACGCGACTTTCGCGCCGCTCCGTGGTCTAACCATGCAGAGCTTCCCAGGAAAGCGGATAATTTGATCATGCGGTTGCCGGTCTTGTCTCGGCGTCTCGTCGTTTTTTTTGCCCTGGTGGTTTCCCTTTCCTCGTTGGCCCAACGCACCGGCTCGCCAAAATCCAAGCCTCCGGTCAAGCCGGCTGCGGCCGAGCCTGCCCCCAAGCCTTGCCCCTTCGCCCTGCCTGACAGTCCCTCGCACCGCATCGTGCTCAAGGACGGCAACTACCAGACGGCGAGCAAGTGCCAGGTGATCGGCGATCGCGTGCACTACATGAGCGCTGAGCGCTCCGACTGGGAAGACCTTCCCGTCTCCCTGGTGGATTGGGAAGCCACCAACAAATACGAACTGGGCCAGGTGGAACCGCCAAAGATGAGCGCCGAGATCGCCGCCGTGGACGCCGAGGAAGAGGCCGAGCGCCGGCAGGAAGAGGAGAAGTCTCCGGAGATCAAGCCCGGCCTGCGCCTGCCCTCGCAAGGCGGCATCTTCCTGCTCGACGTTTATCGTGACCACCCTGAACTGATCGAACTGGTGCAAAACGGCGGCCAGCTCAACCAGAACCGCAAGAGCAACATCCTGCGCGCCGCCATCAACCCGCTGTCCAAGGCCAAGCAGACGATTGAAATCAAGGGTCCGCGCGCGGCGGTGCAGGCGCACGTGCCGCAACCCGCGATTTACGTCAACATTGACACCGACCAGGACGCCCGCACCGGCCCGAGTGACGTCTCCGACCGCTTCCGCATCGTGCGCGCCACGTCCAGGAAGGATGCGCGCGTCGTCGGCGCCATCGAAGTCGCCGTGTATGGGAAAGTGAGCCAGAAGGAAAATTACGTCCAGACCCGCTCCGAGCCGCTGAACCGCCAGTGGATCAAGGTGGTCCCGGCACAACCACTCGACCCCGGCGAGTACGCACTGGTGGAGATGCTGGGCAAGGACGTCAATATGTATGTCTGGGATTTTGGCGTCAGCCCTTCAGCGCGCGAGAACGCCAGTGCCTGGAAAGCTGCGCCGGTGGCCAACACCGAAACTGGCACCGGCGAGAGCCCGGTGCTGAACAAGAGACCGCCGAATGAGTAAGATGTTCGCGCTACGACGCGCTCATTGCAGCATCTCCCGCATGTTATAATTCACCAGCTGTTTGCGCCTCAGGAGGCATGCATCGACAAGAAGTTCATTCGCACCAACGACCGCATCCGGGCACGCGAAGTGCGCGTGATTGACGACGAAGGCAATCAGGTCGGCATCATGCCCCCGTATGAAGCGCTCAAAATGGCACGGGAAAGAAGCCTTGACCTGGTGGAAATTTCCCCTACTGCCCAGCCGCCCGTCGTCCGCATCATGGATTTCGGCAAGTTCCTCTACCAGAAAGAAAAACAGGAACGCGAAGCCAAGAAGCACCAGAAGGTCATCACCGTCAAAGAGGTCAAGTTCCGCATCAACGTGGACGAGCACGATTACCAGACCAAGAAAAACCACGCGCTGCGCTTCCTCGAAGACGGTGACAAGGTGAAGGCGACCATCTTTTTCCGCGGACGCGAAATGACGCGCCAGAGCCTCGGCCGCCAGATCCTGGAGCGTCTGATCACCGATCTGGGCGACAAGGCCATCGTGGAGTTCCGCCCGCGGCAGGAAGGCAACACGCTGCACGCCATCCTGGCGCCGAGCAAGAAAGCTCCGGAGCACAAGCCCGCGCCGCCCAAGGCTCAGCAACCGCCGCCGCCGCCGCCGCAGGCGCCCAGCGCGTAGGATTTGGTAATTTTGTAATTTGGTAATTGAGTATGAGTGGAAGCCCTCGAATACGACTCCTCAGCATGGTGGGTAGCACCAGCCGTGCAGCGGGGTCTTATAAACCCTGGGAAACGCCAGATTAGCGTGCCGGGAGGGGGCAGCACCCTCACCCACCACCATTCCGATTCTTCGCAGAACCAGCTTTGCTACAATAATGAATTCGCGCCTGTGTGCGCGATGATGCAAGGGGAACTATGCCGAAACTGAAGACCCACAGCGGCGCCGCCAAACGCTTCAAGAAGACCGCCACCGGCAAAGTCAAGCGCGGTCATGCCAAGGCGCGCCACATTTTGACCACCAAGACCACCAAGAAGAAGCGTCACCTCGACCGCGACGTCATCATGGACAAGGCGGACGAGAAAAAAGTTAAGCGGATGATTCCGTACTAAACAGTTTCAGTTTCAAGTTTCAGTTTCAGCCGGCCGTTTCCGAAACTGAAACTGAAACTCGAAACTGCTTTTACGGCGCGTGAAGAGGCCCGGATCTACTCCTTGCCTCCAGCCGCCAAGAAAATCCGGCCGAGTGCCGGAACAAAAAAGGAGCCACACATGCCTCGCGTAAAACGCGGCACCAAACGTCGTGCCAAGCGCAAAAAGATTCTTGAGCGCGCCAGCGGTTACTTCCTCACAAAATCCAAGCTCTACCGCTCGGCAAAAGAGTCGGTGGAGCGCGCCCTCAAGTTCGCCTACGCCGGACGCCGCCAGAAAAAGCGCCAGTACCGCTCGCTGTGGATCGTGCGTATCGGCGCCGCCGCCAAGATTAACGGCCTCAGCTACAGCCGATTTATCAACGGGCTGAAGAAAGCCGGCGTGGAACTGGACCGCAAGATCCTGGCCGACCTCGCGGTGCACGATCCCGCGGGATTTGCCAAGCTGGTGGACCAGGCCAAAAGCGCGCACGCAGCGTAAGCTTGCAGCCGTCAGCGATCAGCTTTCAGCAAAACCGGGCCACGGATTGACACGGATTCTCACGGATTCACCTGAATAGCCTTATCCGTGTTCATCTGTGTAAATCCGTGGCCAAGCTTTTCACATGTACGTCGTTCCCAAACTCGACGACTACTCGCCCAACGCGCTCGACAAGGCCGTCGCGGAGCTTACCTCCGCGCTCGAGCAGGAAGCTCGCGCCGTCTCCGACGAGGCCTCGTGGAAAGACTTCCGCGATCGCTGGATGGCGCGCAAGAACGGCGTCCTGACCCAGATCAACGACCTCTGGCTGAAGGCCGCGCCCGGCCCGCAGAAGCGCGAGATAGGCCGTTGCGTCAATGAGCTGAAGGCCAAAGTTGAAGCAGTAGTTGAAGGAACGCGCGAGCACATTTCTGGCGCCTCATCGCAAACCAAGCTCAAGTCCGACGCGGTTGACGTTACGCTGCCGGGAATCAAGAAGCCCCTTGGCGCCGAGCACCCCATCGTCCGCACCATGAACGACATTGTCGGCGTCTTCAAAGCCATGGGTTACTCGGTTGCCGAAGGCCCGGAGATTGAAACTGACTACTACAACTTCGAGTCGCTCAACTTTCCGCCCAACCACCCGGCGCGCGACATGCAGGACACCATCTTCCTCGCCGGGCAAGATCAGAAGCAGGCGCGCGACCGCCTCCTGCTGCGCACGCACACTTCGCCGGTGCAGATTCGCACCATGGAGAAGCAGAAGCCGCCGGTACGCGTCGTGATTCCCGGCCGCGTCTACCGCAACGACGCCCCCGACGCCACCCACTCGCCCATGTTCCACCAGGTCGAGGGCCTCGCCGTGGACACCAACATCACGTTCTGCGATCTCAAAGGCTCGCTCGACCATGCCATGAAGTCGCTGTTCGGGTCCTCGGTGAAGACGCGCTTCCGCCCGTCGTTTTTCCCCTTCACCGAACCCAGCGCTGAAGTGTTGATCTCCTGCATTTTCTGCGGCGGCTCCGGATACCAGGGCTCGGAGCGTTGCCCGAACTGCAAGGCCAGCGGCTGGATCGAGTTGCTGGGCGCGGGCATGGTGGACCCGGCCCTCTACGGCTTCGTCGGTTACGACCCGGAAAAATACAGCGGCTTCGCCTTCGGCATGGGCGTGGACCGCATCGCCGCCATGCTCTACGGCGTCACCGATTTGCAGTTGTTCTTCAATGGCGACGTTCGGTTCCTGGAGCAGTTCGCGTGAAGATCCTCCCCGCATGGCTGCGCGAATTCGTTGACATTCCGGCGGACGACCGGAAGCTTGGCGACGACCTCACCCTCGCCGGTATCTCCGTCGAATCCATCGAGGGCGAAGGCGCGCGCACCGTCTACGACGTGGACTTCACGCCCAACCGCGTGGACGCCATGAATCATTACGGCGTGGCCCGCGACTGCGCCGCCATCTATGACAAGGACCTGAAGCCGATCGCCTGCAAACTTCCCGATGGAGCGCGCTCGCCCTCGGGCGCGAAGTTTCCCATCGAAATCGAAGATCCTCACGGCTGCGCCCGCTACACCGCGCGCGTCATCCGCAACGTCAAGATCGCGCCTTCGCCGGAAAAAATCGCGCAGCGCCTGGAACTGCTCAGCTCGCGCGCCATCAACAACGTCGCCGACGCCAGCAACTACGCGCTGCAAGAGGTCGGCCATCCCACACACTGCTTCGATCTCGACCTGCTGGAAGGCGGCAAGATCATCGTCCGCCGCGCCCGCCCCGGCGAAAAGCTCAAGACGCTGGACGGCGTGGACCACATGCTTCATCCCGATGATCTCGTCATCGCCGACGCGGTAAAGCCGGTTGCGCTTGCCGGCGTCATGGGCGGTTTCGATTCGATGATCACGGAAACAACCCGCAACGTGCTCATCGAGTCCGCGTGGTTCGACCCGGCGTCCGTCCGCCGCACCGCGCGCCGTCACGCGATGCACACCGACGCTTCGCATCGTTTCGAGCGCGGCGCCGATATCGGCATCGCGCCCACCGCGTGCGCTCGCGTCGCCGAACTCATTCTGCAAACTGCTGGCGGCCAACTCGAAGGCGCCGAGACTGACGCTTACCCGCGCAAGCTTGACCGCCCCACGCTCAGTCTGCGCCGCAGCGAAGTCCGCCGCCACCTCGGCCAAGACATTCCTGATACCGAGATCGCGCGCATGCTTCGCCGTCTCGGATTCGGAGTCACACCCGGCCGGACCACCGCCGCCGAAGCGGTCGCCGAATTCACGGTGCAGGTTCCGACCTGGCGCCTCGACGTCGAGCGCGAGATCGATCTCATCGAAGAAATCGCGCGCCTCTACGGCTACGACCGCTTCCCCAACACGCTGCCCGGCTTCGTTGGCGGCGTCATCGAATTGCCGGATGCGAAGAAGGACGAAAAACTCCGCGCCTCGCTTCTCGGACTCGGATACAGCGAAGCCGTTTCGCTCACCTTCATCTCGCACGCCGACGCGCAGCGCTTCTCCACCGCCACGCCGGTCGAAATCGCCAACCCGATCAGCGAGGAAGCGTCCGTGATGCGCACGTCCATGGTTCCCAGCATGCTCAACATGCTGGCGTACAACCTGAACCGCGGCAACGCCGGCGTGCGCCTGTTCGAGTCCGGCAAGATTTACGAGAGCATGGGAGCGCGCACCGAGGAGCAGCGCCGCCTCTCGATCGGCGCCACTGGCGCGGCCATCCCGCCGAGCGTGCACGCGCCCGGCCGCCGCTATTCATTTTTCGATCTCAAGGGCGACATCGAAACCCTGCTCGGCGCATTCCAGTTCAACGCGCTCTACTTCGACGCCAGCACGCCCGATTATTACCATCCCGGCCGCTCCGCGCGCGCAGTCATGGACGGCGCCACCGTGGCGCGCTTCGGCCAGCTTCATCCCGAGCTCGCCGCCGAGCGCAAGCTGCGCCTGAGCGCGCAGGAAACCCCCGAGATCTACATCGCCGAAATTGATCTCGAGCGCCTCTACCGTCACGACCTGCGCAAAATCCGCTATCAGGCGATCCCGCGCTTCCCCGGCGTGGACCGCGATTTCTCCTTCACCTTCGACGAAAGTGTCGCCTTCGAGCGCATCCACGGCGCCGTCGCCGCCCTGCGCATCAGCGACCTGCGCCATCTCGTGCCGGGCGAAATCTTCCGCGGCGGCTCGATTCCCTCGGGCAAATATTCCATGCTCGTTCGCGCCACCTTCCAATCCGCCGAGCGCACCCTACGCGATGACGAGGTCGCCTTGTGGTCGCAGCAGATCATCCAGGCGCTGGAATCCCTCGGCGGAACGCTGCGCGCTTAGAAAGTTCAGCCACGGATTTCCACGGATCGACGCGGATCAAACAAAATCCGTGTGAATCCGTGTGAATCCGTGGCGTTGTTCCCGCAACAATGCGCTGCCCGGGGGTGAGTCATGCCTGTCGACTGACGATTACTGGCTACCCATCATCAGATCACCCGATCACCCGATCACACGATCACACGATCGAAAAAATTCACAGCCCCAATTTTCCGCCCTTCGCTATATACTGCCCCGCATCAACCCAATATTTACTCCCCAAAGCGAGTGGACGAATGTCATTAAAAGCTGTACGCGAGTTATCCCCTGAAGTTTCTTCCGACGATTTCCATTCGCTGGAAGAGAAGGTTTACCGCACCATCGAGCTGCTGAAGGCGGCGCGCGAAGCCAAGGCGGCGGCGGAACGCGACACCTCGCGCCTGCGCGAGCAACTGGAGTTGCGCGAGGAAGAAATCGAGTCGCTCCGCGGCGAGATGATCGGCCTGCGCAAGGAGCGCGAGGAGGTCCGCGGCCGAGTCGAGAAGATGCTGCGCCAAATTGATGAATTGACGGCCGAAGATTCCGGGGCATAATGGGGCCAGTACCAACGTAGGTTCCGAATTGTGAGTTTGCCTGCGAGCTCCCGGTTGGCTCGCATCTCAAAATTCGCTACTCATAACTCTGTGGAGGAACAAGGTTGAATCCCCCCAACGGAAACGTAAACAGCGTGCGCGTGGAAATCTTCGACCAGCCGTACAACCTGCGCGGCACCGATCCCGACTATATTTTCAAGCTCGCCGAATTCGTCGACATCAAGATGCGCGCCGTCGCTGAGCAGACCTCCACCGTCGACTCTCTCCGCCTTGCCGTCCTCGCCGCGCTCAATATTGCCGACGAGTTTCACATCCTCAAGCGCAAGTACGACGGCATCTCCAAGGAAATGAACCAGCGCACCAGTTCCCTGGAAAGCGCCCTCGACGAGGTCCTGCAGGACTCGCGCCGCGCCGGGTAGGTCCGGACCACCCGGAAGTGACAGGCCCTAAGTCTCAGAGCACATTCGGGAAAAGCCATTTCCGATTGTCGATTGCCGATTTCAAAACCCGGCTCAGCGCCATCGGCAATCGAAAATCGGCAATGCTTCTGTTTTTGTCTCCCCCTGTGCCGTCTGTGGTTCATTGCAAGCCGCATGCCAACTATTTGCGTCCAGCCACTTGCCATTTCTCCGCCCTTTCCCCTAGCATCTCTTCTTGTAAGCCGGCCTGCAAAGCAGGTGCTGGTGGTAACCGGATTTTGAACCAACACCTCAATGAACGGGAGCTCGACTCGACTTCTGATCCGGTGTGCAATGTTCCGCCATGCGGAAATGCCTAAAGGATTGCGGCGGGTTCCCATCTTGCTGACCAAGGTTCATTGACGGCCCACCACACGGCCCCGCGGGTCGGCTTCTTTTTGTGCTCGTTGCTCTCCCAGCCCCGAAAGGGGCGCACGCTGGTAGCCCAGCACGCCAGTGCTGGGATCACCCACCAAGTCCCGTAGAGCCTGCCCTGAGCGAAGTCGAAGGGGACGACGCGAACCATACCGTCCCCTGATAAACTGATTCTTGTTTCCGGCACACCGCCCGGAGCATCCAATCATCAGTGTTTCCCCGACTTTTCCATCTCGGCGGTTTCAGCGTTCCCACCTACGGCCTGCTTGTCGCCACCGGCGTGATCGTCGGCCTGGCCATCGCCGCGCGCCTCTCCGAGCGCCAGGGGATTGACCCGGAGAAGGCCTGGAACCTTGGCATCCTGGTCGTTCTCGGCGCCGTCGTGGGCGCCAAGCTGCTGCTGATCGTGAACGACTTCGGGTACTACTCCCAGCATCCCGGGGAAATTTTCAGCCTCAGCGTTCTCCAGGCCGGCGGAGTCTTCTATGGCGGCGTGATCACCGGCCTCGCCTTGTCCGTCTGGTACATCCGCAAGAACCACATGCCCTGGCTGCGCACCGCCGACGCCTTCGCGCCTGGCCTGGCGCTCGGCCACGCCATCGGCCGCATCGGATGCTTCGCCGCCGGCTGCTGCTACGGCAAGCCGACCGGCCATTGGTGGGGAGTGACTTTCAAGAACCCGCTGGCGCACGCCTGGGTCGGCACGCCGCTCAACGTGGCGCTGGAGCCGACGCAACTTTTCGAGTCGGCCGTCGAACTGGTGAATTTCTTCATCCTGTACTGGCTCATCAAGCGCAAGAAATTCGAAGGCCAGGTGATGGGAACATACTTGTTTCTCTACGGCGTAGCGCGCTATTTCCTGGAGTTCATCCGCGACGATCCCGATCGCGGCTCCGTCTTCGGCGGGGCCATGACCGGCACCCAGCTGATCTCCATTTTTCTGGTCATCATCGGCGGCATTCTCTGGCTGCGCCGGGTCCGCCTGCAGCAGCCCGCCACCGTCGCCCGCGCCGCGCGATAATCTGTGTGGCTCACCTATCTCCAGCGAACCATGCTTTCCATTGTTATCCGGGTTCATCCGTGTTAATCCGTGGCTAATTCCCCGATGGAACAGCAACTCCAAGTCGCCCCCGAGCACGCCGGCAAGCGCCTTGACCATTTCCTTGTCGCCCACCTCCCCGACATCAGCCGCGCCCGCGTCCAGGACCTCATTACGCAGGAAAAGGTCTTGGTGGACGGCAAGCCCGCCAAACCTTCGTCGCGCCTGCGTGGCGGTGAAACTATTGAAGTCCAGGCGCCCGCCCCGCGTCCGCCGCTGCGCGCCACCGCGGAGGAGATCCCCCTCGACATCGCTTATGAAGACGATGACCTCGCGGTGGTCAACAAGCCCGCGGGCATGATGGTCCACGCCGGGGCGGGTTCCACCGAAGACGCGCGCAATCGCGGCACGCTGGTCAACGCGCTGCTGCACCGCTTCGGCGCCCTGTCGGCGGTCGGCGGCGAACTGCGCCCCGGAATCGTGCATCGCCTCGACCGCAACACCAGCGGGTTGATCGTCGTCGCCAAGAACGACCGCGCCCACCGCAAGCTTGCCGAGCAGTTTGCCCGCCGGCAGGTGCGCAAGACCTACATCGCGCTCGTCCACGGCTCGGTGAAGCAGGACAAAGGCACGATTCAGTCCGCCATCAGCCGCGATCGCCTGCGCCGCACCCGCATGACCACGCGCCGCGCCGGCGGCCGCGAGGCCGTCTCGCACTACCGGGTTCTCGAGCGCATCGACTCGCCTCGTGGCAAATTCACCCTGCTGGAGGTAAGAATCGAAACCGGGCGCACCCACCAGATCCGCGTGCACCTGTCCTCGCTCGGACATCCCGTGGTGGGCGACACGCTCTACGGCGCGCCGCGCGAGATTCTGCCGCGGGAGAAAACCAAACCGGCGCTGCCCGCGTTATCTCTTCCGAGAAACTTTTTGCATGCTGCTGCCATCGAATTCAAACAGCCTCTCACCGGCGAGCCACTCGTCCTGGAGCGGCCGTTGCCGCCCGAATTAGAGGATTTTCTGCGCCTCCTAAAGCACTAGCACTAGCGGTGTGCGCAGCCGGTGCGAGTTGCAGCTATAATGAAATTTCCCATGAAATACCCATTTCTCAGCGGCGCGCTTGCCCTTCTCATGGCCGCAGGCGCCTCAGCCCAACAGCAGAATCCGCCGGAGCAGGACCTGCCGTCGGCGCCGTCGGCCAGCATCGCGCCCGCTGAACCGGCGCCCCCACCCAAGCAAGAGGCTCCCAGGCAGGAACCGGCGAAACCTGCCGAAGCCCCCGCCAAAAGCGAGCCTGTGCTGCAGGATTTGCCCGGCAGCAAGAGGCCTTCGCCGGCGCCGGCCGCCGCCGCGACGCCTGCCGATTCCGCCGACCCGGATCCATCATCGCCGGCGACAAGGCAGCCGGCGAAGGGTAGCAATGCGGCGGACAAGGACCTCACCTCCGACGAGCGCGGCAATCCGCTGGAGACGTTCAAGAAGCGCGTCGACGAAGTCAATGTCGTCTTCACCGTCACCGACAAGCACGGCCACTTCGTCAAGAACCTCAGCAGGAGCGACTTCCGCGTGGTGGACGACAACAAGCCGGCAGTCTCGATTGTGAGCTTCAGCAGCGAGACCAACCTGCCGCTGCGCGTCGGCCTGCTGATTGACGCCAGCAACTCCGTGCGCGACCGGTTCCGCTTCGAGCAGGAGTCGGCCATCGAGTTCCTCAACCAGATTGTCCGGCCGAAATCGGACCGCGCCTTCGTCATCGGTTTTGACACCACCGCGGAGGTCACGCAGGACTTCACCGACAGCGCCGAACAGCTTTCGCGCGGCGTGCGCATGCTGCGTCCCGGCGGCGGCACGGCGCTGTTTGACGCGGTTTTCTACGCCTGCCGCGACAAGCTGATGAAGGCGGCGACCATCGGCCCGGCGCGCCGGGCCATCATTCTGCTAAGCGACGGAGAGGACAATCAAAGCCGCGTATCCCGCGAGGAAGCCGTCGAGATGGCACAGCGCGCGGAAGTGATCATCTACACCATCAGCACCAATATCAGCGGCGTTAAACTGCGCGGCGACAAGGTGCTGGAGCGGCTGGCGGATGCGACCGGCGGAAGATCTTTCTTTCCCTTCAAAATTCAGGACGTGGCCAACGCCTTCTCCGAGATCCAGGACGAGCTGCGCAGCCAGTATCTTCTGGCATACAAACCCGCGGACTTGAAGCCGGATGGGCGATATCGGTCGATCGATATCGTGGCGGAAAACCACAAGAGTCTGCGTGTCCGCGCTCGCAAAGGTTACTTCGCGCCGACCAACTGACTATTTCTATTAGTCGCTATCCCCCGGCACCCGGAATTCAGCGACTGACCAAGGGAGTCTGTTGGCATCCTTTGGTGTCCCTTTTCTTCGAGTTCACTCCTTGCGCGCCAGCGGAGATCAAGGCGAGCGTACCAGAGAGTCAAATGGCTTGACTTGTGGTCCGGCTCGGGTACCGTATCGCTATTCGCATGAGTTAGACGGAAGTACAACCTCAAGGGAGTCTCCGCCGAATGTTTCCGAGCTCTGGTGGCACAAGAGTGAGAGGGTTCGCGGCGCCATCGTCGCGCCGCCAATTGCACTTTGTCGTTGCGTCCCTGCTGATCTTCGCCGGCCAGGCCGCGGGCCAGAGTGTGGCCGGGAAACCCGCGGTTGGGCAGTTTCGCGCGGTGGTGAATTTCTCCGATGTCGCGCGCCAGCAGGCCCAGTTACCGCGTCGCGAGCCCGCTGTCCCGGTGTTGATTGAGGAAGGTGAGCCGCCAGGTCCACTTCCCGTCCCGCCGGAAGTGGCCGCGGCGGCCGCGGCGCAAGCCAAGTTAGTGCCGCGACTCAAGGTCCAAACTCCCGCCGCGCAGGCGGCTTCTCCCGCGCCCACGGTCAACTTTGCCGGCCTCGCCGGTGTCAGTTTCGACGGTGCTAGCCACATTCCCCCTGATACTCAGTCAGCGGTCGGCCCCAATCACCTGATGATCACACTCAATAATGGCGTCCTTGTTCAGACGCGCAACGGAAGCACCGCCAAGTCTGGTGTGAGCCTGGATGCCTTCTGGGGCAGATCGCCGAGCAGTAGCAATTTCACCTTCGACCCTCGCGTGTTGTACGACCCATTCCTCGATCGCTGGATCGTTGTGTCTGTTGCGGCGGGACACTCGACGAATTCCGTCTTGCTCATCGCCATGTCGCAGACAAACAATCCCATCGGCAACTGGACGGAGTACAGCTTTCCGGCCGACCAGACAGCGGCCAATGCGAAAACGACGCCGACACTTTGGGGCGATTTTCCCTCGGTAGGCTTTAATAAGACTTGGGTGGTTGTGACGCTGAACCTGTACACCATCTCGAACAACACCGGGACCAAGAGCACCATTTTTGCATTCGACATCAACGGTTTACTTAACGGGGCGGCGACCTTGGGTGGGGCTGTCTTCGACGATACCAATGCTTACACGCTATCTCCTGCCGTCACCTTCGATCCCGCGGTCTCCACCTTGTACATGGTGCAATCATTGAATGGCAACTTTAATGGCAGCGGGTTCCTGCGCATCAGCACCATCACCGGCGGAGTAGGCAGCGAAACCTACACCGCAGCGGCGTCTTATCCGTTCACGCCTAATACGTGGGGGCATACTCCCCCAAGCGGTGACTCTGCGCCGCAGCTCAATGGCGATGCCAATCATTTGATCGACGCCGGCGACGACCGCATGAGCAACGTGGTTTATCGTAATGGATCGCTCTGGACGACACACGCGGTGTTTCTTCCTGCGTCGAGCCCGACGCGTTCCGCAGTGCAATGGTGGCAGCTTTCCCCGACGGACACGGGCACGGTCCCGCCGCAGCAAATGGGCCGCATTGACGACTCGACAGCTGCCAACTTCTACTCATGGCCGTCCATCGCAGTGAACAGGAACAACGACCTGTTGCTTGGGTTCGCGCATTTTTCCTCTACGATCTTTGCCGAGGCCGCCTATTCCCTGGCGCCATTCGCTTCGGGTGCCAATACCATTCAGTCGCCCTTCACGTATAAAGCCGGGGAAGCGTTCTACTACATTACCTTGTCCGGCACGCGCAATCGCTGGGGAGACTACAGCGCGACCTTGGTGGATCCAGTCAACGATCTTGATTTCTGGACGCTGCAGGAATACGCCTCTTCGACCAACCTGTGTTCAACCCAGTCGCCCACGTGCACCGGGGGGTGGGGCACCTGGTGGGCGAAGTTGGCGATCCCGACGACCAAGAAACGTCTTGTCCAAGTGACCAGCGACTGACGCCGCGATCAGTTCAGTAGCGTCTTGATGACCACGGTCACGCGATGCGCCTCCGCCGATTGCGTTAGGCATCCAGACCTTCCTGCTCCGATCGACATACGCCGTCTACGTTGGGCGTCGCCATACAGGGAAGTACGCGCGTGCAAAGGGGAAATGCCCTTCATGCGGCCGCGCTCCCCGACGGCATGTCAGAAAATCCGCAATGTGTCAGAAAATAAGACATTCGAACGATGCCTGGCCCGGGGCTCACATCAGGCTGTGACGGTTATCACTGACCCGTGAGACATATTCGCAGTTCCATGCGACACACGCCCCTCATGGCGTTGGAAGTGAGCCCGATGGGCCGTCCTACCCGACAGCGCAATTGGTTCTGGGTGACGCTGACGCTGTCCAGCATCACCGTCGTCGCGCTCGTGCTGGCGGTCTGGGAACTCCTCGAAAACCGTTTCTTCCGCAATCTCGATTATGTAACGCTGCACTACCTGTATATCAGCCGCGGCATTGCAGTCTCTCTCATCCTTGCGTTCTGGGCCGCATGGTTCGTGCTTCGGGAGCGGAAGGAAAAAGAAGAACATTTGCGGCGTTCCAGCGAGCGCTACCGGGCCATCCTCGATGGCTCGCCAAGCGCCATCCTGCTGTTGGACAGTGCCTTGCGGATTTCGGAATGCAATGCGGCCGCGGAACGGCTGTATGGCTACACGAAAGACGAACTGCTTGGCGAAGTGCTGCCGACCGTGCCCGAAGGCCGCAAGGCGGAGTTAGCGACGTTCATGCGGCAGGTGGAGAGCGGCCAGCCGGTGCTCGACGTAGAGACGCAGCGGCAGACCAAGAGTGGCAGCCCGCTCGAAGTGCAAGTCAGCCTGCTGCCGTTCCGAGAACGTGCCGACGAGAAATACTTTCTTGAGATCACCGACGACATTCGAGAGCGCGTTCGGCTTCGCCAAACTCTCCTTCAAATCGAGAAGCTTACGACCATGGGACAGATGGCGGCCGGTACCGCCCACCACCTGAATACCCCTTTGGCAGCCATGTTGCTCCGCATGCGAATGATGCGGGAGGGAAAGTTCGAAGGCGATGTGAATGCGGACCTGGAGCGGTTGGAAACGAGCATGGTGTTCTGCCAGCACTTCGTCCAGCAATTGTTGCGGTTCAGCCGCAGTTCGCCCTGGCAAAAGCAGCCGGAATCGGTGGCGGCGACGCTGCAGGCGGTGGCGAGTTTTCTGTCGCCGCAACTGATGGCCAAGCGGGTGCGGCTGACGCTGGACGTCAACGGGGCGGATGGCACGCGCGTACTGGCGGACCGCAATCAATTGGAGGCGTTGTTCCTGATCCTGCTGAGCAATGCGGCGGAGGCGGTTGGCCCCGAGGGCAAAATCCGGATGACTTGCGCGCGGTCCGCGCACGATTCGGTCGAGGTGCGAGTCGCGGACAATGGATGCGGCATCGATCCCGAAGTTCTGCCGCACATCTTCGAGCCGTTTTTTACCACCAAAGCTCCGGGCGTCGGCACCGGCCTGGGACTGGCGATCGCCAGCAACATCCTGCAGGCTCACGGAGGTACGGTGCGCCTCGATAGCGTCCCGCGCCAAGGGACCACGGCCATCGTGAATTTGCCGGTTTACAGCGAAACGACAGTAGCGGGAGCTAGCGCATGAAACATTGCATCGGCAAACAGAGCAAGATTCTCGTGGTTGACGATGACGCCAGCCTGGCGCATACCTTGCGCCACTTCCTGGAGCAGGAAGGATACTCGGTGGAGGTGGCGCTTTCGGCGGCCGAAGCGCTGGAACTGCAGCAGACGGAGCGCGATCTTTGCCTGGCGCTGGTGGACCTGTTAATGCCGGTCAGCGACGGTTTGACGCTCATGGAGCGATTGCGCGAGCACGATCCCGACCTGGCAGTGATCATCATGACCGGTTTCGCGACCATTGAGACGGCCGTCGAGTCGGTGAAGCGCGGCGCCGAGGACTACATTACCAAGCCGTTGGATCCGGATGCGGTGCGGAAAAAAGTCGGGCGGCTAATGGAGATGATGCAGTTGCGGACCCGCGTGGCGGAGCTCGAGGCCAACCTGTACGAGCGCACAACACCCTTTGAATCGCTGGTGTTCGTCTCCCCCATGATGCAGCGCGTGGTCGAAGTGGCGCGTACGGCGGCGCAATCCGACGCGTCGGTGCTGCTGCTGGGCGAAACCGGCACGGGCAAAGAGATGGTGGCTCGAGCTATCCACGGTGCCAGCAAGCGCGCATCGGCGCCGTTCGTCGCCGTGAATTGCGGCGCCCTGCCAAGGGACCTGGTGGAGAGCGAGTTGTTCGGTTTCCGGCGTGGCGCATTTACGGGCGCCTACGCCGATGCCCCCGGCCTGTTCGTCAGCGGCAATCGCGGCACGGTATTCCTCGACGAAGTAGGCGAGATGCCGAAGGAGGCACAGGTGAAGATGCTTCGTGTGCTGCAGGAGAAGGAATTGCGTCCGGTGGGCAGCACGAAGTCCGTCCCGGTGGATGTCCGGATCATCGCCGCGACCAACCGGCCGGTCGGAGAACTGCGCTCGGAGTGTCTGCGCGAAGATCTGTATTTTCGGATCGCAACCGTCGTCATCGAAATACCGCCGCTGCGCGATCGGCCGGAGGACACGCTGGTGCTGGCGCAACACTTCACACGACGGCTGTCGGAACGGTATGACCGCGACATCGTGCTGGGCCGTAGCGCGATGGAGTTGCTGCTGGAACAATCATTCTCCGGGAATGTACGCGAACTGGAAAACCTTCTGGAGGCAGTCGCGGCGGTGTCGCTTGAGGACCCGCAGCGTGTTACCGACAAAGACCTGGCGCGGCTGCTTCGTTCGTCGGCGGTTCCAGCGTCACGCGATCGCGGTGTAGACCAGCCGCTCGGCCTGGAACAACTGGAGCACATGGCCATCCAGCGGGCGATACGGATTACTCACGGCAATCGGCGCAAGGCGGCCTCTCTGCTGGGCATCTCGCGCGACACGTTGTATCGCAAGCTGCGCGAGATGGAGCCCGAAATCGACGAAAACGCTTTCAAGAGCACTAAATCGCCAAGTGTACGAGAAGCGGACACACATTAAGAGCTGCTCCGCGACTTTTCCCGACACCCTCATTGAAATTTTCTCGCGTGCTCGCTCGTGTGCAGTTATCGCAGGCACACTTTGCGCCCGTATCTGGCTGCGTTACCGGGTAGTTGCCGGAAGGTGGCAACTCGCCAGGCGCACTGGTCTGTCTGCGGCCGGCATGCGCCCTGGCGGTTGGCCATGAAACTGCATCTGGTAGTGCGGAGTGTGGACCGTCATGACGATTAACCTTCGGCGGCGACCGACGGTCTGGCTGGCAGCAGCGGTAATTGCACTGGCCCTCCTGGCAAGCGTGGTGGCGTGGCAACGGGAGCACATGCCGCGGCGCAGTGTCAGTTTTCTTTCGGGCGATCCTGTAGCCGGCGGGATGTTGTTTCAATCGAAGCGCTGCTCGCATTGTCATGCCATCAACGGGTCGGGGGGGAAGCTTGCGCCGGACCTCGGCGCAGGACGAAATACGTCACGGGCGAATCTGGGCCAGTTGGTCACGACGATGTGGAACCACGCGCCCGAGATGTGGAAACGCATGCAGCAGGAAAACTTGCGCGCTTCGCCTATGAGCCAATCCGAGGTCAGCGACCTGTTCGCGTTTCTGTACCTGGCGCGCTACATGGACGAGGCCGGCGACGCCACGAAAGGGCACCGCCTGTTTGAAACCAAAGGGTGCATTCAGTGCCACGCCATCCACGGCGAGGGCGGCGTGGTCGGTCCGGATCTGGCGAATATTTCAGGCGTCGATACTCCAATCCAGTGGACACAGACACTGTGGAATCACGCTCCAGCCATGGAAAAGCAGTTCCCCAAAACGGGCATGTCCTGGCCGCGATTCGACAAATCGGAAATGAGCGACATGCTGGCGTACGTGCGCGAAGTCTCGACATCGCCACGCACGGAATTCCGATTGCTGCCCGCCGATCCTGTGCATGGCTGGCAACTGTTCAAATCGAAATCCTGCATTGAGTGCCATGCGGTCCAGGGCCAAGGTGGACATCGTGGTCCGGATCTCGGTGCGGGACGCCAGGCGCCGATGACGATGGTGGAATTCGCGGGCGCGATGTGGAATCACTCTCCGCAAATGTTTCGCGAGATGAACAGCCGCGGCATTCAGCGGCCGACATTCAACGGGCAGGAGATGGCGGACCTGATGGCGTTCTTCAACAGCCTCCGCTACTTCGAACCGAATGGTTCGGTGGAGGCGGGCCGCGGCGTGTTCGCCTCGCGCGGCTGCAGCCGATGTCATGGAGCAAACGGAGAGGGAACTTCGCTCGCGCCTGGACTGCGCGGCCAGCGCGTGAATTCGGTTTCGCTGGCGACGGCGCTCTGGCGACATGGGCCAGAGATGTACCGCCGAACGCAGAGCCTCGGAATCGCCTGGCCCAAACTGGAAGAAAACGATCTCGGCGACCTGTTCGCGTTTCTGAATTCGCCTGCCGAGGAGGGCCGCCGGTGAAGCTGCTGGGTTCGCTGTCGCTGCTGAGCCGTATCCCGTACGCGGCGGGAGGCTTTGTTCTGTTCTTCGTCCTGGGTGGAGCGGGCTTCGTTGGTTTACAACACGCGGCGACGCCCAAACAGCCGATCGCGTTTAACCACGCCAAGCACGTCAGCAATGGCGTGGCGTGCGCGGATTGCCACGCCGGTGTGCAAACACAGGCGAAGGCGACTCTTCCATCGGTTGACGTTTGCCTCGGGTGCCACCAGGTAGCACTCACCTCCAGCGCGGAGGAAGAACGGATTCGTACGGTCGCGGCGGCCGGCCAGGAGTTGAACTGGGTGCAGTTGACGCAAACGGCTCCGTTCGTTTTCTTCTCTCATCGCCGACATGTCGCCGTAGCACACCTGCCGTGCGCCGAATGTCACGGCCCCATGGAACAAGCAACCAAGCCGCCGGAGCGCGCGTTTCGCGTCTTCACCATGGCGGCCTGTATCAGTTGCCATCAGCAGAATCGAGTTAATGCGGACTGCAATGATTGCCATCGCTAATCGCCGATCGTCGTGTGTGCTCCTGCTTGCCGCCGTGGCGGCGGTGGCCGTCGCCTGCGTCCTGGTTGTCGTTCCGTTGAGGGCGCAGGGCGGAGGCGGATATTTCATTCCGGGCGATCCGAAGGCGGGCATGCGCAGCTTTTTCGATAAGGGATGTGCGCGCTGCCACTCGGCCCTGGGCGAAGGCGGCCACAGCGCTCCTGACCTGGCGCGCGCTCCGGCGGGACACCTCAGCTCCGCCGAACTGCTCGCCGCGATGTGGAACCATGCCCCGGAAATGTGGGAGAAGATGCGAATCGAGGGGGTGGCTCCGCCGAAGTTCGCCGAAACCGACATGGCCAACCTGTTCGCATTTCTTTATTCGGTCCGATCTCTCGACGAACCCGGCGACGCGGAGCGCGGTCGCCGCCTGCTGGCGGAGAAGCAATGCCTGAAGTGCCACGGGGTTGGCGCCGAAGGGAAGCGGCAAGCGCCCGATCTGCTGAAATGGGCTGCCTATCGCAACCCGGTAAGCTGGATCCAGGCGATGTGGAATCACGCGCCGGCGATGCAGTCGGTCATGGCGGCGCGCGGCGTGAAGTGGCCTGTTTTTGGCGGAAATGATGTCCCTGACCTGATCGCCTATATCCGGCGATCGGCCCCCAATGCGGCGAAGCCAACCTATCTTCGTCCGGCGGATCCCGAGGCCGGACGCAAGATCTTTCGCGACAAGGGATGCGCCGCCTGTCACGCCGTAGGGCACGGCAGCCGCACGGCCCCCGATCTTCGCTCGCGCGCGCTGCCACGCACCCTGGGCCAGTTCGCCGCGGATATGTGGAACCATGCGCCCGCGATGCGGGCCAGCATGCAGGCGCAGAACATCGCCCAGCCACAGTTCACCAACAAGGAAATGGCGGACCTGATCGCGTATCTATTTGCCGAGCGATATTTCGAGCCGGCCGGCAGCGCGGAGGGCGGCGCGCGATTGTTCCAGTCAAAAGGCTGTGCAGCCTGTCATCACAGCGGCGGCGCGGGGCCTGACCTCGCCGGCGCCTCGGTTTCACCGATCCACATCGCGACAGCACTGTGGAACCACGGCCCGGTGATGTTTCAAAGCATGCAGCAGCAGCAGGTCGCGTGGCCGAGATTCCAGCCGGGCGAGGTGGTGGATCTGCTTGAGTTCCTCGGTTCCAAAGCGGCCCACGGGCGCGACTCGGGAGGACGGCAATGAGCTTCACTTTCGATCGCCGGAATTTCTTGCGATTCGCTGCCGGCGGCGCGGTTGGCGTGGCGACCTCAGGCGTGAGCCTGAAAGGCATCAGCACGCTCAATGCCGCGATTGACAGCGAGCAGGTGAGGGTTCCTTCCGGTCCGGAATCGTGGGCGACCGGGGTTTGCAACATGTGCCCTGGCGGATGCGGGCTGCGCGTTCGCTTGATCGGAAATCGCGCGGTCAAGATCCAGGGGAACCCGCTTCACCCTGTAAATCGTGGCGGACTGTGCCCGAAGGGACTGGCCGGATTGCAGGAGCTGTATCACCCGGACCGGTTGCGAAAGGCACTCCGCAACAGCGGGACGCGTGACAACCCGCGATGGAAAGAAATCTCGTCGGACGAAGCACTGGGCCTGTTGACGGAGCGCATGCGCAAACTGCGCGATTCGGGCGAGGCGCGGTCCTTCGTTGTGGTCGATCGCCAGAGAAGCGGCTTGCTACCGCGCCTGCTGTCGCGGTTCATGGCGGCGTATGGCTCGCCGAATTGCGTCACGATGCCCACGGGACTGGACGCCCTCCAGACTGCGATTTACGCGCAACAGGGTGTTACCGAACCGGTCGCATACGACTTCTCGAACTCGCGCTACGTGCTGAGTTTCGGCGTCAACCTGCTGGAAGGATGGGGCGCGCCAGTGGCAATGATGCGTGCGTTTTCGCGGTGGCGCGACGTGGCTTCAGGCCGAAGGGCAAAGTTCGTGCAAATCGAGCCGCGGTTTTCCATGACCGCAGCTCGCGCCGATGAATGGGTGCCGATTCGCCCCGGTACCGAAGCTACGCTTGCCCTGGGAATGGCCTACGTGCTGATTTCCGAGGGACTATACGACGCCGACTTCGTTCGCGAACACACTTTTGGATTCGAAGACTGGCGGGACGCCGAAGGCAACTCCCACACCGGATTCAAGTCGCTGGTGAAATCCGAGTATCGGCTGAACGATGCGGCCACCGTGACCGGCGTTCCGGCCGATACCATCCTGCGGCTGGCTCGCGAAGCCGCGCAGAACCGTCCTGTTCTCGCCATTGGCGACCGGCACAACAGCTCGCTGCCGGGCAACGTGTACGCAGCGATGGCTGTGCACTCGCTCAACGGGCTGCTGGGAAGTATTGACGTTCCCGGTGGAGTGCTGGTCCAGCAGCAGTTGCCGGGACAGGCTCTCGTCTCGAATGCCAAGGACCCGCTCCTGCCCTCGGCACAAACACACGTTGCAAACGCCGGCGAATTGCCGCAGGCCATCGTGTCAAAGCGGCCGTATCCGGTGCAGATGCTGTTGCTGAATCAGGTCAACCCGGTTTTTGCACTTCCCAACGGCGCTGCTTTCCGGAGCGCGATGAAAGATGTCCCGTTCATCGTCAGCTTCAGTTCATTCCTCGACGACACCGCCGTGCTCGCCGATCTGGTGATCCCGGCGCCGACGGGACTGGAATCGTGGCAGGACGGCGGAACGCCGCCTACCGTGGCCAACGCAATGGTCTCAATCTCGCCGCCGGCGGTTCGCCCGCGCAAAGATGTCCGTCACCCAGGTGACGTGATGCTCAAGGTCGCGGGTTCCCTGGGAGGTTCGGTCGCGGCGGCGCTGCCGTTCTCAGGTTACGAAGAGTTTCTACGCAGCGAAGTAAACGGCCTGTATGCCGCACAGGCCGGCGCCGTGTTCGGCTCGACACTTGAAGACAGTTGGAACCGGCTGATGGAGCGCTCGGGGTGGTGGGCGCCGAGTTACTCGAATGCGGATGAGCTGTGGCAGCAGATGAAGAAGCAAGGCGGGTGGTGGGAGCCGGCGTATTCGCATGGCGAGTGGAGCCGCGTGTTGCGCACCAAGTCCGGGCGCTTCGAGTTCTATTCGCAGGTGCTGGCCGACACGGCAAAGCAGCGGCGGAGCACTGCCAAGATCGAGGATCGGGAATGCCTGCCGCACCAGCCCACGATTCCGGAAGCGACCACCAACTTCCCCTTGTTGTTGATGCCGGTCGAGCAACTTCCACTTGCCGGCGGCGAGGGGGCACACCTGCCGTACTTGCAGCAGATCGCCGGCGTGCACGTATTTGCGAACTGGGATAGCTGGCTGGAAATTCACCCTGAAACGGCGCGCACGTTCGGCATCGGCGATGGCGATTCGGTTTGGATTGAATCACGCCGTGGACGCGTCCAGGCGCGCGCTCGTTTTTATGAAGGCGCGCGGCCCGGAGTGGTGCACTTGCCGCTCGGTTATGGCCATAAGTCAGGAGGCGAATGGGCGTGCCGGGGCGTCAATCCGCTGGAGATCGTCGAGGGGCAGCCGGACCAGGTCACGGGCCTGCCATCGGCCCATGGGACATACGTCAAGGTCTATCGCGCATAACATCGAGCATAACGAGGACGCAGCATGCCGCGTTGGGGAATGGTTATTGATCTAGCGAAGTGTACGGCTTGTCAGGCGTGCACGGTCGCCTGCCAGACGGAAAACAACGTTCCGTGCGTCCCGCCAAAAGAAGCGGCGCGCGGGCGCATCATCTCCTGGATGAGCATGCTTCCGCAGCTCGAGGGCGAATACCCGCGCCTGAGCATGCGACCGACGCCGCTGCCGTGCGTCCACTGTGACAACCCACCATGCATCCGCGTCTGCCCCGTTCAGGCAACCGCGATCAACCCGGAAGGCGTGGTGCGACAGATTTATGCCCGATGCATCGGCTGCCGGTACTGCACCAACGCGTGCCCGTACACGCGGCGCATGTTCAATTGGTACAAACCTGAGTTTCCCGGAGAGTTTACCGAAGCGTTGAATCCGGATGTTTCCGTGAGGCCGAAGGGCGTGGTGGAAAAGTGCACGCTCTGTCATCACCGGCTGCAAAAAGCTCGCGACGAGGCGCGCGCCGCGAAACGCGAACTGGCCGAAGGCGATTACGTTCCGGCATGTGTTGAGATCTGTCCCGCGGGGGCCATGTACTTCGGCGATCTCGAAGACCATAACTCGACGGTAGCCACATTGGCCCGCAGCAGGCGTGCCTTCAAGCCCCTGGAAGAACTCGGGACTCATCCCAAGGTGATTTATCTGGCGCAAGGAGAGTGGAGCGGTGGAGACGGGCAAGGACCACGCACATAACGAACAGGACTGGGTGCTGTTGCAACCGGTAATCGCGACCCGCAGGCCGTTTTATTACCTGGCGTTGTTCTTCCTGGGGTTCACCTCCATTGCATTCTTCGCCTGGATGCACCAGTTAAGGCAGGGCTTGGGCGTGACCGGCCTGAACGTGCCGGTGTATTGGGGCTTTTACATCACCAACTTCGTGTTCTTCATCGGAATCAGCCACGCGGGCACGCTGATCTCGGCCATCCTCCGCCTGTGTCACGCAGAATGGAGACGCTCCATCACGCGCGCCGCCGAAGTCATCACCGTGCTGGTGCTGTTCTTCGGTGTCGGCAGCGTGATCATGGACCTGGGACGGCCGGAGCGCGCGCTGAACGTCCTTCTACATCCGAACTTCCACTCGCCGCTGCTGTGGGACGTGTGCAGCATCACCGTCTACCTGACCGCCAGCACCATTTACTTGTTCCTGCCGCTGATACCTGACATTGCCATCCTGCGCGACTATGGCGCGAAGCCGGTATGGCTCTATCGCCTGCTCGCCGTGGGCTGGTGCGCCAGTGAGAAGCAGAAGCGGGTGCTCAATCGCGCCATCTCGGTGATGGCCGTGCTGGTGATCCCGATTGCGATTTCAGTGCACACGGTCGTGTCATGGGTATTCGCCATGACCGTGCAGCCGATGTGGCACTCCAGCATCTTCGGTCCGTACTTCGTGGTGGGCGCGATCTTTTCCGGCATCGCCTCGTTGCTGATCGTAATGGCGCTGATCCGGCGGATCTATTTGCTGCAGGATTACCTCAAGCCAATCCACTTCAACAATCTCGGCCTGCTGTTGCTGGTAATGGCCCTGCTGTGGTTCTACTTCACGTTTGCCGAGTTCATCACCACGTTTTATGGCAGCGATCCCAGCCACCTGGTCGTCTTCTATTCGAAGCTCAGTGGCCGCTATGCCGTACCTTTCTGGACGATGGTGGTGACCTGTTTCATCATCCCCGTCGGCATTCTTGTCCGCCGGAAAACGCGCAGCATCACCGGATGCGTGATTGCCTCGATATCAGTGAACATCGGAATGTGGCTGGAGCGGTTCACGATTGTCGTACCCACCTTGTCTCAACCCCGCCTGCCCTGGGCGAAAGCCAGTTATTCGCCTACATGGGTCGAGGTCGCCATCACCATCGGGTTTGGCGCCACCTTCATGTTCTTGTACATGCTCTTCACGAAATTCTTTCCCATCGTGTCCATCTGGGAAGTGCAGGAAGGCCGTGAAATGGCGATTCCCGAGGTTGTCGCGCGCGTGAAGTCATATTTCCCCGGTGAGGCGGTCCCCTCGGCCTGAACCAGCGTGCTCATCCGCCACGCGCATTCGGCGAGTCGCGCCGTACGAATTTCGGACACAAGTGGCGGAATCGGACATGCAATCCATCTGCGCTGATTCCTCCTATCGACGCAAATACCCCGTTTCATTGAAAGCACGTAGCGCCGGACATTTTCCGAAATGGACCCGAATGGATATGCAAGTGCTACTCGAACGCCAACTGGCCACAAGACACGCTCTTCCACGCCGGCGCTGCCGCGTGTTGCGAGTTGTAGCGCTGAGGCGGATTTGTGGAAGTGCGCCAGTCAGGATTATGTGCGGCCCCGTTAGGCGGCCCGTCCGCATGCCAGAGGAGCGAAGGATGCACAAATTAAATCAGTTCTTTGCACCGTGCGCGCTGGTCGTCGGCCTTCTCGGGTTCGTACCCGCGATGGCACAGGTGGATCGGTCCCTTAAAGGGGATCAGAATTGTACCGTCTGCCACGACGAAACCTGGAGAACGCCGGTACTTTCGATCTATCAGACCAAACATGGCGTGAAGGCCGATGAGCGCACCCCCGGCTGCCAGTCCTGCCACGGCGAGAGCGCCGAACACCAGAACGATCCGGGCAACAAGTCGCCGGATGTCGTTTTCGGAGCCAAGTCGAAGAGATTGTCGTCTGCGGAGGTGAGAAACGCAGCCTGTCTTACCTGCCACGAGTCCCGCATTCTTCCCCGGACGAACTGGTCGGGCAGCCAGCATGAAACCCGCGGCGTCGCATGCAGCGATTGCCATGAGGCACACGTCCCCATCCAGAGGGTATTCAACAAGCTGACCCAGCCCGAAGTCTGCTTTGCCTGCCACAAAGCTCAGCGGGCACAGATTCATCGCTTCTCGAGGCACCCGATCGCGGAAGGCAAAGTGACGTGTTCCAACTGCCACAATCCGCACGGCTCGACCGGTCCGACGCTGCTCGTGAAGAACTCGGTTAACGAGACCTGCTACACGTGTCATGCGGAAAAGCGCGGCCCCTTCCTCTGGGAGCACGCCCCTGTTGTCGACGACTGCACCAACTGCCACACGCCGCACGGCTCGAATCTATCGCCGCTCTTGAAGATGCGGTCACCGATGCTCTGTCAAAGCTGTCATAGCGGTGATCACGGCAAGAGTCTTTACAGTGGTGCAAACCTGCCGAGCGGGAACGTAACAACCGCCAATGGCCGGCTACCGCTGGCGAGCCAGAGCCCGCCTGCTCAGGGGAACTACCGAGGGTGCCTGAATTGCCACTCACAGGTCCACGGCTCGAATCATCCGGCCGGCGCCAAATTCCAGCGATAACAATATTGAATCGGGGAAGGATGCAATCATGAACGATAAGAATAGAAAAGATTTTGTCACCCGTTCGGTGCCGGCTGTGCGCGGCGCGCTTATCGCTATCGTTCTGATGCTGGTCGTGGCCGGCTATAAGGTCAATGCGGTTGCGCAAACTACTGCTGCGAGTCAGACCACGCCGGAAAAAAAGGTTGAAATCGGTGTTGGCGGCGTCAGCGACAGCTCATTCAAATTCGGCGAATACAACGGCCTGCAGAATCAAGGCCCCTTCGGCGTCGGCAATTTCGACCTGCGCGGCGGTGCCGCCTACGACAGTGGTAGTACGTGGCGCTGGCGCCTCACCGGCACAAATCTCGGCCTCGAAACTCGCAATCTGTCCGCCGAGTTCGGGAAACAGGGCAAGTTCCGGTTCAACTTCGGCTATGACGAGCTGCTGGCGAACCGCTCCGACACCTACCAGACGCCGTACCTGGGCGCAGGTTCCAATAACCTCACTTTGCCGGCAAATTGGATAGCGCCCAAGGTGCCGCAGGTAAACGCGAACAATGTCAATTTCCGCTCGTTCGATCCGATCGCGGGAACGGGAAGCGTCATCAACAGTGCCGGCGTGCTGACGCCGCCTACTCCGGCTCAGTTAGCCACGCTGGCCAATATACGTGCGGCCGATGTTCCGGATTTCCACAACGTCGATCTCGCCACCAAGCGTACCAGGATCGACGGCGGGTTCAGCTACAGCCCCGATCAACAATGGGACATCCCACTAAGCTTCCGTTATGAGCATAAGGCGGGCCGCAAGGCGCTTGGCGCTGTTTCATCGCAGGTCAGTGAAAATGCCATCATCATGCCCGATCTGGTGGACTCGGACACCGAGCAGGCCAATGCGAGCGTGAATTACAAGCTCAAGAAGCTTTTCTTGACACTCGCGTATTACGGTTCGTTCTTCAACAACAACGTCAAGTCCATGACTTGGCAAGACGTGAACGATCCGACGAAGTCTGCGACCATGGCGAGTGCGCCGAGCAACCAGTTCAACCAGTTTAGTTTGACCGCTGGCTATAAGATTTCATCCAAGACCAAGCTGGTAGTGACCGGATCTTACGGGCGCAACACTCAAGACGACGCTTTCCTGGGCCCCTCGACGGCGGCAAATGGGCAATTGGCATTCGGCCTGCCGGCCGGGTCGCTGAACGGGCTTGTCGTGACAAGCACGGTTAGCGCGAAGCTAACGGCCAAGCCGGGCAAGAAATGGAACCTTAGCGCGGCCTACAAGTTCGACAACCGCGATAATCAAACCCCGGTCAACACCTATCTATTCCAGGATGCGAACGAGTCAAAGAGTGGCGTGTCCCCCTTCGCCGGCCGCAATGGACTGCCTGCAACCCTGGGAAGCAATACAAACATTTATGAGAATCGTGCCTATAGCAAGCAGATCAACCAGCTCAACTTGCAAGGTGAACGTTCCGTGGGGAAAAGGCAATATCTGCAGGCCGGATACGACTGGCAGAAAATCGACCGCAGTTGCTCCGGCTCGTGGATCAACTGTGCCGACGCACCTACAACCAATGAACACACGCTGCGTGCCGAGTGGCGCAAAAGCACGGTGGGCAATATTACCGCCAGACTGGGCTATGCCTTTTCCTGGCGCAGGGGGAAGTATGACGAGAACGCCTTCCTGGCATTGGTGCCCATGGCGAACGTCGTGCCCGCGGGCGGTGCGACGACGAGCGTTTTAGGCTACCTGAATGCGACTGGGTTGACGGGGTTCGGTCCCGTGGCGGGCCTACCAACCACGCCCCTCACCGGCGATGCAGCCATCTTCTCTCCCAACGACAACATTGTGCCGCAGGCCCTCTACGGCAGCCGCAACAACATCAATGAATTGGTCGGCATGAGAAGGTACATGGTGGCAGATCGCAATCGCCACAAGGTGCGCTCAAACTTAGAGTGGCAAGCGACCGAAAAGTTCTCGCTGCAGGGCACGGGCGAATTTAACGACGACGATTACCTCAACTCGATCTACGGTTTGAAGAAGGGAACGTTCTGGGAGGCAAGCGTTGATGCCAGCTATGCGGCGAGTGCAAACTTCGTTGCAGATTTATTCTATACCTACGACAACCAGCGTTTCCTCAGTGCAGGCGATGCGTATGGCAGCAACAGCACTGCGGCATTTCAAGGTCAAGCCGCCGATACGATCGTTTCCGGCGGTTGCTTCTCTACCGTCGCGGCTAAGAACGCCAACGGCAAGATAGATCCCTGCCTGAACTGGTCCAAAAACAATCGCGACAAGATCGATACGCTCGGGTTCGTAATCAGGAGAAAGAACCTGATCTCCGGTAAGCTCGAACTGGCGGGGCAGGTTATGTTCACCCGGGCACGGACAGATACTGCGGTCAATGGCGGGAGTTATGTCAACAATCCTCTCGCCCTTGCAGCGCCTGCTCCACCCCTCCCCGCCGGGACGCCCGCGGTCTTTTTCATCCCCGCCTCGGATTACCCTACGCTAAGAAACGACGAAATCACGGTGCGGCCGAGTGCCACGTACGCGCTCAGCAAATCGGCGTCTTTGCGAGCGTTTTATATGTTCCAGCGCCTAATGGCCACGGACTGGGCCTACGCTGGAATGCAGTTCGGGACGGGCACGAATTATCTTCCCACTAACGAAAAGTCGCCAAGCTACGGAGTCCATGCCGCCGGCTTTTCGGTGATTTACACATTCTAGACACGGAGGTGGCGGCGATGTGGCCTGCAAAGGATGTTGTTCTTAGGTGCTGACACGCCCGGTTACAAGGTGCACGTCTTCACGGCTACGTTGGGCCCCCGAGGAATCATCAACAGGAGGAGCACAGGAATGTCCCAGTCATTGAACACCTACGCTATTTTTGCAGTGTGTATGCTGCTGATATCGGCAGTCATTACGCCCGCCGCTCATGCGCAAGGGGCAGCCGAGACACTGTTCAAAGCCAAGTGCGCCATGTGCCACGGCGCCGACGCTACCGGAAACACCGCGATGGGCAAGAAGTTCAATATCCCAGACCTGCGCGCGCCGGAGATTCAAAAGAAGTCCAAAGCGGAGCTCACGAATGCGATCGCAAAAGGAAAGAACAAAATGCCCGCGTTCGAAGGCAAGCTGACGTCCGACGAGGTAAACGAACTCGCAACCTATGTTCGTCAATTGAAAAAGTGAACCGAAGTTTGCCGCGGCCCTTGCCTGCATCAGGAACTTTTCAACATGGAAAAACACAACTGAACCCTACGCGGGCCTGAGGTCCGGATGCGGGAAGTTGATCGCACTCGGCTTCAATTTCACCGTGGACTGGGATCGTCTTAGCAGGCAGGATCACGGGAATTGGCCCTGTAGGAAATCCCAGCAGATCAGCACCCAAGCGAGCGACAGAAATGCCTCGTGCATATCTGCTCGTTTTTCATACCGCGGGCGAAGACGACGGAACTGGTTCATGCACGCGAAGGTGCGTTCTATGACCCGGCGGAATGGCATCGAGCAGTGGTAAGGCTTGTGTCGAGTCGTGACAGTTGGCTCCGGTCAGTTCGATTGCCAATGGAATGCCGCGCCCGTCACAGATCAAATGGCGCTTGCTGCCACGTTTAGCTCGATCGGTAGGATTCGGCCCTGTTTTCAGCCCCCAAAAACCGCTCGCCCCGAACAACTATCAACAACCGCACGCGACCAGTCGATCTGACCATCCCGCGAAAGCCAATTCAGCAACCCGAAGTGAATCAAGTCCCAAATTCCGGCGTGCTGCCAATCGCGTAGACGCCGCCAGCAAGTCATGCCGGAGCCGCAGCCCGATGCTTTCGGCGCCATCCGCCAAGGAATGCCACTTCGGAGTACGAACAGGATGCCGGTGAGGCAAGCCCGGTCGCGTACACGTGGCCGGCCAGCTTGCGGCTTCGGGGTGAAACTGGGAGAAGTGGTTCGATCAGGCCCCATAGCGCATCAGGAAGAAGCGCAGCAGCCATGAGAAGTTCTCACGAGCAAAAGGAATATTCCAGAGGCTGGGATTGTACAACGAGAGGTTTTGTTACAAGCTCTAAGTCTCTGGAAAACCAGAGTTCTGGCTTGACAGGTGGGGCGGACAAGACCAGAATTGCCGCCTATTTGCACAAGGGACCTCGTATGCTAGCTGAGGTGTTGGGGCTTCCCGGCATCAACGACCGCTACCGCATCTTGCAAAAAATCGGTTCCGGCGGCATGGGCGAGGTTTATCTCGCTCGCGACGGACAACTGGATCGCGAAGTCGCCATCAAGGTGCTGCCACCCGGCACCTTGGCCGATGAGTCTGCCCGCAAGCTTTTTCGCAAAGAGGCCCTGGCGTTGTCCCGGCTCAATCATCCCAACATTGCCATCATTCACGATTTCGGCAGGCAAAACGACATCGACTTCCTGGTGATGGAGTACATCCCCGGCATCACGCTCAGCGACAAGATCGCCGCCGGCCCACTGACAGAAAAAGAGATCGCACGCCTGGGGACGCAACTGGCCCAAGGGCTCGTCGCGGCCCACGAACACGGCGTAATTCATCGTGACCTGAAGCCTGGAAATGTGCGAGTCACGCCCGACGGGCGGCTGAAGGTGCTGGATTTCGGCCTCGCTAAGGCCCTGTCTCCGGGCCACAGCGACGGCGCGACGACCGAATCTTCCACCCACTTGCATGGCGCAGCCGGCACCTTGCCTTACATGGCGCCGGAGCAATTGCAGGAGAAAAATGTAGACGCCAGGGCTGACATTTATGCGGCCGGGATGGTCCTGTACGAGATGGCAACGGGGCGCCGTCCGTTTGAATTCAAGTCGACGGCCTCCTTGATTACCGATATCCTGCACAGCCCCCCGCCCCCGCCCGGACGGCTGCGACTGACGATTTCACCGCGGCTGGAAGAGATCATCCTGAAGTGTCTGGAGAAGGAGCCGGAGAACCGGTATCAATCGGCGAACGATTTGCAGACTGACCTGCGGAGGCTGGCGCCTTCCGCGCTCGACAACAATCCCCTCCCCGCAGCCGGCGGCCGCAAGAGCCCCGGCAAAGGCGTGCGGCGCTTCAGGTTTGGAGTGCAGATCGCAGTCGCGCTGGCAGTGGTATTGCTCGGTGTCGGTGTAGCTATCCTGAAGCATAAGCCGGCAGGTGCTATCAATCCGGGAAACTTGGCCGGAGAATCGAGCGCGAGGGGAAAGTCGCCGCCGAGTGTGGCAGCCGAAGCGAGCACTCCAAGCCAGGTGCCGGCTCCGCCGATAGCAGCAGAGACGCAAGCCTCACCGCCGCCGCGGCCGGACGAGGCTGCGAAAGGCGCGGTCGCGGCCAAGGCACCCGCCTCCTCCGCGCGCGCGGGAAAGTCAACCGGGCGCGGAGCACCGTCCGAGAACGGAATGTGGACGCGCGACGACATTCCGGACCTGCTGGGCCAGGCTGACGCCTGCATGGCCAACGGAGACTATGAAAAGGCGATCAGCCGCTACGAACAGGTGCTGGCGATTGATCCGCAAAGCCAGCGCGCACGGGACGGATTGAAGCGCGCGAGAGACGCCAACGCCATGCTGCGCTGAGCTCCGCCTACTGCGCGGTGAGCGAATTCACGTCGAACTCTTTTCGCAGGAACTCTTGCGCTTCGGATCGCTCCAGGTTGGATTTCCCCGCCGTCGTATTCAGGTACAGGACGTACTTTTCCGCCGCAGCTTCCAGATCACCGGAGGAGGAATAGGCGCGGGCCTGCTCAATAACCTTTTGCGGCACCTCATTGAGGCGTTGAATGAGCTTTCTTAACAATTCATCCGAGGCCTGGTTTTCTGACCGTCGCCGTAACTCCACTTCGTCCGGTGGTATTCCCTCTTCCACTACGCGATCCACGTCGTCAGGCTTCACGTTCTCCAGTACGATTACTTTATTAGGAATTTCGACGTGGACACTGTCCATGGCGCCACGGCTGTCGGAAAATGATTCGGAGATACGGAAGGAAATCTCCACCACGGCATTGAGCTGTATGGTGCGCCGGGTGTAGTTGTAAGGCAGAATGATCTCTTCCATGGTTGTTTCCGGGATCTGATCCAGGCTTTTCTTCGCGTCGGTCAACTTCTTTTCGGTCTCCGTGACCACAGCTGAAGTTTCGCTGGCTTCTTTTTTCTTGTTCGAACTGCGGTACACACTCAATTGCTGGTTCTCTCGTTCCAGTTCCTGCTGGATGGTTTCAACCTGGCGCTTGGCTTGCTGCCATGTGGGATTTTTCACATCGTGCATGCCGGAGCGATAGTGCGACTGCAACGATTGCGTTTCTATTTTCTTGTCGACGTGGTGTTGAGTAATGCTCCCGACAACGTGATAGTTGGAGATAAAGGGCCCAGAACTGGCCACCTCGTCTGGGTCTGAAGAACGCTGCTGTTGGCTTACAGCTTTCAGGCCGGGAAGTCCCGAGTTCTCCAGACCGGTGATGACCGCGTCCGCGAGTTGATCGGCAAGGCCAAAGCTGTTCCGCCCGGACGTCTGGTCGCGAAACGAGACGGTCAACGACAGTTTGGCGCGACTGTCGAAGTGTGGCGCGTAGGTTGTCATCAGGTTGCGCAACTCTCCAGCATCGGGCTTGAAGTGTTCGGCCTCCCTGAGTAACAGCCATCCCAGTCCGACGCCCGAGCCGCGCGGCTTGTCGAAAAGCCGTTTCGCTTCCTTGATGTAGTAGTCGGCCAGCTTATCGCTGATCTGGTCGAGCTTGATCTTGATTTGCTCGTTGTCCGCCAGCTTACCTGCGTCCTCGAGATAATCGAACGCCTGCCGTACCGCCTTTTCGTCGGCTCGCCCGCGGATTGGCAAATGGATGCGCAGCAACTCCTTGCTCCTGTCGGTGAGGGCCCGTAAGTACTGCGGCTTCAACGCTTGAAGATCCTCATCCACCAGCGGGTGCTGCGACTCCGACAAACTGTCCAGCAGTTCGTAGGCTTCGATATATTGCTTTTTCGCGACCAGGGCTCGAGCTTCGGCCGCGGTGGCAAGCGCAGCTTCTTTGTCTCGTAGCGACTTTAGTTCGGTTTGCGCGTTCTGCAGGCTTGCGGCGGTTTCGGCATCGTCCTTACATTCAAGAGCACGCTGAAATTCACGGATGGAACGCTCCCAATTCGCCTCGTTCATGAACTGCCGGCCAAGATTGCGGTGGTATTCAAAGGCAGCGTCGACCACTGCCGCCACCCGCTGCACCTCGCCGGCGAAGCTTTTATAACGGACGACGGAAGTATAGGCGCCATCGAATTTCTTTTCCGCCAGCAAGGACTCGGCGTACTGCACCGCCGCATTGAATTCCTGCGCTTGGGTGTAAACGGCAATTTTGAGTTGCTCTGCCGCCGTATAGGAAGCATCGACCAGATACACTTCCTGCAAGTGTGACTGCGCTTGCGTCAGGTGAGCATAACCACCCGTGTGTTCGCTGATCGCTCTGAGGTATGCATTGAATTCGGAACGTGCAAGTCCGACGATCCTATACAGTTCTGAGTCGGTATTCAGACGCAGCCTTTCCGCGGCGACAAACCCCTTCTGCGCCTCCAGGGCGTTCTGCGAGGCCACGCGCGCTTGGCGCAATTCGTCGAAGCGCGGCTTGCCTCCCTCCTGTGACTTGCGATAGTCGGCAAAATGGCGGTCGCCCTCGTCGGTGATCAGCCTGGCAAGCGCTTTGCGGCTGTCACCGACCCGGGATGAGGCCGGAAATTGCCGGAGAAAATTGCTCCACAGTTCGATCGTATTGGCACGCTCCGCCCGCAGATACTCCGCCAACTCCGTGTCCGCCTCTGCCACAAGGTGCACCTGCATCTCTACCTGGATGTTGGTCGGAACTGCGTCGCCGGCATTGCTGGAGCGGCCTGCCAGTGTGCCTGTGATAGCCGCCATATCCGCAAGTTCAGCGGCTGAATACGACCGGCTCTTGTCTAACTTTAAGTTCGCAGGTACGACGCACTTGGAGCTCGATTTTGCCGTCAGGGTGAGGGGGCCGCCTGGCGCTCGTTCCAGTACCATTCCCGGTTCGATGGTGGCCTTATCCAGGTGCTTGTACTCACCGCCTGTAAGGGTCGAGCTCTTGCAGACGTACATCTCGCGCCTTCCGTTCACCGCGAAATCTGCCAACTCGACGTATGCAGTACCTGAATTAACCTGGTATAGGATTACGGCGACGAGAGGAGATCGATCCTTGGCAGAGACGGACAGGCACATGCACAGGAGAAACATCAGCGAGGCGATTCGTTCCCGCATAGCAGGGCCTCACACCCGAAGGATCGTGCCAAAACTCACACTTCTTTGTTTGCAGGGAGCGCAATGTAACACGATGAGCGAGTTATGGGAAGGCAGATGACAGCAGTCGACTTACCTTGGTTTTGGTGTCCCGTTTCTGCAGGTGGCAAGAGCGTGGTGTGGGTCGTGTTTCGGCGGTTCACTCACTGCTTGCGCGCAAGCAAGAAAAGGGCGTTCCAGCACGTCAAATGGCTTGACTTGTGGAGCGGCTCGGATACCGTATCGCTGTCCGCATGAGTTAGACGGAACCTCACGGAGTCTCCGCCCAATGTTTCTGAGTTCTGGTGGGACAAGGGTCAGAGTGTCCACCGCCCCATCGGCGCGCCGCCAATTGCAGTTAGTCCTTGTGTCCCTGCTGATCTTCGCCACTCAGGCCGCGGGCCAGGGTGTGGCCGGGAAAGCCGCGGTGGGGCAGACCCGCGCGGTAGTGAATTTTTCCGAGCTGGCGCGGCAGCAAGCTTTCTTGCCGCGTCGCGAGCCGATCGCACCGATTATGCCTATCGAAGGCGAGCCGCCAGGGCCGTTCCCCGTCCCGCCGGAAGTGGCCGCGGCGGCCGCGGCGCAAGCCAAGGTAGCGCCGCGACTCAGGCTCCAGGTTCCCGCCGCGCAGGCGGCTTCTCCCGCGCCCACGGCCAACTTTGCCGGCCTCCGAGGCATGAGCTTCGATGGTTATTGGTGGATTCCGGCTGATACGGATGCGGCTGCCGGTCCGAATCACCTCCTGATCGCGCTTAACAATGGCTTGATTGTGCAGACGCGGACCGGAAGCACCGCAAAATCCGGCGTGGGCCTGAGCGCATTTTGGGGCCGGTCGCCCGACAATGGGAACTACGCCATAGATCCTCGCGTGCTTTACGACCCGTTTCTCGATCGCTGGATTTTCATATCGATTGCAGCGTTGTACAAGACGACTTCAGTCTTGTTGATCGCGATGTCGCAGACGAACGATCCCACCGGCAATTGGACCACCTACAGCTTCCCCGCCGATCAGACCGCGGCCCAGAACAAGACGGCGCCCACGTTCTGGGGCGACTTTCCCTCAGTGGGCTTCAACAAGACCTGGGTGGTGGTGACGTTGAACATGTACACCATCTCCAACAACACCTTCAGCAAAGGGACCATCTTCGCTTTCGACAAGAACAGCCTCCTCACTGGCGCCACAACCCTGCCTGCTACCGTAATCGACGACACCAACGGCGGGTTCACGCTGTCTCCCGCCGTCACCTTCGATAACGATCTCTCCACCATGTTCCTGGTCCAACGATGGAATGGGAACTTCAGCGGCAGCGGATTTCTGCGCATCAACAGCATTTCCGGCGCCGTAGGAAGCGAAACCTACACCAAGGGAGCGTATGCCTCCACGCCGAATCCCTGGGCCATGGCTCCCGCTACCGACAACTTTGCGCCGCAACTCAATGGCGATACAGGTCACTTGATCGACATCAACGATGACCGCATGGCCAACGTGGTTTATCGCAATGGTTCGCTCTGGACGGTGCATACGGTATTCCTCCCGTCGACTGGCGTGACGCGTTCCGCGGTGCAGTGGTGGCAGCTTTCAACGACGGGAACGGTGCAGCAGATCGGGCGAATTGACGACTCGACCGGGACCGATTTTTACGCCTATCCGTCAATCGCGGTGAACCGGCAGAACGACCTGTTGCTTGGGTTCTCTCACTTTTCGGCCAGCATCTTTGCCGAGGCTGCGTATGCGTTCGCACCTTTCAATGCGGGCACTAATACCATTCAGTCGCCCTTCACGTACAAACTCGGGGAAGCTTTCTACGACGTTCCCCTCAGCACCCGCAACCGTTGGGGGGACTACAGCGCGACCATGGTGGATCCAGTGAATGATCTCGATTTCTGGACGTTGCAGGAATACGCGTCGTCCATCAATTTGTGCTCAACGTGCACCGGGGGATGGGGCACATGGTGGGCGAAGCTGGCGATACCGCCGTCCAAGAAACGTCTTGTCCAGGTGACCAGCGACTGACGCCGCGTTCGGTTTAGTCCTGTCTAGATGGCCCTAGTCACGCAGTGTGCTGCCCCGACGGCGGGGACCATTACAAAACCCTTCGGGTAGCACTTGCCGGTGGCGGGGCTGCGGTGTTGAATTCTGAGTCTCACTTTGGCTTAATGAGCCTTTCCGTCTCAAAATGATCTCCTGCCAGTCTGAGCAACTCTCGCCGGCTCAATAACTTGCAATCTTAGGCTTATGGCATCTGCGGTGCACTCCTTTGGTTGGGCCTTGTGTGTAGCGGAGGGAGCTGCACTCATGAATGATATGTCGCAAGTCGATTCCGCACGGGCCTTCGCGCGCAGTCTCAACATCCTGCTGAAGTATGTCCGCATGTACGGGCTCGCCCACCAGCGCACCCGGAAACAGGTAGACACCGCGTGGAGCGAACTGGTGAAGGCGGCGGCGCCGGAAACCGGACTGTTGCTGGGCACGGCTGATGGCAAGCTGCTGATCGACGGCATGCCCATGGAAGGGCACTCGGAACGCAGCTTTGCCACCCTGCTGACAACGGCGAACATCGGCAGCCTGCAATTCACCTACGGTATCCAACGCCGCGACCTGGAACAACTGCTGAACGCGTTCCATAGCTGCAAGCCTTCCGAGGTGGGGGCGCACCTGAAGGCCACCATCGGCGACAACGGCGCCATCCGGGTGAATGAGATCCACTTTGTGCCCGAAACGGAAGCGGGCATGGCGGAGCAACTGGCGGCCCGGACCCTCGCCGAGCGAGTTGACAACATTGTGCCTTGGCTGCACGACCCGGAAAAGCTTCTGCAACTGATTTTGGCGGCGGAGGGTTCCGATAGCAGGGGCGGCGGCGCAGGAACCGGCGGCGGATCGGGAACCGGCGGCGGATCGGGAACCGGCGGCGGATCGGGCAGCGGCGGCGGATCGGGCAGCGGATCGGGCAGCGGCTCAAGGGGCGCGGGCGGCGAGTTGTTCGAGGAGTCATCGGTCACCAAGACCTTGCGCCTGCTGGCCAGCGTGGCCACGTTCCAAGGCAAGGCTAACGCGGAAACGGCAGTGATACGCGAACTGGCGAACGACAAAGATGCCTGCCGCGTGCTGCGCAAAGTCATGCTGTCGGTCCCGGTCGAGGGCGAGGATGAAGGTCTGGGCACGAACTCGCTGAAGCGGCTGGCAGAACGGCTGGCGATCCGCTTCGCATTGCAGCAGTTTGAGCGTGGCAACGTGAAAGTGAATGCCGTGCACGAGATGATGGAGCGCATGGGGAAAGAGATCGAATCGCTGCGCTCGGTGCTCGATTCGCGCGAAGCCAAAATGACGAAGGCGGGCATGGCGGTGGAGTCCTATGCCGACCTGCTCGACCGCAAGTTCTGGGCTTCCATTCCCGAGCAGGGTAAGAAGAGTGTCCTGCTGTCGGCGGACATGTGGTGCATCCCGGCGCGCAATATTCGAGCTTACCTCGAGGAACTGATCGCGCGTGGCGATCTAAGCCTGGCCGACGAGATCCTGAGAAACTGCCTGCGGCAACTGGCGAATGAGGAATTCGACGCGCGCCGCAAGGCCTCCGCCATGGTCAGCGAGCTGGCCGACCTTTTTGGCAAGGTTGACTCCGACCTGCTATTGGACGCGCTGCGCCAGGTGGGAATGGGGATCTGCAGCGAAGACTCGCTAGAGATGCAGGCCCAGTTGGGCGCGGCGTACGTGCGCCTGACGCAGGAAGCGGCGCAACAGCGGGACTATCCGGCGATCATGCAGTCGCAGATCACGCTGGAGCGGCTGATGGAATACCGGCCGCGTACGGCGCAGGAGGTACGCCCGCGGGTGACCATGGACAACCGGCTGCGCGGGTTCATCAGCGACGCGGTACAACATCCAATCCTGCCCGACGGCCTGGTGCCGCTGCTGGCGCGGGTGCCCCAGGCAGCGGCGCACGAGATTGCAGTCCAATTCGGCCAGTGCTCGCTGCGCAGCGAGGCAACCCGCTTCGTCGAACTGGCCCAGGGCGTGGGCAAGAATGTCATCGAATGCCTGATCGGCACGATGCGCGCCGGCGTGGCCGGCGAAGTGGTCGGCACGGCCGCGCTGCTAAGCCGGCTGAGGCCGGAGATTGTCGAGCAGGAACTGCCGGGTCGGATCAAGGTTTTCGGGCGCCCGCAGCAGGACGCCATTATTCGCGCGCTGGCGGCCGCCGGCGCAGCCCAGCGCGGCCGGCTGCTGCTGGAAATCCTGCCCCAGATTGACCCGCTGTTGCTGCCGGAAGCGCTGGACGAAATCGGATTTGCCGGGGATACATCCACGGCGGGCACGCTGATGGAGATGGCCGCGGGCGAAGGTCTGGCCAAGGATCGCCCCTTGGTGCGATTGAAAGCGATCGAGGCGCTGGGCCGGGTGGGCACGCCGGACGCAACCTCGATGCTGGCCGAAATGCTGGCGCCGCGCGGACTGTTTGCCTCGCGACGCTCCCGCGAACTGCAGCTTACGGTGGCCCGCGCCCTGGTGAGCATCGATCCGGAACGCGCCGCTTCGGTGTACGCCCAGGGCGGCATTGGTCCACAGGAACTGGCGGTGGGCGCACTGGGTGTGACGGAATCGGATTGGGTGCGTCAGCGGCGGTACCCGCGCGTACAGCCGGCGCGTGCCATCAGCGCGCTGGCCATCACGCCGAAGGGAAAGTGTGCCGTGGACGTACAGACCTTGAGCCTGGGCGGGGGACTGATCGCTTCCGATGCGCGTCTGCCGCGCGGCGGCGAGGTGGTACTGGAATGGCAGACCGGCTTACACCGGATGCGCAGCCATGTGGTGCTGCGCCACCTGGCCACGCGCGATTTGGCCTTCGAAGTCCTGGACATCGATATGGACGGGCGCGGCCGCCTGCGGCGCATGGTCATGGATCACACGTCGGCGGAGATGAGCGCGGTGGCCGCCGGCTGACCTTTGCCATTTGTGATCCGTGATCGGTGATTGGCCAGGGGTGCACCTGGCTCCGCCTCACGCCAGCGAAAACTCGTACCGAAATCAGACATCAGTTGTTCGGCCGGCCGGTGTGGTGCTCGTCGCGATGCACCTTGTGGTGGTCCTCCGCCGCTTCCAGGTGAGTGATCACCTGCGCCCGCACGCCCAGCGCCTTGGGCAGGCTTTCTTCCACCTGGGTGGCGATGGTATGCGCCTCGCCCACCGATACCTCGTAGGGAAACAACAGGTGGACCTCGATCATCAGGGTGTAGCCGGTGGTGCGGAAGCGCACGCCGTGGTACTCGACGCCGAGCCGCGCGCACACCTGGTCCAGTTTCTCGCGCAGCTTGCGGCCGGTGTCGGGATCGGAATAGTCCATCAGACCCTGGGCGGAGCGCCAGACCAGATGTCCGCCGGACCAGACGATGTTGATTGCCACCGCGATGGCGCACAGCGGGTCGAACGGCTTCCATCCAGTGAGCAGAACCAGCGCGAGACCGCCGACCACGCCGAAGCTGGTCCAACTGTCGGTCAGCACGTGCTTCCCGTTGGCTTCCAGGATGAGCGAGTTGTTGCGGCGTCCGGTGCGCACCAGGTACCAGCCCAGAAAGGCGTTGATCACCGACGCGGCGAGCACGAACAGCGCGCCGGCGCCCAGGTGCTGGAACTGCAGGCCGTGGAACCACTTGTCAACCGCCGCCCAGACGATGGCAATGGCGGCGATGATGATCATGGCGCCTTCGAATCCGGCGGAGAAAAACGTGATGCGCTCGTAGCCGTAGGGAAAACGATCGTCGGCAGGCTTCGTGCTCAGGTTCAGACTGAAGGCCGCGAAGCCGACGGCAACCACGTGAATGACGGATTCCGCGGCATCGGAGAGAATCGCGGCCGAGCCGGTGAGCAGGTACGCACCGACTTTGCCGGCAAGCATGACGACCCCAAAAATAAGCGACAGGCGCATGGCGTAGCGCGTGTCGCGCAGGGCTTGTCCGTCAAGGGGCGCGGTCGGCACGGGGCGATTGTAGGTTAGGCTCGAGCGCGGCGCACCAAAACGAACATGGAAATCAGTTTCAGTTTCCAGTTTCCAGAACTGTTCAACAATCGGTTCTTGGGTACCTTGCGGATTCACCTGGCGCGGTGTGGCGTGGGCGTGGGCGCGTCTAACTTACGATATGGGGATTTCACGCCAGTTATGCGTTAGTGCGCTTCCGTTGTCTCGACAGTGTTCATCTTCGTGCGGACTTCCACGCGGTTCCCGAACTTCCTGACCTATAATCCGGCTATATGCCAGTAACAGATGATGACTTGCGTCGATACGACGACTTCGTGCTGGAGTGTATAAGGGACTTGGAGTCACTTGACTTCCACCCAGATACCGTTGTGTGGCATTACACCGATGGGCGAGGTCTTCTCGGCATTCTTGAATCGAACTCACTCTATTCCACTCAAGTTTCATGTCTCAACGACAGCAGCGAAATTCGCTACGCCTCCTCATCCTTCCGAACATCGCTCGAAACTCTGCTGCCGGCGAATACAGGCGACGCTGAGGCCACCTCAATCATTAGAACGGCACTGGATTTCTTCAAAGAGGAAACAGACATTCCTGCGAATGCTCCGTTGCCTCATTTCGTGACCTGTTTCAGTGGTGTCGAAGACGATTTGAGTCAGTGGAGAGCGTATTCCGGGGGTGAAAACGGCTATGCGATCGGGTTCAAGGTAGCGGACTTAATCAGGGCTGGACTGACCCTCCGGAATGATTTTTTCGCCATGGTGAGTTACGACAAAGACAAACACGGTGAGATTGCGAATCGCGTCGCCACAAGAACCGTTGAGTTTTATAAAGAGGGATTACTTCTGCGGCGTGCTGCCACTCCCGAAAAATGGGCAATGGAGTTCTTGGAGGTCTGGGACAAAAGAATCACGAGTCTGGCACCACTGGTGAAGAATCCGTGTTTCAAGGCGGAGAACGAGTTCCGCCTGATTCATATGTTGCTCGAAACCGAACTGCGCAAGATGTGCTTCCTACAGAAAGACACCCTTCTGAGCCGACACATTCCGCTCTCGTGCGATCCCGCTTCAGGGTATTCCCTTCTGCCCATTCACGGTATCGTCGTCGGACCGTGCAGACATCCCTGGATTTCTTTAGTCAGTGTCAACACTTTGTTGCGCCAGAAGGGCTATTTGTCTTCCGTGGTGACTGCCTCGCGTATACCTTTTCAAAAGACGTAACGGCGATTGTCCGAAGCAGCGAACAGAAAGCGCAAACTTACGATATGGCGATTTATCAACAGTTTACTGGCCACACGCGGGTCAGTAGAGTGAGAAGGGGAATCGTGCGCTAGAATCGCTCCTATCATGGGGGGTAGTTCTATGAAAGCCCTGGCTCTTTCTTTGTTGCTCCTCTCCGCTGCGTTTGCACAAAACGCCAAACCGGATGCGCCGAACGCGCATAATAAACCTTGCGTGATTGTGAAACGCCATGCTCACAAGTTTGGGGAGAACATGAGTCGGTTTCATGCCCATCGACCTTTTGATTATGTAGAAGGTGATTATCCGTCCGATTTCAAATGGCGTTCTGAACTCAGTGATGGCGACGTTAGAGCCCTGCAACAAAAAGGTGGCAAGATCGTTGTTCTAAGGCCGGATTATCAGCTCGCCGATCTAGAAGACGCCAGAACGAAGTGCAACCAATAGTGGGCAGCGCAGTGAGGGTAAATACCCGGCCCGCAACGTGACCTTGCCCCGTGGTGTTCGGCACCATACTGAAATCACAACTGTTGATAACATCTCTAAACGAAGTCGGCCCGGTCAAGTAGGTTGTTAAAGCCTAATACTCCAGCGACCAATGAATCCCAATCGAAAGAAAGCATACGAACGAAGGGTGGTCGAGGCCTTCGTGCGGTCACGAACATATGAACTGTCGGTGATCGAAGACGTGACCCGCGAACGTCCCGACGCTCTCCTGAGAATCGACGGGCAACTAATCGGCGTTGAGGTTACAAGTGCCATTTACGCCGAACCGCGTCACGAGACCGAGCCACAGAGGTGGACAATCGAGGCCACCCGCGCGGTATCCTCCGCTGAAGCACGGTTCAAGTCCAGAAACCCGGATGCGTTGGTGGTTCAGTTCGAGTTCCGTCCGGAATGGTCGCCGCGTCGTGACGAGCGCGACGAAATCGCCGAGCGCCTGGCGAGCTTCGTAGAAGACACGATCAGGACCAATCAGATCCCCAGAGAGCGACCGCTGACGTTGGAGCATCCACTCCCGGACGTGACTTGGGCGTATATCGGTAGGACGAGCGCCAGCTTGGGAGGCGTTTGGGCACCATCCTTCGCCTTCAGCGTGCAATCTGCCTCGGCTCAAGACATAATTGCGACCGTCTGCAGCAAGGAAAAGGAACTGCCAACCTACTTGCGTGCCGCACCCATTGCGTGGCTTCTCATCACGTGCGATGTCACCGGCCAAGGGCTTGCGATGGAAGTACCTGACCCGAGCTTCACAATTGAGACTGGATTTGCACGGGTATTCTGCTGCGGTTTCGGCCTTTGGCAGTGGGTCGAAATCCCGACGCGACCTTCCTAAGCACCAAAGGCAAGGCCGGGTGCGACCAGACACATCGCAATCCCGATCCGCCCTTAGCACTTGTTTGCGCCGTTTGTTCGCCTCCGGCCAGCCGATTGATTCACCAAATCCAAGGGAATAGAATCTCGCCTAAATGAGAACTCTACTTGTCGCGGCAATGGCAGCATTACTGTGTTGTGTCTCAACGAATGTCCTTGGTCAAGGAAAACCTGTAACTGAATTGAAGGTTAAGATCGAGGCCACCGAACTTGACAAGATTGTCTTGCTGCAGAAATTGAACGAACATGGCCCTGCCCATCAACTGCACTTTGTCGCGACCGACGATGGATTCGATTACCGCATTGTGTTCGGCACTGAGCAGCAACAAGCGAACGTTTTCGTCAAAGGCAGCGGAGGGTCGGCGAATAAGAGTGGAGCGTCGGCTTCGGTATTTGATCGGTCGAGCAAGGAGCTGTTTCGGTTCTCTCGCGCCAACAGACGAACGGATGCGGGCGCGACAAACGCTGCGGCAAAAGAAATTATTAAGAAGCTTGTGTTGTACCGAGACCTACAGACAAAGCGCTGATGTGTCTCAATTGGCGTGAACAGCCCTTAGCGTAAATTACGCCGAAACGGCACTCCCGGCCCGCTGCGGAATCGGCGGCTACGGCTGAGTCGCGCCGGCGCTGCCTTCCAACCCCAACTCCTTGGCAATCCCTTTCATGGCCTCGATGCAGAAGGCGATGTGCTGGTCCAGGTCCACGCCGAGGGCAGCGGCGCCGTTGACGATGTCCTCGCGGCTGACGCTGCGGGCGAACGCCTTGTCCTTCATGCGCTTCTTCACCGATTTGGCTTCCAGTGAGCGGATGGATTTGTCCGGCCGGACCAGGGCGGCGGCGGTAATGAATCCGGCAAGCTCGTCGCAGGCGAAGAGCACTTTTTCCATCGCGGTCTCGCGGGCGACGCCGGTGTAGTCGGCGTGCGACATGACCGCCTTCTTGAGCTCGTCCGGCCATCCGCGCTGGGTGAGGATCTCGTTGCCGCGGTAGGGATGGTCTTCCTGGGTGGGCCAGCGGTCGTAATCGAAGTCGTGGATGAGGCCGACGACACCCCATTTTTCCCCGTCCTCGCCGAACTTGCGGGCGTAAGCGCGCATGCAGGCCTCGACCGCGAGTGCGTGCTTGCGCAAATTTTCCGACTGGGTGAACTCAGTTAGTAAACACCATGCAGACTGACGGTCGTTCACGGCTTTCTCCCCCGATTCGCCTATATTTATCCCGTGTTTTCCTCATATTTTAGGATTTGCACAGGCTATCTTGCGGAATCACCCCAAATAGGTCTTGACACACCTTAACACTTGCCGCAAATTATGCACCAAGGTTATAGCTTGACAAAAGCCCTAACCCGGTAAGGTGCCCGCTCTGGCATCTCCCACAAGCCTGATGGCTACGACCTTAGCTCCTGTAGATTCACGGGAAGTGGTGAGATGCGACCGTTGTCAGCTCGTCCAGTTTAGAACCAACAACAACAATTGCCGGCGTTGCAAAACGTCGCTCGACCAGGAAGAGCCCGAGCCCATCTTGGCGCAGCCGGAACCGCAACCGCAGCCGCCGGCGATGCACCGCCACGGCATCCAGGTGGCGCTCGCCATCCGCACCCTGCGGCAGCGCAGTGGGCTCAGCCAGCGGCAGCTCGCCCTGCGCATGAGTGTGCCGCGCACCTACGTATCCAAGATCGAAAACGAGAAGGCGACGCCGACCTTGTCGTCGCTGGCACGGCTGGCGCGGGCGCTGGAGGTGACCGTGCCCGACCTGATCGTGGGCTGCGGCCACGACGAGGAGACCCGCGACCTGATGAAAGACGAGTTCATCTCCGAGCTGGTGCCGTTCCTGCCGAAGCTCAATGGCATGCAGTGGCAGAGCGTGCTCTCGCAGATGCGGGAAATGACCACGCGCCCGCGGCGCACCGCGTAACCGATTTCTCCCCCAATTGTTCCGCCGGAGCTTTATGCTCCGGCGTTTTTATTGATGCCTGCATTGCGGGTTACGCCTTACAAGTGATGTCGGCAGGCGGTACAATTACGATGTTGGGTTCCCAGCTCCCTTCCGCAGAGGTCAACCTTGGAAGTTAGTGCGCCTTCCGGACTCGACCGGAAGGAAACAGAGATCTACCGGCAATTGGATCCGCGGCGGCTGCCAAAGCACATCGCCATCATCATGGACGGCAACGGGCGCTGGGCACGCCAGCGTCACCTGCCGCGGATTGCGGGACATCGCGCTGGCGTGGATTCGGTTCGTTCGACCGTAGAAACCGCCGCCCGCGTCGGCATTCAGTCGCTGACGCTGTACGCCTTCTCCACCGAAAACTGGCAGCGGCGGCCGCGCACCGAGGTCGGCTTTCTGATGCGGCTGCTGCGGCAGTATTTGAAGCGGGAACTTCCGACACTGCAGAAGAACAATATTCGCCTGGACTACATTGGGCGGCAGCATGAGCTTCCGCCGGAGGTCCAGGAGCGGATGAACTGGGCGCGCGAGCAGACCTCGCGCAATACCGGGCTGCGGCTCACCCTGGCCCTGAATTACAGCGCGCGGCTGGAGCTGGTGGACGCGTTCCAGGCGATCGCGCACGCCGCCGCCCAGAACGGCGGACTGGCGCACCTCCAGTTCAGCGAAGAGCTCATCGCGCGGCACCTCTATACCCGAAATCTTCCGGAACTTGATTTTGTGATCCGCACCAGCGGCGAAATGCGCCTCAGCAATTTCCTCCTGTGGCAGGTGGCGTACGCGGAAATTTACGTGACCAACACGTTGTGGCCGGAGTTCCGCGGCGCAAACCTGTTGGAAGCGATTGCCGAATATCAAAAGCGTGAGCGCCGATATGGCGGGCTGGGCAATGGCGCTGAGCACCCCTCCTCAGCCGCGGGCAACGGGAGCCATCGCGCTAAATGAAGCGTGTCGCCACCGCGGCCGTCCTGATTCCCATCGTCCTCGTCCTGGTGCTGCGCGCGCCGGTGCCGCTGCTGGCCGCAGTGGTGGCCGCGGTCGCCGTCCTCACCCTGCGCGAGTATGTGGACCTGGTGCGCCACTACAACGTCGAGCCGTTTCGCAGCCCTCTCTACGTCGTCACCGTCCTGGGATTTGCGGCGCTGGCGGCGCAGACCGGCAGCGACTACCTGATCGCGACCTCGCAGATGCTGTTTGGCATCGCGGTTGCCGTGGTGGGAGTCGCTTTCTTGTTTCTCGCGCTGGCCATGCGCCGCGAGCCGCTGTCCACCGGATTCCCCGCCGCAGCGGCGGCGACGTTCGGATTCGTTTACATCGCGATACCGCTGGCCATGCTGGTGCAATTACGCCAGCAAGGCTCGGGCGCGTTCCTGATTCTCTACATCCTGATTGTGGTGTGGATGGGCGACACGGTGGCGTACTACACCGGGCGCGCGCTGGGGCGGCACAAGCTGGCGCCACGCGTCAGCCCGGGCAAGACGTGGGAAGGAACGGCGGGATCGTTGCTCGGCGCGATCGTCTGCGGAACGCTGGTGTTCGCCTACTCGCGGCCGATCAGCAGTGGATTGATTTCCGCCGGGCTGCTGACGCCGGCTCAGGCGTACTTGCCGCCACAGATGCCGCCGCTGTGGCATTTCGCCGTGCTCTCGGCGGCGATCAACATTGCGGCCCAGATTGGGGACTTGGCGGAATCGTTGCTCAAGCGCGGCGCCGGGGTGAAGGATTCGGGCACCATTCTTCCCGGGCACGGAGGCATGCTCGACCGCATTGACGCGCTGCTCTTTGCCGCTCCGGTGCTCTGGTATTATGCGGCGTGGCGCGTGCTGGGGTAGTCGCCAGTCTCCAGTCGTCAGTCTTCAGGCGGCTCGGCGTTGAGAGCTGCGGTTGACCCACGAATTTCCGATCTGCTGATGAAAAAAATCGCCATTCTCGGGTCGACGGGTTCGATTGGACGCAGCACGCTGAGCATCATCAGCGCGTATCCCGAGCGATTTTCCGTGGTTGCGCTCGCCGCCGGAAACGATGCCGACGCGCTCTTCCGCCAGGCGCTGCGCTACAAACCGCGGCTGGTTTCCATCGCCAACGAAGAGGATGCGCGGTCGATCCGCGAAGGGCTCGAGATGGCCGGGCTCCCCGATATCCAGGTCGTGCACGGGCCCGCGGGAAACGTTGCCGTCTCGACGCATGCGGAAGCGGAGTTCGTGGTCAGCGCCATCGTGGGCGTCGCCGGACTGGAAGCGACCTACGAGGCGGTGCGAGCCGGAAAGACTCTGGGACTCGCCAACAAGGAAGCCCTGGTGGTCGCCGGCGAATTGATCACCGCGGAAGCCAGGCGCCAGGGCAAGCCGCTGCTGCCCATCGACAGCGAGCATAACGCGGTACACCAATGCATGCGCGGCGGGCGCGCCCAGGAAGTGGAGCGCATCTGGCTGACGGCCTCCGGCGGCCCGTTCCTCAACCTGCCGGCATCGGAGTTCGACGGCATTACGCCGGAGCAGGCGCTGAATCACCCGACATGGAAAATGGGGCCGCGGATCACGATCGATTCGGCCACGCTGATGAACAAGGGATTCGAGGTGATCGAAGCCTGCCGGCTGTTTGGCATGCCGGCCAGCCGCATCGGCGTGATCGTGCATCCGCAGTCCACGATTCATTCGCTGGTGGAATTCGTGGACGGAAGCTTGCTCGCGCAGCTTTCGGTGACCGACATGCGCCTGCCGATCCTGTACGCGCTCACTTATCCGGATCGCATCGGATCGGACTTGCGCTTCCCTGTCCAGGAGTTGCGGACGCTGGACTTCAGCCCGCCCGACCTGGAGCGCTTCCCCTGCCTGCGGCTGGCGTATGAAGCGGCCGAGGCCGGCGGGGCCAAGACGATTGCCCTGAATGCCGCCGATGAGGTCGCAGTGGCCGCCTTCCTGGACCGCAAGATCAGCTTCCCCGATATCCCCCGCATTGTTGAGAGCACAGTTCGTGAAACTGGGGACGTGCATCCCGAATCTATTACTCAGGTACTGGCGGCCGATGCTGAGGCGCGCCGGTCGGCTTGGGATAAAATTGAGTCAAGGAGCGGCAGCCGATCGCCGCATTCCGCCCAAGTAAGCTCATAAAGGACTCCTAAACCACTTGATGGAAAATTTCTTTGTCGACCTGGCGGCGGTTGCCGTCGTGCTCGGGATCATGATCATCGTGCACGAGTTTGGGCATTTTGCCGCAGCAAAACTGTTCGACGTGCGGGTGGAGCAGTTCGCCATCGGCTTTGGCAAGCGGCTGTTCGGAATCAGGCACGGCGAAACCGATTACCGCGTGAACGCCCTGCCCTTCGGCGGCTACGTCAAGATGGCGGGCGAAAACCCGCTCGAGGCCCATACCGGCGACCCGCGGGAGTTTCCCTCCAAGCCGCGCTGGCAGCGGTTCATCATCGCCTTCGCCGGGCCATTCGCCAACATCGTGCTCGCCATCGGGTTGCTGACCGGCGTGTTCATGGTCCGCTACGAGCACCCGGTTTATCTGGAGCAGCCGGCAGTGGTGGGCTTTGTCGCGCCGGGTTCGCCGGCGGAGAAGGCAGGCATCGAGCAGGGCGACCTGATTGTGCGGGTGGACGGAGAGCAGAATCCCACCTGGGAAGACGTGCTGCTGAAGGCCATGCTCAGTCCCGGACATCCGCTCGACATCGCGGTGCAGCATGGCAGCGTCATCACCGAGAAACAAATCGTTCCCAAGGCGGTGGGGCCGAGCGAAATCGGTGAGATGGGCCTGATCCCCAACCGGCAGATCCAGGTCGGCAAGGTGGATGAATCCATGCCGGCCGCCAAGGCGGGCATGCAGCCGGGCGACATCGTCGCCAGCATCAACGGCAAGCCGGTGCGCTCCATCGAGGCCTTACTGGCAGCGCTGGAGGCCAACAAGGAAAACCCGGTGACCGTGGGCGTGCTGCGCAACGGGTCGGAAATGAACTTGAACATCACGCCGGTGCTGGCCGAGGTGCAGGGGACGAAGCGTTACCGGCTGGGCTTCCAGGCGGCCGAGCCGATGCGCAGCGACAAGCTTCCTTTCGGCAAGGCTTTTGCCAAGTCGCTGGAACAGAACAAGAAGAACTCCTTCCTGATCATCGAACTGGTCGAGAAGATGGTGCAGCGCAAGGTTTCGGTAAAACAGTTCTCCAGCCCCATCGGAATCGCGCAGGCCTCCGGCGACGCGGCCCGGCAACAGGGCTGGACGCCGCTGCTGCAATTGATGTCGGCGATCAGCTTGAACCTGGCTATCTTCAACCTGTTTCCCTTCCCCATCCTGGATGGCGGGATGATTTTGTTCCTGGCAATCGAAGGCATCCGGCGGCGCGACATCAGCCTGCGTTTGAAGGAACGCATTTACCAGCTCGCCTTCGTGCTGCTGATCCTGTTCGCCGTGATCGTCATCTACAACGATCTGGCGAAGACCATTCCGAGTTTGCAGAGATTGCCGTAAGACAGTGGTCAGTGGCTAGGTCAGGAACTAGTCGTCAGAAAAACAGAACGCAAGATTGAGCCCGGCCGCCCTCGGCCGGGTTTGCTTTTGCCGTCGACCATCGACCATCGACTTGTTACACTCAATACATGGCAGAAATTCATCGCCGTAGATCTGTGACCGCCGACGTGGGCGGAGTGCGCGTCGGGTCGGACGCGCCGGTGGTGGTGCAATCCATGACCAACACCGATACCGCGGACGCGCTGGCGACCGCGCAGCAGGTGGAGTCGTTGGCGCGCGCCGGATCGGAACTGGTGCGGGTCACGGTCAACAACGATGCCGCCGCCGAAGCGGTGCCCCGCATTCTGGATCTGCTGGATCGTCGCGGTGTCAACGTCCCCATCGTCGGTGATTTCCACTACAACGGCCATCTGCTGCTTAAGAAATATCCCGCGTGTGCGCGTGCTCTGGCGAAGTACCGCATTAATCCTGGCAATGTCAGCGTGGGGCGCAAGGACGACGACAATTTCCGCACCATGATCGAGGTCGCGGTCCAGAACCAGAAGCCGGTGCGCATCGGCGTGAACTGGGGATCGCTGGACCAGGCGCTGCTGACGCGCATGATGGACGAAAACTCGCGGCTGCCGGAACCCAGGGAAGCGCGCGACGTCACCATGGAAGCGATGATCGTGAGCGCGCTCAATTCGGCTGTCTTGGCGGAAAAGTACGGCCTGCGGCGCGACCAGGTCATTCTCAGCGCCAAGGTCAGCGGCGTGCAGGACCTGATTGACGTTTATCGCGGGCTCGCCGCTCGTTGCGATTACGCGCTGCACCTGGGTCTGACCGAAGCCGGCATGGGAACCAAAGGCGTGGTGGCTTCGACCGCCGGGATTGGCTTGTTGCTGCAGGAAGGTATCGGCGACACGATTCGCGTTTCACTCACCCCCGCACCGAACGGAGACCGCACCGAGGAGGTCGCGGTCGCGCAGCAGATTCTGCAATCGCTGGGCATCCGCAGTTTCCTGCCGCAGGTGACGGCGTGTCCGGGATGCGGCCGCACCACGAGCACGTTTTTCCAGGAGTTGGCGGACGACATCCAGACCTACGTCCGGCGGCAGATGCCGGAGTGGAAGCAGCGCTACGAAGGCGTCGAGGAAATGACGCTGGCGGTGATGGGATGCGTGGTCAACGGGCCGGGCGAATCCAAGCACGCCAACATCGGAATTTCGCTGCCGGGAACGTTCGAAGAACCGGTGGCGCCGGTGTTTGTTGACGGAAAGCTCTCTACCACCCTGCGCGGCGATCACATCGTCGAGGAATTCATCCGCATTCTCGACGACTACGTTGCGTCCCACTACGCGCGTAAGGCGGAAACCACCGCTCCGATCCAATAAGAATTTTCCACCACAGAGTCACGAAGGCCTGAGGAGACACACCAGGGGTTCAGGGGGGATTTGCCCTCCCTCAAATCTCCGTGTCCTCTGTGGCTAGGTTTTCTTGCGGTGGCGCCGAGGGTGGCTGCCGCCGCGGTGGTGGACGATCAACCCTGCTTTGGCCCCTTGGCCCGGCACGCGCGTTGGAAGGTCTTGCTAGACCCGCGGCGCGTGAGCGATCGGCTAGAAGCTCAGCAGGGCCGCGCACGCCAGCAGCCAAATGACAAACCCCACAATGTTCAAGGTCAGCCGGATGCCGGTGTTGTCGATGATCCAGTTGTACTTCGCGTCCATAACTTCCTCCGATCCTGTTTCCTTGGACGGTGGATGAGGCTTTTGGTTAGCAGCCATCCGTCCCATCTGTCTGCTAATACGGAAGACGAGGGAAGAAGGTTCCATTCAATTGAAGATTGCAGATTGCAGATTGAAGAATGGTTCAGAGTTGGGTCACCGCCTGGGACGTGTTGCGAATCTGCAATCTGCAATCGTCAATCTGCAATTTTTCTACAGGAACACCATCGCCACCCACCACACCCCTGCGGGGTACTGCTCGCTATCGGCGAAACACGCGCCCACGGCAACGCGCGTGACACTGGTATCGTGGGCCATCTTCACGGCATTGGCCGCCAGTTTCGCCGGGTCCGACTCGGTGTAAACCACCGCCACCTGTACGTCCGGCAAGATCAGCGGCGCGTGCGAGTCCAGGCGTCCCTGCTGCGCCATGGCGCACGCCATGCGGCGCAATTGTGGTATGCGCACAACCTGCGCCGCCGGACTGTTCGCGTGCTGTCGCTCGCGCTGCCAGCCGGCGATGATCGCGTTTTCAGCTTCGTCAACCGAATATTCCTGGAGGCGATGCGCGAAGTCCTGCGTCACCCAGAACTGGTCGCCGCTGCGCACTACGCCGATGCCGACCGTGTTGTATTTCGGGCTGAGGATGTTGGCGCGATGCGGCGGCGACTGCATCAGGCCCTCATGCGCCGCCTGGACGGAATAGTCATAGGCAACGTTCTCGGCGTCCTGGTTGAAGCGGAGATTGGTCGCGGCCAGGCGCTTGGGCAGCGGCGGCTCGTCGGGAAACTGGTGCGATAACTGCTTTGCCTTGGCCATCAGCACCGAATGCGCGCGCGCGGCTTGCGTCAGGCGGTCGTCCACTTTCAAGCTGGGCAGCCCGGCTCGCGCCCGTTCCAGGTTCAGCATCTGCAACAGTTGTTGCTCCGCCTGGTCGTCAAACTGCTGGGCGACGGCGACCGAAAGGGTTGTCGACAGGGCGAAGATAAAAATCGACAGGAATCGTCTTGTCATCGCTCGATTGGATGCGCGAACCCGGTGCAAATCTCCTGTGATAGCATTCGATCTCCCCCCTAAAGGAGTACATCATGGACCAATGGGCAGTCGCAATGGTGTCGCTGCTAATCGGCGTGGCCATTGGGTCCGCGATCTCGTATTTTGCCGGACACGAGAAGTCACGTGCAGTGGAACTCCGGGCGGTCGGAGCCGAATCCGTCCTGAAAGCCGTGCGAGCTCAGGCCGACACCACACGCTCGGAATTAGCCACGGTCCGCTCGAATCTCGCAGTCGAACAACAGGCTCGGGCCACCGCCGAGGCGGAATTGAAATCGGAGCGCGAGCGGCTGGTCGCGGAACGCGAACTACTCAACCAGGCAAGCCAAAAACTCAAGGATGCATTCGACGCACTCGCTTCCGCAGCTCTGCGCAACAACAACGAAGCGTTCCTAAACCTCGCGACGCAGAAGCTGGGCACAATCAAGGCGGAAACTACCGCAGAGAAAGATGCGGTAGCGCGCCTTGTACAGCCGATCGAGGAGAGGCTCGGCCGTTTTGACGAGGAAATCCGCACGCTGGAAAAGGCGCGTACCACCGCCTACAGCACGCTCACCGAGCAAGTGAACTCTCTGAAGCAGACGCAGGAGCAACTTCGCACCGAAACCGGCAACCTGGTGAAAGCGCTACGCTCACCCACGGTCCGCGGGCGTTGGGGTGAAATCCAGTTGCGGCGCGTGGTCGAAATTGCAGGCATGCTGCCGTACTGCGACTTCGTGGAGCAAGAAACCGTAACCACTGCGGACGGCCGCCTGCGCCCCGACATGATTGTGCGCTTGCCCGGCGGCAAGAACATCGTGGTGGATTCAAAGGCAACCTTTTCCGCTTACCTGGAAGCTTTCGAGGCCCAGGACGAAGATGTGCGCCGCGCAAAACTCGAGGCGCATGCGGCACAAATTCGTACTCATATGGCGGAGCTCAGCGCAAAATCGTATTGGCAGCATCTGCAGCCGACGCCAGAGTTTGTCGTCATGTTCCTCCCGGGGGAGGCGTTTTTCAGCGCGGCGTTGTCGCAGGATCCCTCGTTGATCGAGGAAGGGGTAAACCAACGCGTGATCCCCGCCTCGCCGACTACACTAATCGCGCTGCTACGAGCCGTGGCCTACGGCTGGCGGCAGGAAACGATCGCGGAAAGCGCGCAGGTGATCAGCGACTTGGGAAAGGAACTGTATGACCGACTGCGCACCATGGCTGGACACTTCGCCGGTGTCGGCCGGGCCCTCGACAGCGCGGTGAAGTCTTACAACAGCACGGTCGGATCGCTGGAAAGCAGGGTTCTTGCCTCCGCACGGAAGTTCACCGAACTCGGCGCCGCCGCAAACGAAGAAATTACTGAAATCGAAGCGGTAGACAGCACGGTGCGCAGCCTTCAGGCCCATGACTGGAGCGCACAGTTGGATCTCGCTGCGTCCGCCGAAGAGCCGCCGCCGCTGACCAAGGAACCCAGCGGCCAGTAACAACGGCGCCTGAGACGTAGGCCCCGGCGCCGGAACCGGGGTCCCCAGCACGCGCCGCGCGTGATGGGGTGGTGGTCGCCGGGGCCACCATCCACGGACGCACAAATCTGTGTTGCCGCGAGCGCCTCGCCCGCGGCGCGCCGTCCCCTAGCCCGCCGCCTGAAGGGCGCCTCCGCGTGTGCCACAAAAGTCCTTTACCAATCTTTACGGAACTTAGGTCGAATGAGCGTGTTCAACTGATTGGGGCGTGCGACACACGGAGTCGCCGGTGCGCAGCCTTTGGGAAAAAACGAATCTGAACTGGGTGTGGACCTGGATGGCGGTTTACGGCGGCTCACTCAGCGTGCTGGCAGCGTATGTCGCCTCAACCTTCGCCGCGGCGGCCGCACAAGCGGCAAAAGAACCAAAATGACAGTTAATAAAGTAACAAGTCAGAATGCGCCCGTGCCGTCTTCATTCTTCATTCTGACTTCTTAATTCTTCATTCCTCCGCGTCTCCGTGGTGATCAGCGGGACTAAAATTCGATCAGCACGTCTTCGCCTTCCAACTTGATCGGATACACCGACACGCGCGCATTGGGACTGACGTCGGCAGCGCCCGTCTTGGGGTCGTACATCCAGCCGTGCCACGGGCACACCACTTTGCCGTCGAGGATAACTCCCTGCCCCAGCGACCCGCCGCGATGCACGCAGACGTTGTCCATCGCCGAATACGTGCCGTCAATATTGGCTACGCAGAAGACCTTCTCGCCCACCGTGAATTCCCTAGCTTCGCCGTCGCCCGGCAGGTCGGATTTGCTTGCGATCTTTTGCCAGTCACTCATAGCAGTTAGCAATTAGCAGTTAGCGATTAGCCCGTCAACTGCATTTCATTCGCGCGCACAAAATCAAGGCCCGGCCGAATTCGACCGGGCTTTTCCTGACGACTGAAGACTGACGACTGGCGACTATTTCGGTTGCAGCGTCTGCGCGATCATCACCTGGCGCTTGAACTTCTCCACCATGTTTTCGTCGAGGCGGACCTCGGTGGGCTTCTTGGCCAGCGACATCTGGTCAATCTTGTCCTGCAGCTTGAGCAGCGCGTAGAACAGGTTCTCCGGCCGCGGCGGGCAGCCGATCACGTACACGTCCACCGGCACGATCTTGTCCACGCCCTGCAGCACCGCGTAGGTATTGAACGGCCCGCCGACCGAGGAGCACGCGCCCATCGAGATCACCCACTTGGGATCGGGCATCTGGTCGTAAATGCGCTTCACCACCGGCGCCATCTTCAGCGTCACCGTGCCGGCGACGATCATCAGATCGCTCTGCCGCGGGCTGGGACGGAACACCTCGCTGCCGAAGCGCGCGATGTCGAATCGCGACGTGGAGGAGGCGATCATCTCGATGGCGCAGCACGCCAGGCCGAAGGTCATCGGCCAGATGGCCGACTTCCGCGCCCAGTTGAAGACGTAATCCACCGTGCTGATGAGGAAGTTCTTTTCGAATTTGTTTTGCAACCAGGAGGACATGGGTCCCTCGAAACTCGCTGTCGGCTCTCAGCTCTCAGCCTTCAGCTTTCTTGATTCTCGCTGCCCGTCGAACATCGGGTATGTGACCCCGGTCACATTCCCAAGCGGCGGCCCTGCGGTTGCGGCCATCCTTGTAATTGGCAGCGAGTAGCTCGTAGCTGAATCCCCAGCCACCAGCTACCAACTGCCAGCTACCGGTTTCACAGCTTCTCGTAGAATTCGCACGCCGAGCATGAAATGTAGATCCCGCCGGGCACGTTGCGGTCGCGGTCCTTCATGCGCTTCACGATGCGGGTCGGCTTGCCGCACTTGGGGCAATCCGTGCTCTTGGTGGTGTCCATGACCTTTTTGCGGTCGGCGGTCTTTGCGATTTTTGCCATTTATTGTCTCCGAATGCGCCTTAATACTGGATAATTCCGCTCTTTGGGTCGGAATTGATTTTACACTACGAAACAGGTCTCTCGGTCTTTCGGTCGATCGGTCGTCTGTGATCCGGAGGTCCGACAGACCGACAGACCGATTAACCGACTGACCTTGCGAGAGACTTCCCATGCCTCTGAAATACACCCGCTGGAACGACGTCGAACTCGAACACCTCAACCCGCAATTGGACCGGCAGATGATCACCGGCGAAAACCTGATGATCGCCCGCGTCCTGCTGAAAAAAGGGGTGATCGTGCCCGAGCACAGCCACGAGAACGAGCAGCTCACCTACATCCTGGAGGGCGTGCTCAAATTCTGGATTGACGGCCGCGAGATCGTCGTCCACGCCGGCGAGGTGCTGTGCATCCCGCCCCACATGCCGCACAAGGCGCAGGCCATGGAGGACACCGTGGACCTCGACGTCTTCTACCCGCCGCGCCAGGACTGGCTCTCGAAGAATGACGCCTACCTGCGCGAAACGCGGCAGCCGGCGTGATGCGGCGCGTTGCGCCGCAAGCTCTTAGCTGTTAGCTTTTACGGTCAGCTGATGGCTGATGGCTGATAGCTGACAGCTGAGAGCTCCCATGTCCCTAAAATTCCGCGGCGTTGACTTCCTGGAATTCGACACCCTGCTTTCCCCTGACGAACTCCTCGTCCGCGACAACACCCGCAAATTCATCGAAGAGAACCTCGTCCCCATCATCGAGCAGTGCAACCGCGAGGGCCGCTTCCCGCGCGAACTGGTAAAGCCGATGGCGGATCTCGGGTTCTTCGGCGCCAACCTGAAGGGCTACGGCTGCGCCGAGATGTCGAACGTTGAATACGGACTGGTCATGCAGGAAATGGAGCGCGGCGACAGCGGCGTCCGCTCCTTCACCAGCGTGCAGTCGGCGCTGGTCATGTACCCCATCTACACCTTCGGCAGCGACGAGCAGAAAAATAAGTGGTTGTCCGCGCTGCAGAAGGGCGAAGCCATCGGCTGCTTCGGCCTCACCGAGCCCGATGCCGGATCCAATCCCGCCGCCATGCGCACCCGCGCCCACCGCGACGGTGACAGCTATGTGCTCAATGGCGAAAAGATGTGGATCACTTCCGGCTCGATCGCCCAGGTGGCGGTGATCTGGGCGAAGAATGAGGAGGAAAACGGAAAGGTCCGCGGCTTCCTGGTGGAAACCGACCGCCCCGGTTTTCGCGCCGCCGACGTGCATGGCAAGTGGTCGCTGCGCGCCAGCGTGACCTCCAGCCTCTCGCTGCAAGACGTGCGCATTCCCGCCTGCAACCTGCTGCCCGCGAGCGACGGCCTGAAGTCGCCGCTGATGTGCCTGAACCAGGCGCGCTACGGCATCGCGTGGGGCGCGATCGGCGCGGCCATGGCGTGCTACGACACCGCCCTGCAGTATGCCGGCTTCCGCAAGCAGTTCCACGACCAACCTATCGCCTCCCACCAGCTCGTCCAGGAAAAGCTGGTGTGGATGATCAACGAGATCACCAAGGCACAGTTGCTGGCGCTGCAGGTCGGGCGATTGAAGGACCAGGACAAGGCACGCCCGCAACACATCTCGATGGCGAAACGGAACAACGTGTGGATGGCGCTGGAATGCGCCCGCATGGCCCGCGACATCCTGGGCGCCAATGGCATCGCCGACGAGTACCCGGTCTTCCGCCACATGGCCAACCTCGAGTCGGTTAAGACCTACGAAGGCACGCACGACGTTCACACCCTGATCATTGGCAACTCGATCACCGGCATTGATGCCTTCTGAAATGCCCGCCCAGAAAGGCTTTTGCGCTGTTCATCCCCGAACGGGACGAAATTTTTCGCACTTCCCCATTATGCCTTTGGTAACTTGCCGCCACCGCGTCCCGGGCCGTAACGTCGTGTTGATATAGGTGGGCCGAATTGCGGCTCATATCAGAGGTGCCATCTTGATTCGGCCTCGTGTCCTGTCCGTCAGTTGCGATCATCGACTATTGGCCGCACGCCACCGCCTGCTGGAGCGGGCCGGTTTCGATGTGACCTCGGTCGGCACCACGTTTGGCGCCCTCGATTTGCTGGAAAACCACGAATTCTCCGCCGTCGTGGTCGGCCATTCGTTTTCCTTCACCGAAAAGCAGCTTTTTGCCGCCGACGTGAGCGATCGCTGGCGCATTCCCGTGCTCGTGCTCCGTGCCGGGGATGAGGACTTCGAATGGACCGGCGACGCTGATTTGGAAATCACCGAAGGAGCTGCGGCGCTGGTTGCCAGCTTGAAGTCGCTGATTGCCGCACGTACCAAGCGCTCTGCCTGAGATAGAAGAGCCCCAAGCCACGGCTTCCATGAAAACCATTTCAACCTCCTCGAGTCCGAAATTTGGATCGCGACCGGCGGCGCCGCCGTGTTCGCTTTGCATGGTAGAGAACCCATCATGGCCGAATTTATTCCCGCACGGCGCTATTGACGCGGTTTGAGCGGAGGCGCATCATTCCCCTTCTTCGGCGCGCCGCAGGAAGAACTCGCGGCCGGAGAACGGAACTCATCGTCGCGTGAGGAGGCATTCATGGCTACGACCCAGGTACCGACCAAGGCGGCCAAACAATTCGGTGTCAACATCGAGAGCGACCTCGCGCTGGAATTTCTGCGCGTTGTCGAGAACGCCGCCATCGCCTCCGCCCGCAGCATGGGCCAGGGGGAACGCAAGTATTCCGACCATGTCGCCACCGAGGCGATGCGCCGGACCATGGATACCGTGCCCATGAAGGGCACCATCGTCATCGGCGAGGGCGAGCGCGACGAGGCGCCCATGCTCTATATCGGCGAAAAAGTCGGCGCCGAGTTCCGTGACGGCCAGCCCGTGCCCGAGATTGACATCGCCGTCGATCCCCTGGAGGGTACGAACCTCTGCGCGACCGGATCTCCCGGCGCGATTACTGTCCTTGCGGCGTCGGAAAAAGGCGGGCTGCTCAATGCGCCCGACTGCTACATGGACAAGATCGTGGTCGGCCCGTCATGCCACGGCGCGGTGGACCTGGACGCCCCCGTTGCCGACAACCTGAAGAGCATCGCCCAGCGCCTGGGACGCGACGTGGACGACCTGGTGGTGATCGTGCTCGAACGGCCTCGCCACGAAAAGCTGATCAACGACATTCGCAAGGCGGGTGCGCGCATCAAGCTGATTAGCGATGGCGACCTGTCCGCGGGAATCTCGGCCGCCGTCATCGGCACCGGCGTACACGCCGTCATGGGTTCGGGTGGCGCGCCCGAGGGCGTCATCACTGCCGCCGCCATGCGTTGCCTCAACGGCTACATGCTGGGACGGCTGATCATCGACAAGCCGGCGCTGGAAGAGCGCATTGCGAAAATGGGGATCAAGGACAAGAACAAGATCTATACCGCCGATGAACTGGCGCCCGGCAAGCAGCTCATCTTTGCCGCCACCGGCGTTACCGACGGCGCGCTCATGCGCGGCGTGCGCTTCTTCGGCGAAGGCGTGCGCACCTCGTCGCTGATCATGACCAAGTCCACCGGCAAGGTGCGCTTCATCGACAGCATCCACCTGGAGAAGCACAAGGATGTAAAGATTCGCTTCTCGTAAAGCGTCGATGGTCGATGGCCGTTAGTCGATGGCTTAAGAACCAAGACGGCGTCGCGCGAGCGGCGCCGTTTTCTTGAGCAGTGAGCCGCTGACTACCGACTCCTGACTGCTGACTTCTGGTTCCGTTCCGACGCGAGCAACTGTTCCTTGCGCTTCAAGCCCCAGCGATAGCCGCCGAGGGACCCGTCGCTGCGCACCACGCGATGGCACGGGACAATCACTGCCACCGGGTTTGACGCGATCGCCCGCACCACCGCCCGCACCGCTTTGGGCTGCTTCATCTCCTGCGCGATCTGCGCGTAGCTGCGGGTTTCGCCGCGTGGTATGCGCCGCAGCGTCTCCCACACTTTCGCCTGGAAGGCGGTGCCACGGATGTCGAGCGGGATGTCGGGGTGCGCGTCATTGCCATTCACGCAGGCCACCACCCGGCTGGCCACGTCTTGCAGCGACGACGCATCCTGGCGCGCCGCCGCGATGGGAAACTCGCGGTGCAGTTCGGCGACCAGCTCGGAATCGGAGTCGCCCAGGCGCACCGCGCAAACGCCGCGTTCCGTCGCCGCCACCAGCACCCGTCCGAGGTTGCAGCCGGCCAGCGCGTAGCGGATCTCGGTTCCCGCGCCGCCGCTGCGGTAGGCGCCCGGCGTCATGCCTAGTTGTCCCGCGGCGTGCTCGTACAAGCGGCTGCTGGAGCCGTATCCCGCGGCGTACATCGCCGAGGTCACGTCGTCGCCGCTTTTCAGGCGCGACTTCAAATTGAGCAACCGCCGCACCCGCGCGTACTGCAGCGGCGACACGCTCAGCACCCTTTTAAACGTGCGTTGCAGGTGGAACGCGCTCATCCCGGCTTCGCGGCTCAGCACCGCCAGGCTCACCGGCTCTTCAATGTGGGCGTCAATATAGCGGCACAGGCGCTGCACCACTTCGGCATGCGGATCGCGGAAGGCATTCTCGCGCGGCCGGCAACGGCGGCAGGCGCGGAACCCGGCGCGCTCGGCCGCTTCCGGCCCGGCGAAGAAGCTGACCTGCTCACGCCGCGGCCGGCGGGAGGCGCAGGTCGGGCGGCAGTACACGCCGGTGGAGCGCACCGCGTACACGAACAGATGCTGGAAGCGGCGGTCGCGCTGCAGCACCGCCTCCCAGAATTCTCCCGGACCAATGTGGCTGGGCATCTTTTCCATGACGTTCCCCATGGAAAGAGATTACGCGGGCATGAAAAACGTCGCTATCCGTTTCTTGCGGGCAAACTGCAGAGTTCAAGCCCAGCGGGGCCACCCGTTCAGGGTCGGCGCAGCGGCGCCGGGCTTTGGCGGGCCGGCATGATGGGCGGTACGATCGGCCGTGCCGGGCCGAGTTCCATGTGGCGCGACAACGCGCGGAACATGGCCGGGAGTTCCTCGTCCCAGAATGCCCAGCCGTGGCCGCCGGGCGCTTCTTCATACGTGTACGCGATCTTGCGCTGTTGCAGGAGAGCGACGAACTCCCGATTGCTCTCGAGGAAGCCATCCGCCGTTCCGCAGGTAATCCAGAAGTACGGCAGTGCGGCTGGGTTCGCTTTGTCCACCAAGTCGAAGATGTCATTCGCGGTGCGCGTCGGACCGCTGGGCGGACCATAGATTTCCAGCAGTTGCTGGACGTACTTCTCGCCGAACGGAAGCATGAGCTCGGGATCGTGGACAACGGTCTGCACGCCGCTGAAGCTACCGGCGAAGACGAACAGGTTGGGGTACTTGAGGGCGAACTTCATGGCGCCGTAGCCGCCCATGGAGAGGCCGCCGATAGCGCGGGCATGGCGTGCGGCGATGGTGCGGTATGTCGTATCGATTTCCGGAACCAGGTCCCTGAAAATGTAATCCTCGAAGCGGTCCTGCGGGTTGGCGGACGAATTCGTGTACCAGGAGTCGCCGGCGTCGGGCATGACGATGATCAACTGCAGCGGGGCCGCAAATTTCGCGAGATGCGTCTTGGTGTCCCAATCGAGATAGCTGCCGGTCAGCCCGTGCAGCAGGTAAAGAACGGGATAGCGCCGCATGCTGCGGTCGTAGCCTGCGGGGAGGATGATGCGGTACTTCATCGTCCGCCCCAGCGAGGCGCTCTGGAAGGTGGCGTCGCGGATGGTGAGCTGCGGTGCGGCAGAAACTTGCGGGCGCGCAGGCGCCTCGGGGCGCACCTGGGTATACGCGGCGGTAATCCCGACGAAAATCAGGATCGCCAGGGTAATGGCGCGCTTTTTCATCAGCTCACTTTTTTTTCTCTGGCTGTCCCGGGCCATAGTTCGGCCTTTGGAATGGTTCGCGCGCCTGCGGCGGAAATGGCAGCGGCGTTCCCTGGAGCAGGAACGCCATCTCCTCCAGCCGCCGGGTTCCGTCATGGACGATGAATTGGCGCCGAAGATTCGATGCGCCATGACTCCACAGGCTGACCGCGGCGTACGCACCATCCTTGCGCACGATGTAGTACTGCATATCCACGTAGCGCAGCTTGGCGGGATTGTGCTGGTAGTTGCGGGCGATCCGCTGCAGTGCGTCCAGCCCGGCCTCGCGCGGCGACATCCCGTGCCGCATGTTCTCGATCACCGTATGCGCGCCGGCCACGCGGATGTTCTCTTCGCCGCTGCCGGTCGCGCCGGCCGAGCCCACATCCTGGTCGGTGTAGGATCCGGCGCCGATGATGGGCGAGTCTCCGCAGCGGCCGGGAATTTTCCATGACAGGCCGCACGTCGTGGTCATGCCCGACATCTCCCCCTTGGGCGTGACTGCCGAACAATGAATCGTACCGTGGATCGGAAACAGCACGCGGTCAATGCAGTGCGCCCGCCACGACGGCGGGATTGCCAGGTCCGCGGCAAGCTCTTCCAGTTCTTTTCTTTGCTTTTCCCACCACGCGGCGCCTGGCGCTGCCGGCGCTTGCACGTCGGGTGGGACTTTGCAATTCGGATCGGACAGGCCCGGCCCCCACCAACTGTCGCGATGACTCTCCTTCCACAGCAACCAGGCTTTCCGCGAGCGCTCGGTGAGCAGCTCGTCTTTCGGAAAACCCATGGCCTTGGCGAACCGGTCGGCGCCTTCCCCCACCAGCATGACATGTCCGGTGTGCTGCATCACCGCCTGCGCCAGCAAGGAAGGGTTCTTCGTCCAGCGCACTCCGCCCACCGCGCCGGCCCGTCGCGTCGGCCCGTGCATGCAGCAGGAATCCAGTTCAACCACGCCTTCCTCGTTGGGCAGCCCGCCCAGCCCGACCGAGTCGTCGTTGGGGTCGTCTTCCTGCGTCTTGCCGACTGCAATCACCGCATCCAGCGTGTCGCCGCCGTCGAGCAGCATCTGGTACCCCTTGTCGATGCCGTTCCAGCCGTTGCGGCTGGAGACCATCACCGGCTTGCTGGGCGGGCCTCCGACGGCGGACGCCTCGTGCTTTCCTGCGGCGGCGCGGCTGTCCTGCTTGTTGACTTCTTGCGCTTCCAGGGTCAGGCCGAGCGAGGCGAGGGTTGCGGTCGCAAGAAAATTCCGGCGGTCCATGGTCGGCTCCAGTGATGAACTCGAAACGGAACAGGATAGCAAAGCGGTCAGCTATCAGCTATCAGCTCTCAGCAAAATATGCGTGGTGGCTATTCCGACATCTCGACTTCATCAACAAAAAAGCCCTCAGCGGTTGCCGAGGGCTGAAAGCTGAGAGCTGACAGCTATCCCGCTTTCTTCCCTTCCGTATTCTGATCCGCACGGAAGCGCAGCACGGCGGCGACTCCGCCCACCGCGGCGAGCTCGGGATTATCCGGAATATGGATGATTTCGATCCCGTTCCGCACCGCCACGCGCAGCAGCGCATCGGCAACATCGTCCAGGTGTTCCGTCTTCTTCCCGCAAACCGCGCAGTTTTCCGGCATGTGGCAGTCGAGATGTCCGCAGTGAGGGCACTGCGCGGCGGGGGCGGCAAAATCCCGCGCCAGCAATAAGGTTTGCACCTCGCCGGTTTCCAGCGCCTTCAACACTCGCCGCAGGCCGGTGGCTCCACGCCCGTTGCGGTGCGCCTCCCCAATCGCTTCCTGCACCAGGCCGGCACGGCGTTGCGAGCGGAACTCGTTGTACATGGCCTCGGCGCTATCCCGCACCTGCCCGATGCTGGCCGTCGCCGGGTCAATCGCGAAATGCCCCACGAAACGCTGGCGCACATACGGGTGCAAATGGGACTCGATTTCCGGCCAGTTCTCGTCGCGGCATCCCACCAGGAACCGCTCGTAGCCGCCCTCCTGCAATTCGCGCATGCGTTCCGCCAGGCGCTTGAACCAGTGCAGCGCCTCATTTTCCACGTGACGTTCGGCGTGCCCGGCATCGTAGCCCGCGAAACCGTCGCTGCGGCCGCGGCGCGGCAACTCGTTGGTGAATTTTTCCCGCTCGGTGATTTCGTCCATCCACAGCTCGTAGAAGCGCGCCTTGGTTTTATCGGCCGCCACGATCAGCAGGCGCGGCTGCACGTCGGCGATGGCGGTCAACGGACGCAGGTGGAAACGCCGGTTGACGAACAGGCGCGAACCCGCCAGCCGGGCCGGCAAATCGTATTCGCGCCAGAAATGTTCTTTGCTGGAGGCGAACACCGCCTTCGCCCGCCCGCTGTTGCCGTGCAGGCGCTCCGCCATGTCGAGGATCTTTTGCAGGTCCTCGCGCGTGCTGCCGTTCTTGCCGTTCTTTTCCGATTCGCGGAGAGCGTTGCGCACCAGGTCTTTCACCAGGATCAGCTCTTCCCGGTGCGATTTGTCTTTGGGAGTGGACGGTTGATAGTAAAAGCTCAGGGCGCCACTTTCCGGGGACTCAAATCCTGCTAGTTCACGAATGTTTTCACGCGTGATCATGCACTACTCCTGAGTGCCAAGGTCTGGCGATATTAAGCGATTTTGGAATGATGCAGCAGCTTGTCCTTGAATTTGTCCGGGGCAACCAAGCTCTTGCGCAGGTGCGCGCGCGCGCGCGCAATCGAGGTGCGCGCCGCATCCACCGGCCTGCTGGTAATCACGGCAATTTCATCGGGAGTAAATCCCTCGACCGCATACAGGAGGAAGGCTTCGCGGTCCTCGGGTTTGGTGCCGAGCAGGGCGTACTCCACCAGGGCGATCATTTCGTCACTGGCGGCCGAAGCCTCCGGCGTGCTGGCTCGAACATCGGCAATAACGTCTTCATTGTTGACCGCTTCGTCCGGCTGATGGAACTGCATCTGGAGTTCGTCGGCGTCGTGCACGTCGGTCTGGCGATACGCGTGATCGAGCGGCACCTGCGCCACCTGCTCACCGTTGCGGCTGGCCAACTGGTCGATGGCGCGCCGCGCCAGCCGGTACAGCCACGGTTCCAGGCTGACCAGTTCGGGTTTGTCCTCGCCATTGTCGAGCGCGTTGGCGACGGCTTCGTCCACCACCTCTTCCGGCGAGACCTGGTCGCGGCGGATCAGCCCCAGGTTCTCGCGGTACCGCAGCTCGCGTTCCACGAAGCGGAACAGCAGCGTGAAATTCGCGTTGATGTACGAGCGCACGTCCTCGCTCGAAATGGTGGGCGGCTGCACCGCCGCCAGCGTCTCTTCGAACGGCACTTGCGGCTGCGGGCGCGTCGTCCCGACCCGCCTGCGGCGCGGCCACTGGTGCGCGTTCCGCAGCATGTCCTTGTGCTTGGTGAGCTGCTCGACCAGTTGCTCAAACGCTGCCTTGATGGCCGCGGTCGGCGTGTGCCCGTTTGCTTTCGCCGCCATCTGGCCCGACGGCAGCCGCAGGTTCAGCGCTACCGATGGCCCCTCGCGCGCGCTGTTTTCCTCAACGATGGCATGCAGATGCACCAGCTCAGGGCGGAAGAACTGGAGCCGCTTCCCCATTTTTTCGATGTGCTGGTTGAATTCTTTATCGAGGTCGGAAGTTTTGGAAACCTTGTAGCTGATGTGGACATTCATGCAGAGCCTCGTACACAGGCGTGAACACCTGTGAGCCTACCGCTCTTACGAATAGAATTTTACACCTGAGACACAAGAGGCAAGCAGAGAGTCAAGCGTTGTCGGCACGAAATGCGGCATAAAACGTGCTAGACCGGGAATGGTGCAGTCCCGGAATGAATCGCGAGCAGGAAAATTTCTTGCTTGACGACGCTCGTCCAATGTCCAGATTGCCTAAACAGCAACCGTCACCGATGTTTCCGTCCGCGTCACCGCCCGGTACAACGTATCCCGCTCCACCGGCTCGCGGCCCGCTTCCTTGATCAGCCGGATCAACTCCTGCCGGCGGAGGCCCTGCGGAGTGGTGGCGCCGGCGTCGTGGTAGATCTTTTCTTCAATCACCGTTCCGTCCAGGTCGTCGGCCCCGAACCGCTGCGCGATCTGCGCGATCTTCGGCGTCATCATCTGCCAGTACGCCTTGATGTGCGGGAAATTGTCCAGCACCAGCCGCGATACCGCGATGCTCTTGATATCGGCAAAGCCGGTGGTGGTCATCAGGTGCTGCAGCAGCGTGTTGGCCGGGTGGAACGCCAGCGGAATGAAGGTCTGGAATCCGCCGGTCTCCTGCTGCAGCGTGCGCAACCTCAGCAGGTGATCGACCCGGTCTTCATCGTTTTCGATGTGCCCGTAGAGCATGGTGGCGTTCGATTTCAGGCCGATCTGGTGCGCCAGCCTGGCCGTGTCGATCCACTGCTGGCCGTCGATTTTGTGGTCGCAGATGATGTGCCGCACGCGGTCGGTGAAAATTTCCGCCCCTCCCCCGGGCAGCGAATCCACCCCCGCCTCCTTCAACTTCAGCAGCGTATCCCGGATGCTCAGCTTGGCGATTTTCGCCAGGAACGCCACCTCCACCATGGTGAACGCCTTCACGTGCACCGCCGGGAAGCGCTGCTTGAGGCCGGAAATCAGGTCGAGAAAGTACTGGAACGGCAAGTCGGGATGCAGCCCGCCAACAATGTGAAACTCGGTCACGGCATCGGTGTAGCCGGCGCCGGCAGTCTGAAACGCCTCTTCCAGCGCCATGGTGTAAGCGCCGGGCGTGTCTTTTTTCCGCCCGAATGCGCACAGCCGGCACGCCGCCACGCACACGTTGGTGGGATTGATGTGCCGGTTGACGTTGAAATAGGTCTTGTCGCCGTGCATCCGCTCGCGCACGTGATTGGCCAGCCAGCCGACGGCAAGAATGTCGCTGGAGCCGTACAACGCGAGCCCATCGGCGGCCTCCAGCCGCTGCTGGGCAAGGACTTTTTCGGCGACCGGCCGCAGCCGCGGGTCGTCGGTGGTGAAAGCATGCGTCACGAACATAGAAGGTTCGATAATACTGCAGGCTGCTGCAATTCCGAAGGGCAGTCGCCTGTTGGTGGTGGTCAATTTTCGATTTCCACAGGCTCGCTTTAGCATCCCGCCATTGGTCGCAAAGTCGGTCAGATCGGCGGCAAAGCGCCGGCTCAAGACATGACCAAGGCCGAGCATTCCAAGGTCGCTGCCAAGGCCGCGAAAGCGCGCTGGAAGCAAGCCAGCCGCTAGATTCCGAGTGTCTCCTTGGCTATCCGAATGTCATCCTTTGTGAACGGTGGAGCGCCGCAGTCGATGACAATGCGTTCTAGGCTCCTGCCGCCCTTCTGCTCAAGCTCCCATCCGTTAGTGCGTTGCTCTCCACGCAGGACGCGCTGAACGAAAGCGATCAATTCATTCTCATTGTGCTCGTATCGCCGCCAATTGGATAAACGGACGGCTGCACCTTTGCTGAGAAGACGGGCTGTGTCCGATTCGCACCTGCTTAACTCAGAGACAAGATCGCACATGCTAATGGCTCCGATCTCCCTTGAATCGGCAGCCACCGTCAAAATTCGTGCAGCCGAAATATAGCTCCCCGGTGACAGTCGATACACGGGCGACCGTTGGTGATCCGCACTTTGGGCACGGTGGGCCGCTTTCGCCATGTCGTGTTGGCTGAGGAAGTTGTGATTCCGGCTTTGGTGTCGTCATGTCGGCAGATTACAACCGCGCCGTCTGCCAATCAAGCACTGGCACCGTTTAGCGCGCAAAAGTGGAGAACTGCGCATCGTAGTCGCTGAACAGTTTCTGGTCGCCAAAGGGTTCCTGCGGGTCATTGACAGCGTCCTGGATGGAACGGTGGAATACAATCCTGCTGTCTCTTGAAAACAGGTCTTCAAGTGTGTAGTCGATGCTTCCGTTACCAATCTTCATGACTTCTGCCACGCAGGAGTTGCGTGTGGGGCTGTAGGCCACCTTTAGCAGCAATACGAGGTGTCTTGGCAGGTTATTTTCCGTTTCGTATCGTTTCGCAATTTGCTGGCATTTGAAATTCTGATCGAACCTGAACTTACCGCGTTCCTCGCTGCTTCGCCAATAGACCGATGTCACGATTATTCCAATGACAACGCCCATCGAGAGCGCTAACCAGTTCTTTCGGCTCATGGCTTCGGCCTCAGCATCCTAGCTTCCTCTCTGTGGAGAACCAAAGTTGACCATTACCCGCCTGTTGTGAGCGCCGGCCTCTGACTCCCAATTTCAAATTTTCAAATTTCCAATTTCAAATCGCTTTACTTCCGTTTCTTCTTCGCGAACTTCGCCCTGCCGGCCGCCAGCGCCTCTTTGCTGGCGGAGATTGTGGCCTCGCTGCGCTTGATCCGGTCACGCGAAGTAAGCTCAGAGTAAGGACCCGGAGTCCCGTAGGGATGGCTGAATCACCGCAGCAGAAAATTCGCCGTCACGAAACCCAAAAACACCATCGAGATCACGCCGTTCATGGTGAAGAAGGCGGCGTTCAGGCGGGAAAGGTCGTTGGCCGACACCAGCGAGTGCTCATACAGCAGCAGCAGCCCGACCACCACCACGCCGGCAATCGCCACCGCCCCCAGGCCGAAGACATACACCAGCACCCCAAGCAGCGTCAGGGTCACAACGTGGAACACGCGCGCAATCCACAGCGAGCGCGCAATCCCGAAGAACCGGGGCACGGAGTGCAGGCCGGACTGGCAGTCGAAGTCATAATCCTGGCAGGCATAGAGCACGTCGAAGCCGCCGCCCCAGAATGTGACTGCCGCGGTCAGAATCAGGATGCGCGGGTCCAGCGATCCGCGCACCGCCACCCACCCCGCCGCCGGCGCCAGTCCCATGGCAAATCCCAGCACCACGTGCGACCAGCGCGTGAAGCGCTTGGTGTAGGAGTACAGCAGAATCACTCCCAGCGCAACCGGCGACAGATACAGCGCCATCCGGTTCAATTGCGCCGCCGCCAGCACCAGCAGCAAACTTGACAGCACAACGAACGCGGCCACAAATTGCCGCGACAATGCGCCCACCGGCAGTGCGCGCGTGCGGGTGCGCGGGTTGGCGGCATCGATGGAATGGTCCGCCAGGCGGTTGAAGCTCATCGCGGCGGCGCGGGCGGAAACCAGTCCGACGGCGATCCACAGTAGCTGCCGCCCGCTGGGAATGCCGCGCGCCGCCAGCACCGCGCCGGTCAAGCCGAAGGGGAGCGTGAGGATGGAGTGCTCCCACTTGATCATCTCCAGCGTCGTTCCCAGGCTGCGCAGGATGGCCACGGAGAAATTCTAAACTACCTTCTCCGCCGTTTGATCCTTACATCGAACGACACCACCCCGTACTGGTCGCGCGTGGCCAGGATCGAGAGCTGACGGCTGTAGTTGTATTCCACCTGGATGATCTGCTGTCCCGAGTGCGTCAGATCGGTAACGTAGGTCACGGTGAACTCTTTGGAAACCTGCTGCTCGATGGTGACGCGCGCATTCGGATCCAGTGCCTGGCTGGCGGCCACTTCCGGCGAAATCTTGATGCGGCTCACTCCGAACAGCCGCTGCATCCTGGTGCTCGATGCCGAATTCAGCGCCTGCCCCAGGATCGCCTGCGACGCCGACTCGGTAAAACTCGGGTTTGCCTCCGTCGCCATCACCGCCTCCTCGCGCGTGCGCCCGAAGGCCAGCAGCGCGATGATGTCCGAGGTCGGCAGCGGCGGGTCGGAGCGGTACGTCGTGCTCAGCCGCTCCAGCGGCCCGTGGAAGCCGAGCGTAATGTCGTAATCGCGCACCCGCGTCGTGGCCTCCACGTCGAGCACGGCCTCGATCCGCACCGGGTTGCGGAAGGTCACATCGCCGCGCTCCAGTTGATAATTCGTTCCGTTGAGCGTTACCTGGCCCTCGGTGATGTTCACCCTGCCCAGCAGGACGGGACGCGTCGCCGTGCCCCGGATGTTGAGGTCCACATCGCCGGTCAGGCGCGCCAGCGACGACTGCACCTGCAACTCCGGCGTGGACACCACGTGGACGGCCAGCCGCATGTTGTTGAATGGCGATTTCGGGTTCGGCGCCTCGGGCGCCTGCCGCGAGCGCGCGATTGCCAGCCCCAGATCGAATTGCGGCGTCATGCCGAACTTGGTGACCGTCGCCGTGCCCGACAGCGTCGAATTGCTGGTTGTCCCGCTCAGCCGCAGATCGGCATCCAGCACCGTGCTCAATCCCTGCGGGTAGCGCAGCCGGATGTCCTTGCCTTGCACCGTCAGGTTGAACGCCGGCGTACCCGAGTAGGTCACAAACCCGCCCAAGGTCAGCGTTCCTCCTCCGCTGCTCGCCGTCAGCGACTGGATCTGCATACGGTCCTGGTTGAAAACGATGACGCCGTTGATATCGCTGAGCCCATTCGGAAAATTGATGTTCGCCACCGCGCCGTGGTCGATCTTGGCGCGGCCGAACAGCACCGGCCGGTCCATGGTTCCACGGGCGTTGATGTTGAACTCCACCGTGCCGCCGGTTTTCAGGTCCGGGTTCCAGACCTGCAACAGTTTCAGGTGGACGTTGCCCTCGGCGCGCAGGTCGAGCGCCTTGGCGCCCGCCAGTGACACCGTGCCGGTCGCCGACATCTGCGTGTTTTCCTCCCCGGCGAGATGGAACTGCTCCAGCGTCAACACCTGGTTGGCCACCTTGAAGCGCAGCGGGCCATCGTTGTGCAGCCGCACGTTCTCCGTGTCGGCGGAAAACTGGCTGATGTCGCCGTTCACCGTGAGCAACCGTGGGCGCCGCAGCGGTCCGGCCAGCGTGACCGCTCCGCTGATCGAGGAATGTCCCGTGATGCGTCCTTGCAGAAACTCGTGCAGCAGCGCGTCCACGTCCAGGCGGGTAAACTTCAGCGCCAGGTCCGCGGGGAAATCGCCGTACATGCCGACCGTGCCGTCCAACCCAAACTCGGCCGCGGGAAAGTCGCTGTGCGCGGTAATTCGCATCACTCCGGCGCTGGTCACCGCCTTCGCGTCCAGGTTCCCCAGCCGCTCGCGGTTCAGCACCACGTCGCGCACGTGGAGATCGGCGTCCACCACCGGCGCCGACGTCGTGCCCGACCCTTGCGCGTCGAAGTTTAGCGTGCCGCCGACGGAAATGCGCGGCAACTGCAGTTGCGTGAACTGCGCCAGGTTGAAACCGCTGCCCTTCAGGTTGAAGCGGAACGCCGTCGTCTTCAGGTTGTAGGCGGCGGTCCCGGTCACGCGCGCGCCGTTGTGCGCGATCAGCACCTTGGCAAGTTGCGCTTCCTGGTTGGCAAATACCACGTCGGCGCTGATGTCCTGGTAGGGTTCGCCATCCACCATCGCCTTGGCAATGCGCAGGTGCCCCGAACCGAGGGGATCGTCGGCCGTGCCGCTCACCTCCAGCGATGCCGTGGTCTGCCCGGTGATCGGGTAATCGAACCCGAGGATCGCCTGCAGATCGTGGATCTCGAAATTGTGGATGTCCGCCCGCAACCTGAGCGGCAGCGTGCCGCGGGCCTCGCCTTGATCGAGCCCCAGGCTCAGCGTGAAGGCAGCATCCTCGGGGCCGCGGCGCAGGCGGGCGTTGTTGAGCGCGAGCTGGCTTGGCGAATACTGCACCTGGGCGGTGAACGAATCGAATCGCGCCAGCCGCGCCGGTGTGGACGCCCGCGTGCGCGCCGCCGCCGTCAGCGGAATCGGCAATGTGAAATCCCCGAGCGCCACTTCTCCCGCCAGTTGCGTTGCGGCCGGCGTGCCGGTCAGGTTTCCGGTGAAGGTCGCGCGGCCGGTGACGCCATCGGGCAGCCGGTGGGAGGGGCTCAGCGCAGCCAGCAGCGAATTCAGGTCGCGCAGATCGCCGACCGTCAGCGCCACACGCAGGCTGTTGTTGCGCGCCATGGTGCCGGAGGTTTCCAGCTTCAGCGACCGCGCCGTCGCGCTCAACTGCGTCAGCTCCAGCGCCAGCGTGTCAATCGCGTACGCGCCGCGGATGGTGGCGCTAACCGGAAGCTGCTGCGGGGTCGCCTCCACCGGCGTGACATTCACGTCGAAGCGCGCGTGCGTGTGCGCCGGCGAGCCGCGGAAGGTCACCTCCATGGTGCCGCTCGCCGAGCCCACCGGGTTCAGCTTGTCCGCCGGCAGCGCTCGGGTCGAGATGGCCGCGGCAATGCGGCCCACCGAAAGCTGCTGCAGCCGCAGGTGCGCCACCGCATCCGCCGCCGGCGACACGATGCCCGCGCGCGCTCCCGGCTTCAGCGCCGAAGTCCAGTTTCGAATTACTGCTTCCCCGGTGACGTTTCCCCCGAGCGCGTGCGCGAACAGGTGCGGAATGGTGAGCGTGTTGTGTTCCGACTTGAATTGCGCGCCGCCGTCGAGGTCGGGAATGCGGATGGCCGGGTCGCGGTATTCCAGGTTCTGCACCCGCACTGAACCCGAGGTGGCGAAATCTTCGGCGGTGAAGTTGCCGCTTCCGTTCACTTCCAGCACGCCGCCGCGCACCTGCGCCAGGCGCGTGATGTCGCCAATCTGTGCCAGGTCGAGCCGCGATCGGTAATTCAACGTCAGCCGCGGGTGGCTGAAATCCACCAACTGCCCCGCAACTTCTACCCATGACTTGCCGCTGGTCAGCTTCGCCGATTTCAGGACCACCTGGTTCTGCGCCACGCTGAAGCTGGCGGCGACTGCCGAATCGAATGGCTTGTAATCCCCATACGCAAGGTGAATCCCACCCGCGCTGAACCTGCCGTCATAGCTCTGCGTGCTGGCCGCGTACGCCAACTCCGCCTGCACGTTGTTGGCGGCCAGATCGAGCGGCACGCGCCGGTCGTTCACCATCAGCACGCCATCGCGCACCTCGACCCGGTCTGCCTGCAGGTCGAAGATCGGCTGCACTCCGGTGCCCCACATCTGTCCGGCTTTCGGCTTCGGCTGGTTGGTGCTGCCGTCGGCGCCGACGATCAGGTGAATCACCGGCCGGTCGACTTCAAAATTCCGCAGCCCGATTTTCCGCCCGGCGAGTGACAAAATTTTCAACCGGATCGCGACCCGATCGGCATGCACGTAGGGCGCTTCATTCGGCCCTTCCAGCCCGTGAATCGTGACATTGTGCGCGACCACCGAAAGCTCGCCGAGATTCCAATCAACCTTGCCCATCTCGACGCGTCCGCCGGTCATGCTCTCCAGCCGTTCCACCAGCCGCGCGCGCACGTAGTCATGAAAACGCGGGCTGGTGAGATACCACGCCGTCCCGATGACGATCGCCACCACGACAATCCCGACGATCGCCGGAACTACTCTGCGGCGCGGCTGGATTTCGTCGCTCATCGCGCCCCCACCGGGGTCCCCGGCAAGCGCGGCCGTTGCGCTTGCTGGGGTGGCTGCCCTGTCGCGTTGGCGGCCGGCGGCGGCAGCGCCGAACCATCAATGTGGATCTCGCCCTGCTGCCGCAAATCGCGCAGCAAGTCCGCCAGCAGCGAATCCAGAATTTGTTGCGAAAGGATTTCCTCGATCTTGGCCGAGACCTCCGCCAGCGGTACTTGCTTGGCGCCTTTTTCTTTCAACTGCGGCAGCAGCGTGTCGTTGTAGTAGGCCTCGATGCTTCGCCGGTCCACGTGCACCGTGGGACGCAGGCGGACTTCGATGAAGCGCAAGATTTCCATCTGGTCGGCAATGCGCTCCTCGATTTCGCTCTGCGTTAGTCCGTAGCGGCTCAGCGCCGCCTGCCAGCCCGCATCGCCCGCCACGCCGGGAATCTGATGACGAATTTCCTCCAACCGGCTGCGCAGCCTGTCCTCCCCGACCGGCGGCAGCTGGAAGCTGCGGATCTGCTGCCGCAACAACTCCTGGTCCACCAGCCGGTCCAGCGACGCGCGCGCCGCCTCCGGCGTGAACTGCAGCGCACGCTGATCGAGAAACGCCTCGCAACGCATCGCGATGTCCCAATCGCTTTGCAAAATCGGCTGCCCGTTCACGGTAGCGACGATGCGGTCGACAATCTCGCCCCGCAGCAGCCCGGCACAGGCCACGCACACCACCGCGATTTGCAGGGCGCGCCGCATCAAAACGTCTGCCCCACGCTGAAGATGAAATTAAAGTGCCGGAGCTGCTCCCAGTGGAACGGCGCAAAGTTGTTCGACGCGTCGGGATACACCGGGAAGGTCGGCGGGTTGAAGTTGTAGCCAAAATCCAGCCGCACCGGCCCGATCGGCGTGCGATAGCGTATTCCCCCGCCGAGGGCGTGCGAAATGTAGCTGAAGTCGCACTGCTTGCCCGTGCTCGCCTGCTTGCACAGGTCGGGGTGGGGTTGCGACCAGCGCAGCAGGCTGTGCGCCATGTCGCGCGTCGTGTCAAACACATTGCCCGCGTCGTGAAAAATGACGAATCCCATGTTATTCCCGATCCACGGCAGCGCCACCGTCGGCGTGCGCAGCTCGAAGCTGTTCACCACCATCGCGTTCCCGCCCAGCGGCTGGCCCGTCGTCAGGTCGCGCGGTCCCGCCTGGTTGATGGAAAACCCGCGCAGCGAATTTCCCCCGCCGGCGAAAAACCGCTCCGGCAGCGGCAAGGCCGTGGTATTGCCGAACGGTTCGGCCACTCCCACCCGCAGGTTGCGTGCGAACACCCACCGCCGGTGATGAAAAGGATGATACGTCGTGTTCTGTCCGAGGAACCGCCCGAACGCAGCTTCCGAGCCGAAGATGCCCGACGCCACCCCGGTGTCGAACGTATTGTAGTTGCCGCTGTGCGTGTCGATGGGATCGTCCCGGCGGTCGCGGATATAGGTCAGGCTCGGCATGCCCACCCGCACCGGCTGCGAAAACAGCGGCACCAGGGCGGGCGAGATCGCCAGGTCGGTGGCGCGCACCCGGCGGTAGGTGAAGCGGTACAGCAGGCTCGTCGCCTTGCTGACGATCTGCTCCAGTTGGGTTGAGCCTTCCATCCGCTGCGAGGTGAACGTCCGCACGTCCAGCGAGTTGTCGTAAAACGCGCTCACCGTCAGCCGCAGGTTCTCCTTCGCCATGAACCCGGGCGCGTCGTAGCTCAGTAGCCCGCGCTGTTCCAGGCGTCCGACGTGCGAACTGAAGCTCAGCGTGTGCGCCCTTCCTCCGACGTTGTTTCGCGTCACGTCGAAAATCACGCGCGGGCTCACCCCGGTGTTCCCTTGCGGAGTCTCCCGGTTGCCGAACGCCCCGCTCTGCACCTCGATGCCGAAGCCGTAGGTGAAATTCCACCGCCGGGCTTCCTCGAACTGCAGAAAAATATCCTTGTACCGCGCTTGCCCATCCGGGTTCTGCACCGCCACGTTCACCGAGTTGAACACGCCGAGGTCGTAGAGCCGCCGCTGCGTGTCCAGCATTTGCAACTGGCTCAGCGGCTGCGCCGGCGCAAGCTGGTATTGCCGCCTCACAATCCCCGGCTTGGTGTAGCGCAGGCCCGAGGCCAGGATGCGGTCCACGAAAACCTGCGGCCCTTCCTGGATGGCGTATTCCACCACCTCGCGCGTCGGATCGCCCGGCGCCGGTTTTGCGGTCGCGGTAAACACCGCGTCCAGAAACCCGTGATTGAAGTAATGGTTCAACACACTGTCCCGGTCCTGCGCCACGTTGGTTTCAGAATAGGGCTGGCCCTCCACCGTGGTGAGTAACGGACGCAGTTGGTCTTCCGTAATCACGCTGTTGCCGGTGATGGTCAGCGACGACACCAGCGTCTGCGGTCCCTCCTCGATCTTGATGAACACAGCCATCCGCCCTTTGCGTCCCTCGTAGTCGTCCCGGAAACCTCCCGTGACTTTGGCCGACTCGAAGCCGTTGGTCAGGTACAGATCGCGGATGTTGTCCACGTCGCGGTTCAGCAACTCCTGGCTGAAGCGCCCGTGGTGCATCAGCACACTGGCAGGCTGGATCGCCATGCGTTCGCGGATCAGGCCGTACGAGAAATATTTGTTGCCCTCGATGAAGATGTTCGCCAGTTCGTGCTTCGGGCCTTTCTCGACGGTATAGGCGATGTTGACTTCCTGCGGCTGCTGCGGGTCCCGGCGATCGGTGTAATTCACCTCGGCGTCGAAGTAGCCCTGGGTCTGAAGATAATCGCGCAGATTACGGCGGCCCTCGTTCAGCAGGTCGTCGTCCACGGCGTGTTCCTCGTAAACCGGAACGTACCGCCGCAGCCTGCGCTTGGTGATCTCGCTTCCGGCTCCGGCGACGCTGATATTGACCACCGGGCCGCGCACGATGCGGAACACGTAATCCAGCGTGTTGTTCTCCGCATGATAGCGGCGCTCCACCACCGCGATCTGGGCTTCCAGGCGCTCGTTCTTGGAATACTGCTTGCGCAGCCGGGTGAGCGCGCGCGTCACATGCTCCGTGCTCACCGTTGCCCCGGGTTGCAGTTTGGAGATGCGCAGGATCTCGGCATCGCTCAAGCCCGGGCTCCCGGTTACGATCACCTGCCCGATTTTTGCCGCCGCGCCCGGCGTCACGCTGAAATGCAGGTTGATCTGCTGCGACTCCGGGTGGCGCTCTTCGTTCACCGTGACCGTCGATTGGTGATAGCCATTGTCGACCAGCAGGCTTTTGATCCGTTGCATTCCCTGCTCCACCGCGGCCGGCGAGTACAGTTTGCCGAGTTCGAGCTTGGTGGCGTCGCGTAGTTGCGGCGCGCTCGGCCGGCGCGGCGCCCCGGCAACTGTGATCGAGCCGATGAACAGGTTTTCCGTCGCGATGAAGACCAGCGTAAGTTCGTTGCGTGGATTGCGTTGCGCATCCACCTGCACGTCGGCGAAACGCCCGGTGGCATACAGGGCGCGCACCGTGCGGCCCAGCCTCTGCCGGTCCAGCGGTTGGTCCAGGTTGGGCGCCACCAGCCGCCGCAGGTTCTCCATCACCGGCGGGTTAGCCTCGACGCCGCGGAATTCCACCTGCGCCACCCGTAATCCCTGCAAGTCGTTAGCCCGGCTCAGCGCCGCCACCGCCGAGGGCGCCGGCGCTTGTGGCGCGGAAGGGTCGGCAACCGCCGGCGCGCGCTCCTGTGCCGCCGCGCACACCATCGCCAGGAGCAGCGCCAATAGGGCAACGGCCCCGCGCCGCAGCACGAGTTTTCGCGCTTCTCGTATGAATGCCATGCTTGTCGGCAAACGACGGCATCCGGCGCCGCACCTCTCCGGATACCTTCTTCGATGAGCTTCGGCCACAACTCCGTTGCACTGCTTTGGCCGGGAGCTCAACAGTATCGCCACTTATAATACTTTGTGAACCCTTCAGGACTGCGAATGTCGTTGACTTCCGAGGAACGCTACTCGCGCCAGGTGCTGTTTCACGGCATCGGCGCCGAAGGACAGCAGCGCCTGCGCGCCGCGCGCATCGCCATGGTCGGCTGCGGCGCCACCGGATCGGCCGCCGCCGGATTGCTGGCCCGCGCCGGAGTCGGCGCCATCCGCATCATCGACCGCGACTACGTCGAGCCCAGCAATCTCCAGCGGCAGACGCTGTTCGATGAATCCGACGCCGCCGAATCCATGCCCAAGGCCATTGCCGCCGCCCGCAAGATTGCCACTTTCAATAGCGAAGTCACGGTCGAGCCGCACGTCGCCGACCTTACGCCCGGCAACATCGAGGAGCTTCTCGCCGGCGCCCAACTCATCCTCGACGGCACCGATAATTTCGAGACCCGTTATCTCATCAACGACTACGCCGTGCGCGAGCGCGTGCCCTGGATTTATTCCGCCGCCGTCGGCAGCTACGGCGTCACCATGAACGTGCTGCCGGGCGAGACTGCCTGCCTGGCGTGCGTTTTTCCCGAATCGCCGCGCGGCAGCTTCGAGACCTGCGACACCGCCGGGATCCTGAATTCGGCAGCCACCACCGTCGCCGCCATCGCCGCCACCGAAGCCCTGAAGTTCCTGGTCGGCGCGCGCCAGGCCATGCGCCCCACGCTGCTCTCGTTCGATTTGTGGCGCAACGACCGCTCGGAAATCTCCGTCCAGCGAGCGCGTGAAGATTGCCGCGCCTGCGCCGAGCGCGATTTCGTCCACCTCGCCGGCAAGGGACGTCCGCACATCACCCTCTGCGGCCGCAATTCCGTGCAGATCCACGAGCGCCAGCGCCCCATTGATTTCGCCGAAATCACCCAGCGCCTCCAACCGCACGGCACCGTGCGCCACAACGAGTTCGTGCTCAAGTTCTGGCGCGAGCCCTACGAGTTGACCCTCTTCCCCGACGGCCGCGCCATCATCAAGGGCACCACCGACACCGCCATCGCCCGCAGCTTGTACGCACGCTTCATCGGCTCCTGATCACCTGATCACCCGAAGTATCCGATTTTGTGCCTTTCGCCTATTGCCTTGTGCCTTTCGCCTGACGACTGACGACTGAAGACTGGCGACTGAAGACTGGCGACTCTCTTCTGTTATGCTCACGATTTCCCGCGCGAGTTGCGGAATTACGCATGAGTGATCCCGATCCCACTAGCAACGTGACTGCCGCGCAACCGGCGAAGCCGGAGCCTTCGCGCTTCTACCGTTGGGCGGTGCTGGCCGTCATCAGCCTGGCGATGTTCGGCAACTACTACGTTTACGACTGCATCGCTCCCATCGCCGATCTGCTGGCCAAGCAACTGCACTTCTCCGATTCCAACATCGGCCTGCTGCAGGCCATCTACAGCATTCCCAACGTGTTCATGGTGCTGGTGGGCGGAATCCTGGTAGACCGCCTCGGCCTGCGCAAGTCCACGCTCATCTTCGGCGCGTTGTGCACGCTGGGGGCGGCGGTCACGGTCATGTCGCCGCAATTGCAGGTGATGGCTGCCGGCCGGCTGATTTTTGGGCTGGGCGCGGAATCGCTGATCGTGGCGGTCACCACCGGCATCGCCAAGTGGTTTCGCGGCAAAGAACTGAGCTTCGCCTTCGGCATCAACCTGATGATCGCGCGCTTCGGCTCGTGGCTGGCGCAGAATTCGCCGACCTGGGCCAAGGGCTCGTACGCAAGCTGGCGCTCACCGCTGCTGATCGCGGTCGGCTTCGGCGCGCTGTGCATCATCGCGCCCATCGCTTACTGGGTGATGGAAGTTTATGCCGAGAAACATTTTTCGCTCGGACACGCCGGCGAGGCCGACAAAGTTGACCTGGCGGAATTTTCCAGGGACTGGAAGCTGCGCGATCCGGTGTGGATCGTGCTCGCCATTGCGCTGATCGCCGTCGCGCTCTATCCCGGGCACGACTGGACTTACTTTTTCTGGGCGGTGGTGAGCGTGGTCGGCGTCCGGCTCTTGATCACCAGCCGCCGGATGTTCGGCATCTCCTACCTGTACATCGTGCTTCTCTGCATCACCTTTTATTCCGCGATTTTTCCCTTCGAGACTTTCGCCATCAAGTTTTTCATTGAGGCACACGGCACCTCGCGCGAACTCGGCGGATTCCTGGTCAGCATCCTGACGCTGTTCACCATGTTCGGCACCCCGGCCTTCGGGCTGGTGGCCGACAAGATCGGGCGGCGCACGCTGCTGATGATGGCCGGCTCCTTCCTGCTGATTCCCGTGTACCTGATCATGGCCTACACCCACGTCTCGCTCTACGTGCCCATGGCGGTGATGGGCGTGGCCTTCTCGCTGGTGCCGGCAATCCTGTGGCCCTCGGTGGCCTACATCGTGCCGCAGGCCAAACTCGGAACTGCGTACGGCCTGATGACCATGATCCAGAACATCGGCCTCGCCGGCTTCAATCTTCTAATCGGCTGGTCCAACGACCACGCGGGTGCGAGCGCCCAGCATCCTCACGGCTACGCGCTCGGCATGTGGATCTTCTCTGCCCTGGGCTTCTTCGCCGTGTTCTTCTCCTGGCTGCTGCGGCGCAACGAAATGGGCCCCAACTCGCATGGGCTGGAGACGATAACGGCGAAAAGCGAATCTTAAGACTTTAGGATTTTCAGGCTTTAGGTTCAGCCGATTTGCGGGCAATCCTCGTCTAACGGTACCGAGGCCGGCAGAGAGGCTGTTTAGCTTTTAACGTGGAAGTGTTACAACGAACAGCTACTTAGCCGCATCACAAATAAGCGGCCTGACAAAGGCATTGATACAGCAAAAGAAAACCATTGCGTCCGGGCTCTCCGAGGCAGAGGCGATCGAGAGAGCCAAGCGGGGCGACGCGGAATCGTTTGAAGGGCTGTACGTCCTGCACAAGCGGCGTGTCTATTCGCTTTGCTTGCGCATGACCGGGAATACGGCCGAGGCCGAGGACTTGACCCAGGAGGCGTTCCTGCAGCTTTACCGCAAGATCGCCAGCTTCCGCGGCGAGAGCGCCTTTTCCACCTGGCTGCACCGGCTGGCGGTCAACGTGGTGCTGATGCGCCTGCGGAAGAAGGGCCTGCCGCAAGTCTCGCTCGAGGAGACCCTGGAGCCGCAGCAGGAGGGCGGGCCACGCAAGGACATCGGGACACGGGACAACGTGCTGGCGGGCTCCATTGACCGTATCAACCTGGAACGGGCGATTGAACGTTTGCCGCCGGGCTATCGCATGGTTTTCGTGCTGCATGATATTGAAGGCTACGAACACAACGAAATTGCCGAGATGTTGGGATGTTCGATCGGCAACAGCAAGTCACAGCTCCACAAGGCGCGCATGAAATTGCGCGACCTCCTCAAGAACAGCAGAGCCGAAAAGGCCGTCCAGCGATGAGGAGGATCAATTGCAACAGGGGCGGGCAAACGGGGAGTAGAAAATCATGACGTGCGCAGACTTTCAAAGGGTTCTGCCTTATATCATCGAAACCGGGGGCAGCGCAGCGGAGGATCAGCACCTGCGCGCATGCCCGATTTGTTCCGACCTGGTGCAGGACTTGAGGTACATCGCCGAGCAAGCCAAGCTGCTGGTGCCGATGGAGGATCCATCGCCACGGGTGTGGAACGGGATCAAGCATTCGCTGGAGCGCGAGGGAATGATCAAACCGGCCCGCGCGAGGGGGCGACTTCTAGGACCCATCCCGTGGATGGCCGCATTAGGGGCGATGATTCTGGTTTCATTTGGAGCATTCCTGGTGGAGCGCGGACGCCAGGAGCAACCCGGGGCGCAGTTGGATGAGCAGCCGCCGGTTGTCCGGACCGTTTCCCTGAACACGATCGCGACCGAGCAGGACGATGAACAGTTGCTGCAGCATGTGGCGGCAGCGCGTCCGGCGAGCGGCCGGGCATACGAAAGTAATCTCAAGCAAGTGAACGCGTCCATTGCCGAGGCGAAGAAGACGCTGCAGCAGGACCCGGACGATGGCGACGCGCGACAGTCGCTGCACCGGGCTTACGGGCAGAAGGCGATGATGTACGAGATGGCGACGCGTTCGCTGCAATGATCGGAATGGATCGCCCGCGCTGTGGTGCGGGCGCAATGAAAATGCAGAACACCTTACGCACGGCGCTGGGCCTGGTGGCGGTGGTGGCGCTCGCGATCCCCGCGGCTGCCGCCGACAAAAAAGAATTCCGCTACAACGTGGCGCCCGGCGCCAGCGTCACCGTGGTCAACGACTACGGGCCGGTGCGCGTGCGCGCCTCCCAGGCTCGACAGGTGGTGGTGACCGCCACGGCCAGCTCCTCCAAGGTCGAGGTGGATAGCGCGCAAAACGCCAACCGGGTGGAAGTGCGCACTCATTTTCTGCAGAAGGCCGGCGAAAGCGACGGCCGGGTGGAGTACGACATCCAGGTCCCCGCCGATGCCAACGTAATGATCCGCACCGCCACCGGCCCGGTGCAGGTCCAGGGCGTCAATGGCGATGTCTTGGTGGACGCCGACACCGGGAAGGTGGAGGTCCGCGACAGCAGCGGGCACGTGCGCGCGCGCACCGTCAGCGGGACGATCACGCTCGCCAACCTGAAAGACAGCTTCGTGGAGGCGACTTCGGTGGGCGGGCAGGTGATGTTGAACAATGTTGCGGGCAAGAACGTGTCGGTGAACACCACCGGCGGTCCCATCGCTTTTGCGGGTGATTTTGCCGGCGGCGGGCAGTATTCCCTCAGCAGTCATTCCGGAACGATTGACGTCACCTTGCCGGCCGGCGCTTCGGTTGACGTGACCGCGCGCTCGGTGACGGGCAGCGTGGAAAACGATTTTCCGCTCAATCCGCCGGCGCATCCCACCATGGCGCTGGTGCAGGGAAAATCGCTGGCCGGCACCTCGAACTCAGGCGCGTCCTCGGTCCACCTGCGAACTTTCAGTGGTAGAATCCGCGTGAAAAAACAGTAATCAGCAATTAGCTATTAGCTGTTAGCTTGCGCTGCGTGAGGCAGGGATAAGTACCTGCCGTTATTCAGCAATAGGTGGAGGCGACAGCCTGCAATGGTTTCGTTTTCTGCCCAATTCCGGCGCGCTATGGCCATCGACCAACGACCATCGACCATCGACCGAATCTGTTTCGTCGGATTCATGGGCGCAGGAAAGACCACGGTCGGACGGCTGGTCGCGCAACGGCTGCAACGGCGGTTCGTGGATCTCGACGACCGCATTTGCCAGCGCGAACAACGAGAGATCGCCGACATCTTTCGCGACTCCGGCGAACCTTACTTCCGGCGCTTGGAAAGCGAATGCCTGCGAAGCTTGGTGCAGGAGGCCGCAGCAGCAGGGTCATTGGTGATCGCGGTGGGCGGCGGGGCGTTCGTGCAACCCAGCAACGCGGCGCTGCTGCGCGAACACGGATTCAACACCGTGTTCCTCGATGCCGGCGTGGAAGAGTTGCGGCAGCGATGCGCCAGCGGCGGGCCGGACCGCCCCCTGGCCCACGACGAGAACCTATTTCGCCAATTGTACGAAGCGCGGCGCGGCGCTTACATGGCAGCAGAGATGCGTGTCGATACCGGCGGCAAAACCCCGGAGCAGGTTGTGGAAGAGGTTCTAGGTTGCAGGCGCTAGGCCTTGGGCTTGGGCGTTCATTGGGCGGGGGAGCGGATGAGGTTGGCACAAAGGTTGGCGCTGCTGTTCATCATGGCGATCGCTGTGTCTGGTTTTGCGGCTGACAAGAAGCCACCCGCGCCGGCGGGAAAAATGGTGGACTCGGGTTCGTTCGGCGTGTTTGTCAATGGAAAGCGCGTCGCCACCGAAACCTTCCAGATTGAGCAGATGCCGGACTCGAGCGTCGTCAAATCGGAGTTCAAGACCGTAGACGGCAGCAACGCAGTACAGACCGCGGAACTGGTGATCGCCACCAATGGCGACCTGCGGCGCTACACCTGGAACGAGTCGAGCCCGGGGAAGGCGTCGTCGCGGATCGAGCCGCAGGACCAGCTCCTGATTCAGCACATCAACAACGGGCCGGCGGACAAGCCCATCGACCAGCCCTACATCCTGCCGCCGTCCACCGTGGTCCTGGACGATTACTTCTTCTCCCATCGCGAAGTGCTGGCGTGGCGTTACCTGGCGGGAAACTGCCGGCCCGATCCGGCCACCGGCGGCTGCAAGCTGGCGCGTGCACAATTCGGCGTGCTGGTCCCGCGGCAACGCACTTCCATGCTGGTGAACATGGAGTTCGTCGGACGCGAGACGATCAACGTCCATGGGCTGAAGCGCGAACTCAGCCGCTTCAACCTGCGGAGCGACGGCCTGGATTGGGGCTTGTGGCTGGACGACAACCACATGCTGATCCGGGTCTACATCGCAGCCGATTCGATTGAAGTCGTTAGAGACTAGGCAACCGGCCCACCCTCCTGAGGTTTGATATTGCGCAGGAACTCGGCCGCGGCCTCCGGCAGGACGGTGTTGATGAACATGCCGGAGCCGAGCTCGAATCCGGCAACCCGCGTCAGGCGCGGTATTACGCTGATGTACCAGTGATAGTAGAGGACGCCGGCGTTTTCGTGGGGCGCGGTGCGGATGGCGTAATTGAAATCGGGATTCTGCAATCCCACGTACAATTTCGCCAGTACCGACTTCAGCACGGCCGCCAGATCGATGATTTCGGCGGGATTGATGTCGCCGAAGCTGGCCATATGCCGCCGCGGGTAAATGTAGGTGGCGAACGGCGTGCCCGAGGCGAATGGCTCGACCGCGACAAACAGTTCGCTGGCCAGAACGACGCGCGCCGGCTCTTCCAGATCCTCTATTAGAGCCTCACAGAAAATACATTCGCCAAACTCGTCGTAGTGGCGCAGCGCTTCATAGACACGGCTGCGCACCTGCGAGGAGATGACGGGAGTGCCGATGAGTTGCGCGTGCGGATGCTCCAGGCTGGTGCCGGCGGCGACGCCGTGGTTCTTGAAGATGGTGACATGGGCGATGCGCGGATCGGCGCTGACCTCGGTGTAGCGCTGCCGGTAGCAGCGCAGGATTTCAGCGACCTGCTCCACCGGCAGGAACGCGGTGGTGAGCGCGTGGTCGGGAGTTTCGACGATCACGTCGTGAATGCCGATGCCATTGATGCTGCGGCGGGAGCGCTCGATTTTGCGCGTCAACTGGCCTTCGCGGGAGAGGGCAGGAAACTTGTTGGGGACAACGCGCACTTGCCAGTTTCCATTCGACGGAATCGCCATCACCGCGGGCGGCGCCAGGCGCTCGTTGCCGGGACAGAACGGGCACGTTTCCGAGTAGTGGGGCAGCGGCGGCCGCGCTTCGCGCTGGACACGGAGTTCCTCCGGACGCTTGGCGCGCTCGGTCGCCATGATCACCCACTCCTTGGTGAAGCGGTTCTGGCGTAGCTCGGGCATGTCGTCCTCCTGCCGCGGAACAGCGGAGCATACCACCGCGCCGCGGAAAACGAGGCGCCAGCACAATTCGTGTAAAATCCGAAATATCCGTTCCGGAACTTGAGCGCTGGTGCGGGCCGTCCCCGGCCCGAGATGAGCGGAAGAGGGCTGCGAACCATGCCAACGAAAATCCCGGTTGGAATTCTGGGCGCGACTGGAGTGGTCGGACAGCGGTTTCTGCAACTGCTGGAGCACCACCCCTGGTTCGAGCCGGCGTGGCTGGCGGCCTCGGACCGGTCCTCGGGACTGCCCTACGAAGAAGCCGTGCGCTGGCGGCTGCGCACACCGATTCCGGCGTGCGTGGCGAAGATGAAGGTCTCGCCGGCCGTGCCCGAGGGAGCGCCGCGCGTGATTTTTGCCGCGCTGGACGCCGAGATCGCGCGCGACCTAGAGCCCCGCTTCGCCGCCAACGGCTGCGCGGTGATTACCAATTCCAGCGCGTTGCGCATGCAGGAGGACGTCCCGCTGGTGGTGCCGGAAGTCAACGCTGAGCACGTCAAGCTGGTGCACGCGCAGCGCTGGCGGCAGGACAGCGGCGGATTTGTCGTGACCAATCCGAATTGCTCCGCCATCGGCCTGGTGATGGCGCTGGCGCCGCTGGAACAGCGCTTTGGCCTGGAGAAGGTGATGGTCGTTACCATGCAGGCGGTCAGCGGCGCGGGCTATCCCGGCGTGCCCTCGCTCGACATTCTCGGCAACGTCATCCCCTACATCGCCAAGGAAGAAGAAAAGATGGAAGAGGAGACGCGCAAACTGCTGGGGCGCGCCCAGGCCACGCGCATCCTTCCCGCCGAGTTCGCCATGAGCGCGCAGTGCAACCGCGTGGCGGTGGAGGACGGGCACACCGAATCGGTGTCGGTGAAATTGAAAAAGGCGGCGCGGTCGGAGGAAATGATCGAAGCGTGGCGCAGTTTCCGCGGCGTCCCGCAGGAATTGCGGCTGCCGAACGCGCCCGAGCAGCCAGTGATTTACGACCCCGCGCCCGACCATCCCCAGCCCCGCTTCGACCTGGACCGCGGCGCGGGCATGTCGGTAAGCGTCGGACGCCTGCGCCCCTGCGGCGTGCTCGACTGGAAATTCACCGTGCTGTCGCACAATACCATCCGCGGCGCCGCTGGCGCGGCCCTGCTCAATGCCGAACTGCTGAAAGCGCAGGGATACCTGGGAGATTAGCCGCACCATGCACTTTGATTTCAACCACGAAGGACACGAAGGCGCACGAAGAATGTTCCTTCGTATTCCTTCGTGCCCTTTGTGGTTGTGGGTTCCTTCCGGGGGCCGCCGATGATCGTGATGAAATTCGGCGGCACGTCGGTAGAGGACGCTGCGGCGATCGATCGCGCCGCGCAGATTGTGTGTCACCGCCTGGACCGGGACCCGGTGGTGGTGGTCAGCGCCATGGCGAAGGTCACCGACCAGTTGGTGGCCATGGGTCGGGCGGCGGGATCGGGCGACCGCGATAGCGCCTTGCAGCTTTCGCGCGCGGTGCGCGAGCGCCACTACAACGCCGCCTCGGAATTGCTGGGAACCGCGGTCTTCGGGCAACTCCACGGCGACCTCGAGGCCGACTTCGATTCCCTCGACGACCTGCTGCGCGGCATCGCCGCCGTCGGCGAACTCACGCCGCGCACCATTGACAACGTTCTCTCCTTCGGCGAGCGCCTCTCCAGCAAGCTGGTGACGGCAGCGTTTCGCTCGCGCGGGCTCAGCGCGGTGCTGGTGGACTCGCGCGAGTGCATCGTTACCGACGCCAACCACAACAAGGCCGCTCCGTACATGGACGACACGCATGACAACCTGCGCGCCCGGCTGCGTCCGCTGCTGGAAAAGAAGCGCGTGCCCGTCATGGGCGGGTTCATCGCCGCCACCCGCGAGGGAGTGACGACGACCATCGGCCGCGGCGGGTCGGATTTTTCCGCCGCCATCGTGGGCGCGGCACTGGATGCCGAGCGCATCGAGATCTGGACCGATGTGGACGGCATGATGACCACCGACCCGAACCTCTGCCCGGAGGCGCTGCGCATCAAGTCCATTGGCTTTGAAGAGGCGGCGGAGTTGGCGTACTTCGGCGCCAAAGTGCTGCATCCGGCCACGCTGCTGCCCGCCATCCAGAAGAACATCCCGGTGCTGGTGCTCAATTCGCGCAACCCGCAGAATGAAGGCACCACCATCACGGCGCGCGCGCCGCATTGCCGCAACGCATTCAAGGCGATCGCCGCCAAAAAACGGATCACCATCGTGGATGTGGTGGCCACGCGCATGCTAGGCGCTCATGGATTTCTGAAATCCATCTTCGACGTCTTTGACCGTCACCGCTGCGCCGTGGACGTGGTGGCGACCTCGGAAGTCAGCGTCTCCCTCACGGTTGATTCCAACGAGGCAATTCCAGCGATTGCTGCCGACCTGGAAACGCTTGCCGACGTGAAATATTCCGGGCGCAACGCCATCGTCTGCCTGGTGGGCGAGGCCATTCGCGAGACCGCAGGAGTGGCGGCCAGGGTTTTCAGCGCGCTGGGCGACATCAACGTGCGCATGATTTCGCAGGGCGCGTCGGAGATCAACATCACCTTCGTGATCGACGAAAGCGACGTGCCCGAGGCGGTGCGCCGCCTGCACGGCGTGTTCTTCGCCGACCCGGACCCGGAAGTTTTCGCGCGCGATTAACCTCAATGCCTGTCATCCTGAGCGAGAGCCTGCCCTGAGCGTAGTCGAAGGGGCGCATGCCCGAGTCGAAGAGCCTGCCCTGAGCGAAGCCGAAGGGACCCCTGCGCCTTACAGGGGTTCATGCAGTCGATTTGCAATCTTCAATCACCAATCTTCAATTCCTGTATTTTCTCGGCGCCCTCTGCGTTAATCTTTCCGGCCATGAACCTCCTGATTCTCGGCCGAGGCAAAACCGGCTCTCTCGTCGCGGAGGTGGCGCGTGAGCGCAAGCACACCGTGCTGGCCTTCGGCAGCATGGAGAACTCCAACGCGCGCCGGCTGACGCCGGCGAACCTGGCCGACATTGATGTCGTGGTGGACTTCACCACGCCGCAAGCCGTGGTGCAGAACATCGCCGCCTGCATTGAGGCGCGCGCCAACCTGGTGGTTGGCACGACCGGCTGGTACGGCGACATTCCCCACATCAAGCTCCTGGTGGAGCACAGCGGCATCGCATTCGTGTACGCCGCGAATTTCTCCATCGGCGTGAACCTGTTCTTCGACATCGCGCAAGCCGCCTCGCCCGCCTTGCGCTACGGCTACCAGGGCCGTATTCTCGAGAAGCATCACGTGCACAAGAAAGACGCGCCCTCGGGAACCGCGGTGGCCATCCGCAACGTCATTCGTGACGCCTCACACGCAGAGCTGCCCATCGAATCGGTGCGCGAGGGCGAGGTGGTCGGCATGCACCAGGTGACGTTCGAATCGGCGGGCGACACCATCACGCTGGTGCACAATGCCAAGTCGCGACGCGGTTTTGCCGAGGGCGCAGTGCGCGCCGCCGAGTGGCTGCCGGGCAAACACGGCTTCTACGATTTCAAGGACATTTTCCGCGAATTGCGCTAGAGTTCACCGTTCCCGGGTCAGACAATTTGAACTGCTCTTACTGACCACTGACCACTGGCCACGAGCCACTGGAGTTTTCATGAAGCAGATTTTTGGTTGCGGCACGGCCCTTGTAACTCCCTTCCAATCCGATGGTTCCATCGACGAGACCGCACTGCGCGGCCTGGTCGAGTGGCAGATCGAAAACGGGATCGACTTCCTGGTCCCCTGCGGCACCACCGGCGAAACGCCTACGCTCGCGCGCGAGGAGTGGCTGCGCGTGATTGAGGTGACCATCGAGGTGGCGCACGGGCGCGTGCCCATCGTCGCCGGCGCAACCTCCAACTGCACCAGCGACGCGGTGGAGAAAGCGAAAACCGTCGCCGCCATGCAGGGCGTGGACGCCATCCTGACCGCGTCGCCCTACTACAACAAGCCTACGCAGGAGGGCCAGTACCAGCATTTTCGCGCCATCGCCGAAGCGGTGGACAAGCCGCTCATCCTGTACAACGTGCCCGGGCGGACCGGCGCGAACCTCGAGACCGCCACGCTGGCGCGCTTGGCGCAGATCCCGAACATCATCGGCGTCAAGGAAGCCAGCGGAAACATTTCGCAGATTGCCGAGGTGTGCAATGCCGTGCCGGAAGACTTCCTGGTGTTCTCGGGCGACGACGCAGTCACGCTGCCGGTGATTTCCCTCGGTGGCGTGGGCATTATTTCGGTGGCATCGAATGAGATTCCCCGGAAGATGTCGGAGATGACGCGCGCCGCGCTGGGCAATGACTGGAAGAAGGCGCGCGCGATTCTTCGCCGCTACCTGCCGCTGATGCAGGCGAACTTTATCGAGTCGAATCCCATCCCGGTGAAGGCGGTGCTGGCGATGATGGGCAAGATCGAGGAGAACTACCGGCTGCCGCTGACGCGCATGAAGCCGGAGAACCGCGCCAAGCTGGAGAAAATCGTGCAGCATCTCGAACTGCAGAGGATGGCCAGCGTGGCATCGTAGGAGTCAGCGGTAGAGTTGGAACGCGCTCGCCCCCGAGCGCGAAGATTCAAACGCCCGGTGAACCCCGGGCGTTTTTTTACTTCTGCCTTCTGACTTCTTACTTCTGACTTCTTACTTCTGACTTGGTTATACTGCCTCGCCATGGATTCCCTGCAATCCTCGATCGAGCGGCTGTTTTCCCTCGGCGCCGCTGTGGACAAGCCAGACGCCCGCCGCGTGTTTGGCGAGTTTCTGGCGGAGCTAAGCGCCGGACGAATCCGCGCGGCCGAAAAGCGCGACGGCGAGTGGCAGGTCAACGTCTGGGTGAAACAGGGCATCCTGCTGGGGTTCCGACTGGGCGAGATCGTGGACATGAGCGCGGGGGGCGCCCTCTCGTTCGTGGATAAGGACACCTTTCCGGTGCGGCGGTTCACGCCTGCCGATCGGGTTCGCGTGGTGCCCGGCGGATCGTCGGTGCGCAGCGGCGCCTATGTCGCGCCGGGCGTGATCTGCATGCCGCCGATGTACATCAACGCCGGCGCCTACGTGGACGAAGGCTCGCTGGTGGATTCGCACGCGCTGGTGGGATCGTGCGCCCAGGTCGGCAAGCGCGTCCACCTGAGCGCCGCGGCGCAGGTCGGCGGCGTGCTCGAACCGGTGAATGCCGCGCCGGTGATCATCGAGGACGACGTGCTGGTGGGCGGCAATTGCGGCGTGTACGAAGGTACGCAGGTGCGGCGGCGCGCCGTGCTGGGCGCCGGCACCATCCTGACACGCTCGACGCCGCTCTACGACGTGGTGCGCGGCGAGGTCTATCGCGCCTCCGCCGATCAGCCGCTGGTGGTGCCGGAAAATGCCGTCGTCGTGCCAGGCTCGCGGGCGCTGAGCCGCGGCAAGGCCATCGAGTGGGGATTGTCGGTGTACGCGCCGGTGATCATCAAGTACCGCGACGAGAAGACCGACGCCAGCGCCGCGCTGGAGGACGCGTTGCGATGAATCCTCCCTTTCGCCGAGGAGGCATTATTCGCAGGATCGTTTAGTCCTCTGTGCCTCTGTGCCTCAGTGGTGAATTCAGGTTCATGAAGCAAAAAGCACTCGTAACCGCGCTCGCGCTGTTCTTCCTTGCCGCCGTACTTTTTCTCGGCGAGCGCTATGGCTTCTTCCACGCGCCTGCCAACGCCGCCGCCGCGGTGCGCTGGGCCGCCATTCTCGCGCTCATCGTCTATGCCATCGCCAGGCGCTCCCTCACCACCTGGATTCTGGTCAGCATGGTGGTGGGCGCCGAAATCGGGCACGACTTTCCTGCTTTCGCGGTTAACCTGCGCGTCCTCAGCCTGATTTTCCTGCGCATGATCAAGACCATCATTGCGCCCCTGCTGTTCGCCACGCTGGTGGTGGGCATTGCCGGGCATCACGACCTGAAGCAGGTGGGGCGCATGGGAATCAAGGCGCTCATCTACTTCGAAGTCGTGACCACGCTTGCGCTCTTCATCGGACTGGGGGCCATCAACCTGAGCAAGGCCGGTGTGGGCGTGAATGCGCCGCCCGCGCTGCACGCCGAATTGGCGCCGGCGGCAAAGCAGTCCGCCACCGACATCATCCTGCACGCCTTTCCGGAAAACATCGCGAAATCCATCGCCGAAGGCCAGGTGCTGCAGATCGTGGTGTTCAGCATCATCTTCGGCATCGCACTGGCGCTGCTCAACGAACAGCGGCGGCGCCCCATGCTGACCTTCTGCGAGAGCTTGTCGGAGACGATGTTCAAGTTCACCAACATCGTCATGCTGTTTGCGCCCATCGGCGTGGGGGCGGCGATCGCCAACACCGTGGGCCACATGGGGCTGGGCATCCTGGTGAACCTGTTCAAGCTGCTGGCGACCCTTTACGTCGCGCTCACCATCTTCCTGGTCGGGGTGCTGCTGCCGGTCGCGCTGATGGCGCGCATTCCGCTGCGGCGGTTTATCAAGGCGATTGCCGAGCCGGCTTCCATCGCCTTCGCCACCACCTCGTCGGAGGCGGCGCTGCCGCGCGCCATGGAAGCCATGGAGGCGCTCGGCGTGCCGCGCCAGATCGTCGCCTTCGTCATTCCTACGGGCTACAGCTTCAACCTCGACGGCAGCACGCTCTATCTCTCGCTCGCTTCGGTGTTCGTGGCGCAGGCGGCGGGAATCCATCTCACCTTCGTACAGCAGCTCGTGATGGTGTTCACTCTCATGCTGACCAGCAAAGGAGTCGCCGGCGTGCCGCGGGCGTCGCTGGTGATCCTGCTGGGCACGGCAGCATCGTTCCACCTGCCGGAATGGCCCATCTTCGTCATCCTCGGCATTGACGAGCTGATGGACATGGCGCGCACCTCGGTGAACGTGATCGGCAACTGCCTGGCGACGGCGGTAATCGCCCGCTGGGAGGGCGAATTCGGCAAAGAGCAGCCGTCGGAAACAGTGCAGGCGGCGCTGGCACAATAGTGCAGGCTTCGGGCTTCCGGCTGCAGGCTTCAGTCTTCAGTCTTCAGGCTTCAGGCTTCAGGAAAAGCGTGCCACGGATTCCACGGATCAACACGGATGATGCTTAGGAAACAAAACGGCGGATCAGGGCCACACGGTTGCTGGTTTCCAGCGTCGGATCGAGCAGTCCCGCAGGGACGTCCGCTGGTAGCCCAGGGCGCCAGCCCTGGGTGCGAGCCACAGCAACGCTCCGAGTCCCGGAGGGACGACGCGAAATTAAAAGATTCCCTGCTGGACTACTTGCCGGCTTCCGGCTTGGCGAGTTCGATGGAGTGCACGTGCGAGATCCATCCCGTTTCCGGGTTCATCTCGGCGGCGATGCGGTAGGATTCACGGCGCGCGACGTAGCCCTGCTTCTCCAGGTCCATGACGCGGGCATGAAACTGGTCGGCATCCCATTCGCGTACCACTACCAGGTCGTCGGACATAAATCTTCTCGGGGACAGAGTAGCATCCGCGCTCGGTTGTGGGCGAGAGATTAGGGCGCAGCCTGCCGGCCGCGCCCTTGGTCACGTCGAAGTTCAGCCGCCGGCCTCCGTGGCAATCGCCCGCGGGAACAGGATGTTGTTCTCCAGGTGGATATGCTGGTGCAGGTCGGCTTCGAATTCCCGCAACGCGCTGTAGAGCGTGCAATAGCTGATGCAGGCATCCCCCGGCGCTGTGAAGCCGTTGCTGGCTTCGCGAATCGAGCGCAACGCGCCGCCGGCCGAGTCGTGTTCCATCATCATCATCTGCACCGGATTTTTCACCGTGCCGAATGCCGGCCGCCGCGCCGGTTGGCGCGAGGCCGCGGACTTTTCCATCTCGATGATGTACGGGAACAGGATGTTCTCCTCCTTCATCAGGTGCGTCGAGAGCTCCTGTCCTAGGCCGGCGAATGTCTCGCGGATGGCGTTCAGCTCAGGATGATTCTGTCCATGCACCGAGCAAACTTTGGCCAGGAGCTGCTCCAGGCGCGGCACCTCCGACTTTACGTAAGCATGGTGCTGGGTGACGATGTGCCCGATCAGCTCCGCCATCGAGCCTTTCTGCCAGTCGGCCGAAGGCGCCGTGTTCTCCGCTGGCGATGCCAGCGCGGCCATTACATCGCCGACGCCCAGGTTGCGCGCGGCGCAGGCCTCTTCCAGCGACTTGCCTCCACCGCAGCAGTAATCAATTCCGAGTTTTTCGAAAACGCGCGTGGCCTGCGGGAATTCAATGGCCAGTTCGCGCACCGTCTTTGCCGTTTCAACGCTCATGCTCTTCTCCGATCCTGTTTGATCTCGATCCCGAGAATAGCCAGGCACGGCGCCCTCGCCGATGACTTTTGTCACGGGTGGTGAAGTCTAGTCGCTACTCGCTGCTATCGAGCTGCTCCTGGAGCACGGCCAGCTTGGGGATGGTCACCGTGCGGCCGTCCACCTTGATGAGTCCCTCCGCCTGCAGGCGGCTGATGTTGCGCGATACCAGTTCGCGCACCGTGCCGATGTGCGCTGCCAGTTCCTGGTTGGTGGCCGGCAATGTGACCTGCACACCCGTGCTCGCGCCCCGTGCCTGCTCGCGCGCCAGGCGCACCAGCAGCGAGATCAGGCGCGAACGGACGGTGGTAAAAGACAGTTCTTCAATGATGCCGACCAGCCGGCGCAGGCGGTTGCCGACCACGCGCAACACCTTCAGTGCGACCTTGGGATGGACCAGGCAGAGCGCATGGAAATCCTGTTTGCTGACGAACAGCAACTGCGCGTCTTCCACGGCCGCGGCGCTGGCAGGATATTTGCCGCCGTCGAACACCGGCAGTTCGGCGATGGAGTTACCAGCCTTCTCGATGGCGAGCACCTGTTCGCGGCCGCCGGTAGAAGACTTGAACAGGCGGACGTTGCCGCTCTCGATCACAAACAGCCCCGGGCAGGCGTCGCCCTCGGCGAACACCAGCTCACCAGGGGCGTAGCGGCGCGGGACGGCGCGCTCTGCCAGGAACTTGATTTCGGTTTCGGAAAGGTCGGCAAACAGCGGCACGCGCCGCAGGACTTCGGCTGCACTCGGATGCGTGGTGGGCATTGCCGGGTATTCTACTCGCGCCTGCCGGGACAGCATGGCCGCCGATCGCGCTCCGGCGAACACAACCCCCGGACCGCGGTCGCGCGATTATTGACCGTCCAATTCGTCCAGTTCGTCCGGCGCCCCGTGGCGGCGCAGCAGCGACGGCAGGTTCTGCGAAAACGCGGAGCGCGGGATCACCATGTCGCATCCGGCTTCCATCGCCTTCACCTTCAGGTCGCCCTGCACGTGCGAAAGAAACCCGATAATGGTGGTTCCCTTCTTCAATTCCTTCTTGAGCCGCGGAATGGTGGCCAGCGGCTTGGCGCCCAGGTTGTTGAGGTCGAAGATGATCAGCGACGGCTTGCCGTTCCCGTTCTGCGCGATCCGCTCCAGGATGTCCTTTTCCGTCTTGACGAACTCCACCTTGACGTTGAGCTTGCGCGAGGTCTCCTGGATTTTCGCCAGGAAAAACAGGTCGTCAATGAAGGCGAAGATGCGCGGGGCGGCGTTCTCGTGCTGCTGCGGCAGCGGTTCCGGATCAGGTTGCAGGTACTGGGTCCCGGTACCGCGCGACGCATTGTTGCCTTGCATCGTAGCGCGGTAGCTGTGGTCCATGGGATGGGTGAAAACCCCGCCCGGATTGTTGTGCTGCTTTAGTTGGCCTTTGCCGCCCTGGTGTCCACCAGGACGTCCTCCGCCAGGCCCACGACGGCCACGACGGCGCCTTCCGTTCCCTCCGGGGCCGGAGGGACGCTTCGGTCCAAAAGTCATGATGCTCTCTTCAGTCCCGCCGGGGAGCGGGATGGTTGATTACGTTGAGTTGAAATCACTCCGTCGGAGACGCCCACTCGGTCACGAATTACCCCGGATCTGCTATCCCGGATGCGAAAGGAATTCGCGAACCATTCTCGTCCGCCTGGCGCATGGCACTTCGTTGCGCGCGGACTGCGGTACTGGAGGTACCGTTCGGAGGCCGATATTGATAGTACCCGCCCGCCCTGTGGAAAGGCAAGGCCCGTGGCGGGAGAAGGTGCGTACTTCGGTACCTAGTCCCATCCCCACGTTACTAGATGCCCGCCCGTCCCTTAAGGCTTCACCGTCGCGTAATGAATTTCAACGCTACACTGATCCCATGCCCGGCGACGACATCCTCTCCGCCCCGCCCGCTGCCGCCGTGCTCCGACTTGCGCGCAGTTGAATGTTGGTGCCTGAGTCGTTAGTCGGTGGTCGCTAGTGTTGACGGCCATCGACCATCGACCATCGACCTTGTTAGTCGTGCCACCGCTGCTGGTGGCGAGGCCACAACTGGTCAAGACTGGCTGATATTTGGTACGCTTTGATACGGTCATCTGATACCGCAGACCGCAAACCGCAACAAAATTCAGGGTTGGGCGCTTAACTCAGCGGTAGAGTGCCATCTTCACACGGTGGAAGTCACTGGTTCGAATCCAGTAGCGCCCACCATTTTTTCTTCTTCCATCTGCCGGAATTACGCGGCGGTGTGGGCGTGCACTTCTGCGGCGAGCCCGCACGATCGCGCAGCCAGCGTCTTCTGCTGGCGACGCGGCGTGCAGCGAGCGGTGGAGCGTCACTGCGTGCGCCACCCGCGCTTCCTTGGGTCCGTGACGGCGTGGGATTTCGGTTGACACAGTCGAGTGCCCGTGGGGTCCTATTTCCACCCAAGGCGTACTCAAAGATAAAATTGACAATTTCTGAGGTACTACTGCGCGTGCACGAATACGTGTGTGCCGCAGTGCTGTTGGTATTAACTGTGACCGGTGGCTTCCGGGTCATCGCGTCGGAAATGCGTGAGTTATCGCGTCAATTCGGGCGGCGACGCGCACCAGGGCGGCGGCGTTTAAGGCGAAGTGATACGCGGTAGTTTGTGCGCGAACTGGAGTGACACTCGGACTTGGGTGGGTGTACACTTCGGTTCGAAAATCGGAAGCGGCTGGTGAGTCACAGCGCGTGGTCTTGGACACCGCGCACTGAAAGCTGACTCACCAGCCGGTGCTACACCTCGGGCGGGTTGCTGTTGGATGGCGGCTCGCCCTTAGTGTTTTCAGTATGCTGGGTTTACAGGGGGGAAACACAAGAAGAAAATGCGGTATTTTACGGTGGAAAAACGGGAAGTTGGCAAGGGCGCGTGCAACGGAAATGGTGCAGGCTGGCGCGGCCAGCGGTGGCGCAACTCCTCGCGCCACCACAGCGCGAGTTTTTCTGGCCGCGCGGCGTGCGGTGAGCGGCGGAGCGTCACTGCGTGAGTCGGGGCGGCTGCTCGGGTCTCCGCTGCCGTGCAGCGGTCACTGCACTTTGTCTATCTTTTCAATTTCGACGGCAGGCGGGTTGGTGGAGTGGTCGAACTTAACAAAGAATTGGTCGAAGAAGCCGTTCCTGCCGAGAATCGCTGGGCAGGCCATCGTGGAGGAAACCCCGGCAAACACTTCAATCAACCAGTTGCGCTCGATCTTCACTTTGACTTTGTGGAAGTAGTAGGTGTCGAGAGCACCTTTTCTGACGCTACCGAGTTGGGCAGGTTTCCCTGACGTAAGGTCTATTTTCAGGGCCTCGGCAATGTCAGCACGGAAAAGACAATACGGCGAGCCTGAGTCAACGATCGCGAGGATAGGTGCTGGCAAAAAAATATGCCCACTGCCGATTTGTACGGACAGCATGGGCAAGACAAGGTTGGGTTGGTTGGTGACAGGATCCGGCTTGTCGGTTTTGACTTGCTTGTAGGGCTTTCGCAACGTGCGCGTCCGCTGGTCAGTAGACCTGAGGTACCCACTGGTCTGGCGCCCACAGGAGAACCGGTTCCTGTTCGCCTTTTTGCCGCGCGGCATTGACTGCGTCATCCATGGTGGCGCCATGGGCCACGACGACGGATTCGTCGCGGTTCAGCGCTAGCCAGCAGTTGCGCGGCGATGCGGAGAGCTGTTCGGCAAGGTCATTGGTGTGAAGCATAGACTCATCCTACTCCGATGGTAGTCGTGAGGCCCGGGGTAGCCTCGTCAAGGGCGCTTAGTTTACTAATAATTAGACGGATTTCAAGTGACATCGGTCACCGATAAACAGCGAGGCCCTGAAACCGCTGGTTTTTCGGGAGTTATGGCGGGTTAACCGGGATGATGGTGTCCGGCATCGCGCGGTCTTCCGCACCCGGCGGTGATAGCCACCATGCTGGCACACCGCGCGCCTGCGGGAGCGTCCGCTGCGACGAAGAATTAAGCGCTTCCCTCCACAATGGGCACCGCTGGTCATTTTGGAACTGCGCCCGGTTCCGTTGATCACCTCGAAGTATGCGCGGCGCCCCGCCCGCCCCTATCGCCCGCCCAGGCTCACCAATATGGACATGTCTTTGGGATAGATTACATCGCGTCCGCGGGTGAGGAAATGCTCATATACCGAGAACGCTGCCCCATACATTCCCAGGCCGGTGCTCACCGCTCGGGAGCGGGCCGCCGTGCCAATAATTGTGCTCAGAAACTTGAATCCGGATGCTCCATTCGCCGCGCCACTCCCCGCATCGCCTCCACGATCGCGAACACCGCCGTCGTTGTCGCCCATCGAAGAAGTGGCGAGCACCACGGCGAGCGCAGTGGTTAAGTATCTTGAGCGAGGTGTCGTGACCTGCGCCCCGCCTTCGCTGTCGAGCGCCAGGTTCTCGCCTTTCGCCACCGCCACCCCTTCCAGGTTAGCCTGGATTTTCTGTTCCAAGCCGCTGGGCAGCGTGAGCTCATGAAACACGATGCGCAATTGGCCGTTGCGTCCCAGCCGCCGTGCCGCATGCACTTGCAGCACCGATCCTTTCAGCCGGCTTCCCTGCGGCAGGACCAGGTGATCGGAGTCGAACAGCGGCTGCGTGATCACAGCCTCTACCAGATCGCCTTTCTTGGCCGTGGCCGAGTTTAGCGGCGTCACCAATTGCGCATGCACCGCGCTGCCCGACGGCGGCGGCGTGCCCACCTGCGCCAGCGCCTCCGGGGTAACGATTTCGCCGCCGAAATTCAGCGGCTCCTGCAGCTCGGAATTGAAGCTGGAGCCCGAATCCAGGTACTGCGGATGGACCGGAAGCTGCGCCACCGCGTAGCGCTCCAGCCGGTGCTTCTTGCCGGGCTCGTGCAGCTGGGACTTGGCCATCTCCCATTCCTGCCTGACCTGCTGCCGCGCCTGGTTGATCTGGCGGTGTGCCGCGTTCTTGGCGGTCGCCGTCTTGCCGTTGTTCTTTTCGTTCGCCGCCACGAATTGCAGCACGCCTTGCGACGCCGGAGTCACCACGGTGTGCAGCGGGATCAGCCGGCCATCCGCCAGCCGCAGCTCGTCAAACTCGATGTGGACTTGGCGTGCCGGCGAAAAACTCCCGTTCGCCGCCGCCAGGGTGCGAACTTTTTTCGAGACATCGCCGATCTCGGAGATTTTCCCCGTGACCTCGCTGCCCGCGGGAATCACCAGTTTGTCGAAGGCGTACACCGGCTCCGTGATCTTCCCGTGCACCGGCTGACCAGCCTTGCGCACCCGCACTTCTTCGTCCAGGGCGACCTTCAATGGCGTACCCACCGGCACTGTCAGTGGAATGGCCATCGAGGGCGTGACCGGCAGGATTTTCGCGGGCTCGTCCGCCACGGCCGGCCGTTGCGTCAAGACTTGAGCCGAACCGCACACGCCGCAGAAACACGTCAACACCAGCGCGCAGCTTTGCCAACGCATAAATTGTTCCTTGTTCCTCTCCCGCACGCCCCAGGGTGGGAAGTATAGCTCTTTCGCGCGTGCCGCAGGCGTGCCTTCGCCCAAGTCATGCTGCGACCAGGACTACCGTGGCGTATGGCTGAAGGGGATTTCCGGAAAGAAGGCAGTGGATTCGGAAATCAGGCCTGCGGCAGCGATTGAAAGCGGTCAATCGTGGCCGCGATGCCGTGCTGGCCGTCAATGGTTTCGCTGCGCACAATCTTCCCGTGGCAACAGACCATTTCGCTGTCCGGCAGTCCGAGTTCCTTCGGCAGCATCAGGACTATCTCAATCTCTGAGCCCTCGCGAAGCGCGGCGTCGGTGAAAATAAACAGGCCGCCCAGGCTCACGTCCCTGGTGGTGGCGGCGAGGGTGTGCCCGTCCGCTCTGATGGTCGCGGGAGTAGTCGTTTTATGGCGCTTGTACTTTCGCTTTGTGCTGGTCACGCGCCCGCCCTCTTTGAACACATCTAGGGTAGACCCGGCTCCGCAATGGCGCAATATGGAGATTGCCGCGGAGGATGGGACTTGCCTGGAAGTCCCAAAAGCGCACCAACGGGTGCCACTTCACGTTTCAATGTGCGCTGCGTCACCGAGACCCCCTGCCTTTGGTGCTATGGGTTAGCCAGGACTAGCCGATGACTGCGCTGGCGGGTCCAGTTTTACCGCACTGATCAGTACAAAAGCCGGCCGGTCGGGAGGTGTGTATGGCCACGTCCGTAACGTCTCCTCCTCGCGTCACTCCGGCCAAACCATCGGAAATCCAGGCCGGACCGCCAGTGACTCATGTTGTCTTGAAATGGCTGGTGCCGATCGGGCTCGGCGTCGTGCTCCGCCTGATCCCCGCGCCTGCCGGCTTGGCTCCCCTGGCATGGCATTATTTTGCACTGTTCGCGGCGGTGATTGCGGCGCTGGTCACCGAGCCCCTTCCCGGCGCGGCCGTCGGCTTGATCGGCATCAGCATCGCCGCCGCCTACATGATGATCGGCAAGACGCCGGCCGAGGCCGTAAGGTGGGCGCTCTCCGGTTTCGCCAACGACACTGTCTGGCTCATCGTTGCCGCCAACATTTTCGCCATCGGCTATGAAGTCACCGGTCTGGGCCGGCGAATTGCGTTGCTGCTGGTCAAGGCTCTCGGCAGGAGAACGCTGGGACTCGGCTACGCGATTGCCCTGTCGGACCTGATTCTGGCGCCGTTCATGCCGTCGAACACGGCGCGCAGCGGCGGCACCATTTACCCGGTGGTTAAGAACATTCCGCCTTTATACGGATCGCTGCCCGACCAGGAACCGCGCAAGATCGGCTCCTACCTGATGTGGACCGGATTCGCGACCACTTGCGTGACCAGCTCTATGTTCCTGACAGCGCTCGCGCCCAACCTGCTCGCCATCGAACTGGTGAAAAAAATCGCCAAAGTGGACATCACCTGGACCGCCTGGGTTCTAGGCTTCCTGCCGGTCGGCATCATCCTGTTTCTCGCTACCCCGCTGTTCACCTACTTCGTGTATCCGCCTACGGTAAAGCGTGGCGACGAAGTCATGCGCTGGGCGAAGACGGAGCTAGGGTTGCTGGGTCGCATCTCGCGCGGCGAGATCATTATGGCCCTGCTCGCCATCGCCGCCCTGATCGGGTGGATCGGCGGTGGGCGCTGGGTGGCGCCGGTGACGGTTGCGCTCTGTGTCATTTCGGTGATGCTGCTGACCAAGGTGATCAGTTGGACACAGATCGCCAGCAACAAGCAGGCGTGGACGGTGCTGCTCTGGTTCGCGACGCTGGTGGCGATGGCCGACGGGCTGAACAGCGTCGGCTTCCTGAAATGGTTTGCCGGCCGCGCCACCGGGTACCTGTCCCACTTCCCGCCCCTGGCAATTATGTTGGTGGTGGTGGCGCTGTTCTTCGTCGTCCATTACCTGTTTGCCAGCTTGACCGCCCACACCGCGGCGGTGCTACCGGTATTTCTGGCGGCGGTGCTGGTGGTCCCGGGAATGCCAATTCGCCAGCTTGCATTGCTGATGTGCTACTCGCTGGGACTGATGGGAATCCTGACGCCGTACGCTACCGGGCCGGGTCCCATCTGGTATGCCAGCGGATATCTCCCGGCCAAGGATTTCTGGCGCATGGGATTCCTGACCGGTTTGTTCTTCCTCGTCGTGTTGCTGGCGGTCGGCATGCCGTATGTGCTGAGGTTTGCGCGCTAGCCGGCATCACTCCCATTCGCGCTGCCGGCAGGCATTAAGGCTTGCCGGTGGCGCGTAGCGAAAAGCCCCGTTCGCGGAAAGTCAGCGGGGTCTTTTTGCGGTGACCCCAGGACAGCGGCTTCCGTCACCATCGAATGCACTTGATCGCGAGCGCGATTTGTAGCACCCTGTGCGCGTGAGACACGAGCATTCGCACTGCGTCTGCGAGGAAGATCGATCAGACTGGCGACGTGGCCGGTACGAACCTGGCGAGCCGCCTGAGGCAGAGAAAGCGATTGCCAGGGTCGGCACACACCGGGGAGCCCTTCGGGCCAAGCGAGTCAAACCGCAAGCACCGCGACAAAACTGACGCCACCGGCGCGCCATTCCTCGGTTTCACAGGTCGTTGGTGAACCCAAAACCCGGCGCACCCCGCGCACAAGTTCAGGCGGCAAGGTGGTCGGCGCGGCTGGCTACTTCCCATCGCTCCAGACTTTGAATTTCCGCAAAGGCCACGTGACGCGGCGTGTGGCAGGTTGGGCACTCCACGTTGCGATCTACCGGCGGTGTGCACGGCTGTGCAACATTGCCGCTGGAGCGGGTGAATGTGTACACCGGTACACGTGTGCAACAGATGTTGCATCTGTAGCCAAGATGGACTGTACGGATCATGGCTGGATTAACAAGGCCGAATGGTGGGGTAGTATACAGAAACCTTGGTCAAAGTAGTAGAGCCACGTCGTGCCATTGTGCGCCATCACTTTGCCCCCTCCCCAAGCCCGCCGCCCTTCCTGTATCCTTGCAGAAAGCCAGATACTGCCTTGGATCCACCCGGGCGGACTCCGGCGCCCCTAATTCATGCCTGACTTTGCCCGCAAACCCGGCTCCCCCCGGTCCGGCTCCGGCGCCGCTCCCCAGCCCGCCTCCGACCTGCAACTTTCACCCCGTATAGGGGTTACAACGGGTGTGAGCAGCGTGGCAATCGACCGAGGGTTGCTACCGGGCGGGCGGCGTCACGGCGAAGCTGGCGTGCACCTGGCCGCGCCGGTCAGCTATGAGGCGATGGTGGATGCCGACGTCATGCTTCGCGTCAAGGACGGCGACGACGCGGCCTTCGAATATCTGGTCACCAAGTTCCGCCGCCCCATGCTGAGCTTCATGTACCGCATGGCGCGCAACAGTGCGGTGGCGGAAGAGCTGGTACAGGAAATTTTCTTGCGCGTGTATCGCTCGCGCGCCACCTATAACGCGGAAGCCAAGTTCAGCACCTGGCTGTATCGCATCGCCACCAACCTGGCGGTGAACCACGCGCGCGATACCAAGTACGAGAGGCCGGAGTTGAGCGTCAGCCTCGACGAGCCCGACAGCGACACCGGGCAGAAGCTCGATCTCGCCGATCGCACCGCCTCCGCCGAGCAGGCTCTGCTGCGGCGCGAGCGGCTGGCCGCCATCCGGCAGCACGTGCAAAACCTGCCCGAGCGCCAGCGCCTCGCAGTCTTGATGCACAAGTACCAGGGAATGGACTACCGGCAAATCGCCGCTGTCCTGAAGTTAAGCGAGTCGGCGACCAAGTCGCTGCTGTTCCGCGCCTATGAAACGCTGCGCGAGAAATTGAAAGATTTTGTCTAAGGGTGTGGTGTCATGAATTGCAATGAAGTTCGCGAACATCTGCTGGATCTGATGGTGACCGAACCCGGTCCCGGCGCGCTGCGGGACCATGTCAAGGCGTGCGCCGCCTGCGCCGCCGAAGTCACGTCCATGCGGCGGACCATGACGATGCTGGACCAGTGGCAATCGCCGGCCGACACCAGTCCGTATTTCCTCACCCGGTTGCGCGCCCGGGTGCGCGAGGAGCAGGCGCGTCCCGCCGGCTGGCTGGGGTGGTTTCGCAAGCCCGCTTTCGCGGTCAGCATCATGGTCCTGATGATTGCCAGCATTAGCCTCTTCCAGGGAAGCTGGCAGGTGAAGGATAATGCCGAGAAACGCACCACCGTCTCGCTCAAGCCGGGCACCGCGGTGGGTGATTTGCAGTATCTCGACCGGAACCACGATCTGTTGACCGATTTTGAATTGCTCGACGATTTGGATGGCGCACCGAGCACGGCACAGAATTAGGAGAGTGACGAAGTTGGGCCGCAAATTCATCACCGTGATCGCGATGGTCGTTTTGGGCGTGGGCCTCGCCGCCGCTCAGGGTGGCGGTCCCGACAAGAAGGGCGATAAGCCCTCCAAGGACGCGCCGCCGGTGCACGCGCCCCGCTTCGCCTCTCCCGGACGCCCGCAGGGACCCGTGTTGCACGGCCCCGGCCCGCACATGGGCGACTGGTTTCGCCGTAACGAAACTCTTCCCCCCGACCAGCAATTAAAGAAGTTGGAACAGAATTCGGACTTCCAGCACCTGCCGCCCGACCGCCAGCAGCGCCTGCGCGAACGTCTGCAGAATTTCAACAGTCTGCCGCCGCAGCAAAAAGATCGCATTCTCCAGCGCATGGAGACCTACGAACATCTTTCTCCCGAGCAGCAGCAGCGCGTGCACGATATGTTCCGGCAATACCGCGACCTGCCGCAGGATCGCCGTCAGGAACTCAAGCATGGCTTCCAGCAGTTGGAAGGCATGACCCCGGGCGAAAGGCAGAAGATGCTGGATTCCCCCGCGTACCGCAACAACTTCAGCGAGCAGGAGCGCGGCCTGCTGCGCGGCATGAGCACCATCGGCATCACACCCGGCCAGCCCGGACCGCCTCCGCCGCACTAGCACCCGTTCCAGGCTAACCACCAGCAACCGACACCCGAAAACTAGAACTGGTTTCGAAAAGTCGTTCTTGGGAAGGGCACGGCGGAACCTGTCCCGAGCGAAGCCGAGGGAGCCGTGCCGCCGAGCCCGCAAGAATACTGGGCTTTAGCCACTGAGGGATTAACCTCCGACGCGCTGACCGACCTTTGAAACCACCTCTAGTTCAGCCTCGCCAGCGATCTCCTGATCGAAAGCGCCGTGTGGCGGATCTCGTCGGCGTCGGAAGCCTCCGGCGACATCTTCAGATACTCCTCCAAGTCCTCGATCGCGCCGCGCATCCGCCCCACGCTGTAGCGCAGCAGCGCGCGCTGCTTCACGTCTTCCGGCGAGCGCGGGTAAACCGCACAGATCAGGTCCACCACTTCCAGCGCCTTGCGGAAATTTCGCGCCCCCATGTACACATTTTTCAGGTTGTTCAGGATGCGCGTCAGCATCTGCCGGCGGCTCACCGACAGCAGGAACTCCGGCTGCAGCGGCAACTGTCCGGAATAGATTTCGTCGAGCCGGTTCTGGCATTCGCGCGCGCTCACCACCGCGCCGTTGTTGAAGGCGTCGATCAGCGTCTCGCGGCCTTCCACGTCGTAGTGCTTCAGCAGGAAATGTCCCGGCATGCCCACCCCGAACAGCGGAAACCCGATCCGCCGCGCCACCTCCATGTACACCAGCGCCAGCGTGATGGGAATGCCCAGCTTGCGTTCCAGCACGTCGTTAAGAAACGAATTGCGCGGATCGTAGTAATTCTCGCGGTTGCCGCGGAATCCCTCTTCGCCAAACAGGACCTCATTCAGCGCGGCGATGGTCTCGCCGGGATCGGCAATCCTGGGCAGCCGCGCCTTCACCCGGCGCGCCAGCTCTTCCAGCCGCCGAAGATACTGATCGAGGTCGAGGTCCGGATATTCGGTGCGCGCGATGGTCAGCGCCGCCCGATCCAGCGGAATGCGCTCATCCTCGACGCGCTGCCCCACTAGCGAGGCAAATGCCTCAGCCACAGCTCCGGATTTGGCTTCGTCCCCCACCACATCATGGTAACAAGAATGAGCACCGTGCCCCACATCTGCCCGTCCTTGGCAGATGTGGGCCTCTAATCTCGCATGGCGGAGGTACAATGCCGCCATCGTGGGGTCCTCAGCATGACGGCATTTTCGCTCTGAAAAGGTAGGCCAACTTTCTATGGCATCCGCCGCAAAGCGCTCCATCGAATCCAGCCCGCTCTATAACAAGGACCTCGCGCCCACCGATCCGGCGCGCCGCACCTGGGGCACGTATAACTTTGCCGCTTTGTGGATCTCGATGGCCCACTGTATTCCCACCTACATGCTGGCGTCGGGACTGATCGGCGCGGGCATGAACTGGAAACAGGCGCTGTTCACCATCCTGCTCGGCAACACCATTGTGCTGGTCCCCATCCTGCTCAACTCGCACCCGGGCACCAAGTACGGCATCCCATTTCCGGTGTTCGCGCGCGCCGCCTACGGCACCCGCGGTTCGAATCTTCCGGCGCTGATGCGCGCCCTGGTGGCCTGCGGTTGGTTCGGCATCCAGGCATGGATCGGCGGACAGGCGTTAAACGTGTTTTTCCGCGTGCTGTGGCCGGGCTGGACGCACGCCATCGCCGGGAACTTCGGCGGCCATACCCCGACCGAATGGATTTCATTTCTGCTCTTCTGGGGCCTGAACATCCTGGTGGTTTACCGGGGCATGGACCTGCTGCGCAAGGTGGAGAACTGGGCCGCGCCCTTCGTGCTGATCATGACCGCGGCGCTGGTCTGGTGGGCGCTGACGCAGGCGCACGGGCTCGGGCCTATCCTGGCGCACCAGGGAAAATTCGCCGGCTGGCACGAATTCTGGCCGATCTTCGTGCCGTCGCTAACCGCCATGATCGGCTTCTGGGCCACCCTCTCGCTCAACATGCCGGACTTCACCCGCTTTGGCCGCAGCCAGAAGGAGCAGGCGGTGGGACAGATAATTGCGCTGCCGACCACCATGACGGTTTTTGCCGCCATGGGCGTCGTGATTACCAGCGCCACCGCGATCATGTACGGAACCGCGATCTGGGACCCGGTCGAGCTGGTGGGAAAATTCACCCAGCCGTGGATCGTGGCCATTTCCATGTTCACCGTCGTGGTGGCGACGCTCTCGGTGAACATTGCCGCCAACGTGGTCTCGCCCGCCAACGATTTTGCCAACGTCTTCCCGCGTTTCATCAACTTCCGCCGCGGTGGCGTTCTCACCGGGCTGATCGGCATCGTGATGCAGCCCTGGAAGCTGCTGGCGGATCCCTCCGGCTATATCTTCAAATGGCTGCTCGGCTATTCCGGCGGACTGGGATCCATTGCGGGCGTGCTCATCGCCGATTACTGGGTCGTTCGCCGAAGGCGGCTCGAAGTTAACGACCTCTACCTGAAAGATGGCATCTACGGCGAATGGAACGTGCGCGGAATCGTGGCCACGCTGCTGGGCTGCGCCGCTGCCTGGATCGGCCTGGTAGTGCCGTCGTTGCGCCTGCTGTACGACTACTCGTGGTTTGTCGGCTTCGGTGTGTCTTTCCTGGCCTATTGGCTGCCGGAGATAGTGAGCAAGACCTGCACTGCGCAGCCCGAGCCTTCGGAAGGTGCTGCGGATTGAGCACTATCTTTCCTGAATACCTGATCCGCCTCGAATCAAGTCCCAGAAGCCGCGCGGGTCCAGGATGCGAAGAGGCGCGCGGGAAGCCATGTCCAAGAAGTCCGCGTCGCCTGTTACGAGAACTTCGGCATTGCCCGCCACCGCCGAGGCCAGGACCCATCGGTCATCGGCATCGCGGATAGGGAGAGGATGTGGCTGCGCCGGTCTGGGAACGACAACCTGATCTCGCAATAAGTTTTCAAACGCTGCGATGGTCGCGGCAGGGACCTTGAGTTTGTCGCGGAGTGCCCTCCGCAGCTCAACGATCACCACCTCGCCAGTGATGAGTTGATGCTCCGCAAGTACATGCCGCAGGATGTCGGCACACAAGCCGCGGGTCGCCACAGCGCTCACCAGGACATTGGTGTCGAGGAACACCCTCACGAGATGGCCTTGAACACATCCTCATCGGTCAGGTAGCCACGCGCTTCGGCGAACGGCATGATTTGCCGGCGCAACTGTTCCAAGCGAAGGATCGACAGTTGCCGCTTGAGGGCGTCTCGCAGAATGTCGCTTCGGGTGCGCCCCGATTCCTTGCAAACCGAGTCGAGAAGCTTTGCCAGTTCCGGTTCCAACCGAATGGTGACAGCCGAGGTCTTCATGTCATACATTGTATTACACGGGACAGTGGGCGCGCAAGGCTATCCCCGGAAGATGTTCTTCGCAATGAAGAACACGTTCGCCGGGCGCTCCGCCAGCCGCCGCATCAGGTAGGGATACCACTCGGTGCCGAAGGGGATATAAACGCGCATGCGCCAGCCTTCGCGCACAATGCGCTCCTGCAGATCGCGGCGGATGCCGTGGAGCATCTGGAACTCGAAGGAGTCGCGCGCGATATTTTCTTTCTCCGCGAACAGCATGGTCTGCTGGATGATGCGCTCGTCGTGGGTGGCGATGCCGTGGTAGACGCCGCTTTTTAACAGCATCTTCGCCAGCTTCAGGTAATTGGCGTCCACCTCGGATTTTGCCTGGTACGCGATCTCCGGCGGTTCCTTGTACGCGCCCTTGCATAGCCGGATGCGGATCTTGCCGGCGATCAGCTTTTCCGCGTCCGCCTCGCTGCGTTTCATGTACGACTGCAGAACCGCGCCGGTGTGGCCGGGATAATGGCGGTGCAATTCGTGCACGAAGTCGAGCGTGCGCTGCGTGTAGGGCGAGCCTTCCATGTCCACGCGGACAAAATTGTCCAGCTTCCCGGCATGCTCCACCAGCCCGCAAACCAGTTTTTCGCAGAGCTTGGCGTCCACGTCGAGGCCCATGTGCGTGAGCTTCAGGCTGACGTTCGCTTTCAGACCGCGCTGGGTGATGAGGTCGAGCAGCCGGTGATAGAGCTGCGCGCTCGCCTCGGCTTCGGCGGCGTTGCTGACGTTCTCGCCGAGATTGTCCACGCTGACCGTCATGCCCCTGGCATTGACGGCCTCGGCGGCGGCGAGCAACTCTTCCACCGTGGTCCCGGCGACGAACCGCCGCGACATCTTCTGTCCGATGGATGAACGTTCAGCGAAGGCGCGTAAGGCGCCGCTGGTGGATAGGCCTATGAACAGTTCCCGTAGCATCCGGCTCCGCAGGCAAACCGATGTTTGTATCACATTGCGGGGCTACGGTCATTAGGACGCGCGTCACAGGCGGATGTTTAGAAATAGTCCCGAGTCCCGAGTCGCGAAACCTCTTGCTCGGGACTCGCAACTCCCGCAGGGCTGTTCCGCTCCCCCTTCTTGCTCGGGACTCGCGACTCGCGTCTCGGGACTATTTCACTCCCCCCGCGCCTCGAGGAATTTTTCCACTTCCAGCGCCGCCATGCAGCCGGTCCCGGCGGCGGTGATCGCCTGCCGGTAGCGCCGGTCCTGGACGTCGCCGCAGGCGTACACGCCGGGAACGCGGGTGAAGACGGAATCGCGCGTGATGATATATCCGTCCTGGTCCACGTCGAGCTGGCCGGCGAACATCTTGGTATTCGGAATGTGCCCGATGCCGAGAAACATCGCGCTGGCCGGAAAATCCCACGACTCGCCGCTCTTGACGTTGCGCAGGCGCAGGCCGGTCACCTCTTTTTTCGCAACGTCATAGACGTCGTCCACCACGGTGTTGAGCAGGAACTGGATCTGCGGATGGGCGCGGGCGCGGTCGAGCATGATCTTGCTGGCGCGGAACTGCTCGCGGCGGTGGATCACCGTGACCTTGGTCGCGAACCGGGTGAGGAACAACGCCTCTTCCATCGCCGAATCGCCGCCGCCGATGACCACGATTTCCTTGCCGCTGAAAAAAAATCCGTCGCAGGTGGCGCAGGAGCTGACCCCGTGCCCGATCAGCGCCATCTCGTTCGGCAGGCCCAGCCAGCGCGCGGAAGCTCCGCTGGCGATGATCAAGGTCTCGGTACGCACCACGTCCTTGCCGATCTTCAGCGAAAACGGATCGTTCTTCAGGTCGGCGCCGATCAGGTCGCCGGTCAGGAACTCGGCGCCGAAGCGCTGCGCCTGGCGGCGCATGTTCTCGATCAGTTCCGGACCCTGAATACCTTCGGGGAATCCGGGAAAGTTTTCCACCAGCGTGGTCAGCGACAACTGCCCGCCTGGCTCGTGGCCCTCCACCAGCAGCGGCTTAAGGTTGGCGCGCGCCGCATAAATCGCGGCCGTGAGGCCCGCGCATCCGGACCCGATAATGATCGTCTTCCTTACGTTCTCCATGATGGTTGGATTACGCTTTCACGGTTTGGATTCGGGCGCACGCGGCCGTCCCATCGGCTTCACGCCGGCGGGACGATGCCCACCGCCCGGGCCACGGCCCAGTTCCGACGGCACGATATGCTTCGCGTCCAGTCGCGCCCGGTAGGCCGCCATGATCTGCGAAGCGGTGCGGAACAGCGCCTCGTACGCCGTCTGGTCCACGTTGCCGCAGCGCGCCAGCACCAGCGACGGCTTGCCAAAGCGCTCAATACGAATATGACTCACGGGCGTGTCCGCGGCCAGCACTGCCGCTGCGCTGGTGCCACTGGCGACCTGGTCTTCCAGCGCCACCTGCATCACGTCTTTCGCCTCGCGCGAGTAGAACACCGCGGTTTCGAGCGTGTTCTTCGGGTCGTCGCTGTAAGAGAATTGCACTGCCAGCAGCGGCATGGCTTTGGGAAATTCGCGGCGGATACGCATCCACTCCGAGCCGGAACCATCTTCCGCGGTGGTATGGCCGCGCGTGACTTCGTAGTCGCGCCCGAAACTGGGCCGCTGCGGTACGCGCCCCAGCGCCGCCGCAATTTCCTTTTGTTCGGCCTCGTTCGGCGCGCAGACATTCAGGATGTTGACCCGCATCGGCGGCGCCTGCGGCTGCGGTTTCTTGGGTTTCTCCTGGGCGAAGCCGACGATTCCCCACCCCAGCAGCAACGCGCTTGCAAGTTTCAGCACGAGGGCATTCTAAACCAAGGCTGCAGTCGCCAGGCTCTAGCCCGCAGCCTGCGGCCTATAATCCCCCGCATGGCAAATCTTTGTCTCGTTTATGGAATGCGCCTGCTGCCCTCGGAGGACATTGAGGAAGTCGACGATGCCCCCATCAAGCTGAAGCACGGGCGCACGGCGCGCGTCACCATGCACATTCTCGAGGGCAGCAAGGAAGACATCGAGAAGCAGCTCCGCACCAGCGTCGAAGCATTTTTCGATTTGTATCCGGAAATCTGAGGTGGCTACGCGCTCTGCTTGCGCGCCAGCTTGCCGATGGTGTCCAGCAGGTCCTTCACCTCGATCGGCTTGGACAGCAGCGTGATGCGTTTTCGCTCCACTTCCTCGCCCAGCTCGCGGGTGGCGTAGCCGGTGAGCAGGACGGCCGGAATGCCGGGGTAGCGCGCGCGCGCGAAATCCAGCACGTCCAGGCCGCTACGGCTTCCTTCCAGCGCCAGGTCGCAGACCAGCATGTCAAACCGTTGTTCCTCGAGTACGACCTTGGCCTCGCGGGCGGTGGCGACGCCGATGACTTCGTACCCGTGATGGCGGAGGATCATCGAGTAGGTCAGCAGGACGGAAGGTTCGTCGTCCACTACGAGGATGGTAGGCCTCTTGCCCATCGGCAAAAGAATACACCCGCAAATTGTCACCATTGGTGACTCAACTCCGCGTTCCGGTTTCTTGCCTGTGAATATCGGAATTTTTCTGTGCAAAAACGAACCTGCGGCGACGCCGGTTCGTATCACCAGTAGGAAAAAAGTTGCACTTGGCGCCGCCGGATTCAGCCAGCTGGGCCAGCTATAATTCGTTGGTTCAGCTTTTGAGTTTCCACCTTCATGTTTAACGTCGCCCATCGTTATTTGCGCCGCCAGTTTTACCTCTACTGGCCGCGCATGAGCCGCCTGGCCCGGGTCACGGCGTATTTCGCCGGGCTGGATCTGCTGCTGCTCCTGATCTGGTCCGTGTCGCTGCTGGCCAAGCCGGGAGGAAGTGCCGGCCTGATCGGCTGGGTCAAGTTCCTGGCTTACGTGACGATCTGCCTGGGCATCGTGCTCGGACTGCGCTGGGTTCGGCGCAAGCTGATGTGGCGGCTGCGCAACCGGCTGGTCGTCACCTACGTTTTCATCGGCGTGATCCCGGTCATCCTGCTGCTCACCATCGGCCTGATTACCGCGTACCTGTTTGCCTGGCAGTTTGCAACCTATGTCGCCAGTTCGGACCTGCAAAACGAAGTCACGACGCTTGGCGCGCTGAATCACCGCATGGCGATGCAGGTGGCCGAACGTCTCTCCAAGGGTGCGACTCCGGATGAGGCGCTGCTGCAGGAGGCCAGCGGACTCGAACCCAGCTATCCCGATCGCGAGATCACCGCCTGGTACCGCGACAAGGCTTTCACCTTGCGTTCCGGCGCGACGCCGGTGGCGCTGCCCCCAGAAAGCGCGAAAGACGCCAGAAGCCTTGCCCTGGACGGCGGTCGAATCCTGTTGCGCGTGGCCGATACCGTTCCCGCGGCCAAGGGCGGCCTGGTGCTCATCTCCAGCGTTCCGGTTGACGAAAAACTGCTGGGGAAAGTCGGCGCGCAGCTTGGCGAGGTTTCCCTTGCCATGTTCTCCGCTTCCCCGCCTGCGCAACCTGGCGACAAGACCGGCTCCGATCAGGCGCAGGTTGCCCGCCGCCAGAAAAAGGGCGGCAGCCAACTGGTGATTGGTGAGGAGCTCCTGGAACTGCGCCCCGAGCCGGTGGCCGGCACGCCCGCGGCGGTGAAAGCCGGCAAGCTGCCGCCGCCCGCCAACGGCTTCGATCGCGAAATCACCGGCGGTAGCCTGCTGCAGGTGCTCGACTGGAAATCCGGCAAGAACCGCACCGCCCTGCTGGCGGTGGTGACCCGGCCTTCGCTGCTCTACGGCCGGCTGTTTCGCACCGTCGGCCAGTCGGCAACGTTTATTGGCGGCGTGCTGGTGGTGATCGTGGTGCTGTTCGGCGTCATCGAACTGCTGGCGCTGATCATCGGCGTGCGCCTCACCCGCACCATCACGCGCTCGGTGGCGGCGCTCTACCGCGGCACGCAGCACGTCAATCGCGGCGACTTCAGCCATCGCATCGAGATTCAGAGCGAAGATCAACTCGCCGCCCTGGAGACCTCGTTCAATTCCATGACGGAATCGCTGCGACGGCTGCTGCTGGAACAAAAGGAAAAGCAGCGGCTGGAGAACGAGCTGGTCATCGCGCAGGAAGTGCAGGCGCAATTGTTCCCGCGACAGTCCGCCGAGGTTCCGGCGCTGGAACTGCACGGCATTTGCCGTCCGGCCCGCACCGTCAGCGGCGATTACTATGATTTCCTGCCGCTGGAGGCCGGCAAGGTGGCGCTGGCTGTGGGCGACGTCAGCGGCAAGGGTATTTCGGCGGCGCTGTTGATGGCCACCATCCACTCTGCGGTTCGCGCCTACACGCTGGAAGCGGCGGTCGTGCCCGCCTTGCCGGCGGCGGTGGCCGGCAGCAACGCCGGATACCACGGGAAGGCGCTCGCCTACGCCAACGGCGACCTCTCCCCTGCCGCCCTCATGTCGCTGCTCAACCGCCAGCTTTTTAACAGCACGCCCATGGAGAAGTACGCGACGCTGTTTTTCAGCACCTACGACGGCCGCAGCCGCTCGCTCCGCTACTGCAACGCCGGACACCTGGCTCCGCTGGTGCTGCATGTGGACGGCATGACTCGCCTGGATGTCGGCGGGACGGTCGTCGGCCTGTTCGACTCCGTACCCTACGACGAGACCCAGGTCGCGCTCTCGCCCGGCGACATTTTCATCGCCTATAGCGACGGCATCACCGAGCCGGAAAATGATTTCGGTGAATTCGGCGAGCAGCGCCTCGTCGACCTGGTTCGCGAAAACCGTCACCTGCCGCTGGCGCGCATTTCCGACCTGGTTATTTCCGCGGTGCTCGATTGGATCGGCGGCGCCGAGCAGCCCGACGACATCACCCTGGTGCTGGCCAGGCCGAGATAGGCCTGAGGGCTTTAGGCTTTAGGCTTTAGGCTTTAGGCTTTGGGATTTAGGCTTTGGGATTTGGGCTTTGGGATTTGGGATTTCAGGCACAAACAACGCGTTAGCTCCCAAACCCTAAAGCCTAAAACCTAAGACCTAAAGCCTTCCCCTTCTCACGCATTCGTGCGCTTTGTCCGCGTCGCTCGCTTATGGATGACCTTGGGCAATTCGATCAGTTCGCTGCCCAGCAATTGCACCACGTCAAAGCAGAGGTCGCCACGGTTGCGCAGAAACTCCACTGCGTCAGCGGCGGGGATAAACGCCACCTGCGAGTCGTCGATCAGTTCAGCGGTGAAGATATATGTGCGGTTCAGGATCGTGCCCGGCAATCCCAGGACGTATCCCGCGCCAACGGTGCGAAACGTCACGCTGCGGCCGTTGTCGGCGCGCAGCGTCAGGTTCGCCCGGCCCTGCACCAGCAGGTACACGCCGCGCGAAGGCTCGCCCTGGCGGCACAGAATCGTGCCTCGCGGATAAAACGTGGCCGGCGCCAGGCTCGCAAAACCGGCCCGCAGGTCGGGATGGCCGGTGAAAGCCTCACTGGATTTTTGACCGTAATTGGTCTGGGTCTTGGTCGCCATGAACACCTCCGGCGAACAACTGCTTGTACCTCCGGAGTTGACCCCTGCGCGGTGACCTTCATCACAGGTGCGAGTGAGGTGGATGGCCGGCTTGCGACTCGGGTCTCGGGACTAGCTGTTCGCCGTTCCCTTCGCTCTCGCCAACGCAAGTTGCAGCGTCTGATCGAGCGCTGACTTCGCGCTCTGGTACTCCGCATCGGAGATGCGGCCCTGCTGGCGCTCGACTTCAAGTTGGAACATCTCTTCCTTCAAGCCCTCCAGCAGCATGGCGGAGCGCGGCACGGGCTGCGCGGCCACTTGCGGCACAGCGATTTGCGGCACTGCGACCTGCTGCACAGCGATTTGCGGCGCTGCGACTGGCGGCGTTGCGATTTTGGGCGCTGCGGCCACCGCGGTTTGCGGCGAAGGTGCAGGCTGGTTGCGAGTCGCAACCCATCCTCCGCCTGCCGCCAGCAATGCCAGGCAGCCCCCTAATATCGCCCAACGATATTTATGGATCGGATCCGGCGTGCCCTCGGGTGTGCCCAGTCCGCCACCGGGACGTCCCGCCGCCGCGCCGCCGCCCATCGCACCACCGGCATCGGCCTCCTGCTGGCCGCCTTGTCCCTGCTGGCCGCCTGGTCCCTGCTGCTGGTCGGCAAGCATGCCCGTTCCCGAGACGCGAAACGTGAGGTCCTTCCCCGGCGTGACCTGCGTCGCCACCTGCAAGTTCGACTGGCCATTTTCATCGTTGACCGGCGAATATACGCCTTTGGCTTTCGCGCCGAATTCCATGCTCTTCGGCAGCATCACCGCGAAGTGCTCCAGCTTGCCCGCGACCTTTGGCTTCAGGGTCGCCTCGCCCGAGTACGGCAGGTGATACGCCACCTGGAACCGCGTTTCGCCCGGACGGAGCGGAAATACGAAATAAAATTTTCCCTTCACCTTGTCGTCGGGAACCGGCGCCGTGTTCACCGCCATGCCGCCCGGCCCCTGCGCCACCCCCTCGTCAATCTGCGCGCCTTCCGGCAGCATGAGCTCGTAGGTGCGGTCGGACATCAGCGAGCGCGGCGGCGACGAGTCGTTTTTCACCGAGATCAGCTCGATCACCTGCAGCGAGTTCTGGTCGGCCTGCACGCGCATCACGCGCACGTTCTCACCCACCGCCTCCAGCTTCTTCGCCGAGTTGTACACCTTCACTTCCGTCGTGGTGGCGCCGGGGCGGATCGGCCCGCCCGCGGGAAAATAATTGACCCCCTGGTGATTCACCCGCACCAGGTGCGGCCCGCCGGAATCGGTGATGTTGAAACTGAACTTGCCTTGCGCGTCGGTCTTGGTGCGCCCCGCTTCCTGCATGCCCTGCGCCAGCGTGAGCAGGACGACATCGTCGCCCGCGGCCGGCCTGCCGGTAGTCGCATTGGTCACGGTCCCGCTCAAGGTTTCAGCAAGCGCGGCGCAGGTCAATACCGAAACCAGCAGGATCGCCATCGCCGCCAGCTTGCGAACATTGCGCGGCGCGCCGCGGCGCATCATCTTGCGCGCAAACCAGGAATCACGGTGCATTGCAAAACGATACTTCAAACTTTCACTCCTTCATTTTGCCGCTGGAGCACCGGCGGAAGCGTCCGGCGAGGTCTAAGTACTAGAACTTGTTTCAAAAGTCGCTTTTGGGAAGGGCACGGCTTCAGCCGTGCCGCCGAGCCCGCAAGAATACTGGGCTTTAGTGTGTGCGTGAGAACGTCGTGACGTTCTCTGCGCGAGCCCCAGGTATTGCCTTCTTTGTTTCTATTCCGGGCTAGCGGTCGAACTGCTGCTCGGCCCGGGAGCTAAATCA
>JBEKZP010000049.1:0-17330 GCA_049509755.1 Terriglobales bacterium | reverse complement strand
AAGGTGATTCGTAACGTGGAATCTGCCAGCGTCTGCAGACCCTCAGCCACGACCATCACCACGGTGCTTGCGCACCGTACAGGATCGGTGCGCCTTGACAACGCCTTCGCTCTTATCGATGGTTTTCGGGCATTGATGGCGGGAAATGTAGCACAGTTGCGGCGTGTCGTCCCCTTCGGCTTCGCTCAGGGCAGGCTCTACGGGACTCGGGTATCTTGTTTGACGCCTACCCAGGACTGCCGTCCTGGGCTACCAGCGTGCCGTCCCTGCGGGACTCGGGAACATTTTATTGTGGCCGTACCCGGCGCTAAAGCGCCGGGCTATTTTCATTCGCCGCTCCGCGGCTGGGCACGCGGCGGCGCACGATGTGCGGTGTCAAGGGAATGCAATCGTGCCGTCCCCTTCGACTTCGCTCAGGGCAGGCTCTGCGGGACTCGGGTCTCTTATTACGCCCGTTTCCCCGGCACTCACGTGCCGGGTTATGAACTGTCGCCCCTACGGGGCTCTTCAGCCGTCCCTAGCAGCCCGTGGTGCAAGTCTGGATTCGTGAGCAATGCCGAGGACGACATCATTGCCCCCAAGACCCAAACGCGCGGCAATGTGTTTGAAACCTACCTTACACACCGCATCAACCAGCGCTATATCTTCAAGGCCGATTTCATTCGCTACATGTACGACTGGTCGGGATCGGGCTGGCATCTGGGCGCGCCCAAGCGCCTGGATTCCACTCCCCTGCTCGGGTTCCCAACTTATCAAGATGCCAACATGTTCACGTTGGGTCTGACCGCGCGGTTCTAACTTGCCCCTGGAGGGCTCCCAGGCAGAACGAGGGCTGGCTCGATCGGCATCCCATCGACTACGCCTAGCGAGTTGCAATCCGGGAGCGCGCAAAACGTGCGTGCCATGCATGCGGTCTGTTACGCGCCGCTTTCGACCTCTTCCCCTGCCGTTCCAAGCACTGCGGGCATGACGCCCACGTTTTCCGCGGCAATTTCCCGCTCCCGCAGCCACGTGAAAATCACCGGCGTGACAATCAGCACGTGGAGCAGCGAACTCACCATTCCGCCCAGTACCGGCGCGGCCAGCGGCTTCATGAACTCCGCTCCCGTCCGCGTTGACCACAGCAACGGCAGCAGCCCGGCGACCACCGTCGCCACCGTCATCACCTTGGGACGCAGGCGCAACAGCGCGCCTTCCATCACCGCCGCATGCAGACCTTCGCGCGTCAGTGTCCCGTCCGCTTTTCTCCTGCGCGCGACCGCTTCCTCAAGGTAGATCACCATCACCACGCCGGTCTGCACCGCCGTGCCGAACAGCGCGATGAATCCCACCCACACCGCCACCGAGAAGTTGTAGCCCAGCGCCTTGACCAGGAACACGCCGCCGGTGAGCGCGAACGGCACCGCCAGCAGCACGTGCGCCGCCTCTTTGGCGGAGTGGTAGGTGCGGTACAGCAGAATGAAGATGATGAGCACGACAACCGGGATCACCAACTCCAAACGCCGTTTGGCGCTAATCTGGTTCTCGAACTGTCCGCTCCACTCGACGTAGTACCCCGCCGGCATGGCCACGTTCTGCTTCACCACGCGCTTGGCCTCGTCGACAAATCCGCCGACGTCGCGCCCGCGCACATTCATCAGCACCGTGCCCCGCAGCAGCCCGTTTTCGCTGCTGATCATCGACGGCCCCATGACCGTCTGCATGTCCGACAGTTCGCGCAGCGGTACCTGCGCGCCCGTGTTGCCGGTAACCAGCACGTTGCCCAGTTGATCCACGTCCTCGCGAAAATCCCTGGCATACCGCACCCGTACCGGAAAGCGCTGCCGCCCCTCGATGGTGGTTGTTAGATTTTTCCCGCCAATCGCCGTCTCGATCACGTCCTCCACATCGCCGACGTTGATCCCGTACCGCGCCGCCGCCGCCCGGTTGACCTTGATCTCCAGGTACGGCGCGCCGGTGATTCGTTCCGCATATAAATCCGCCGCGCCCCGCACCGTCCGCAGCACGCGTTCGATCTCCTCCGACTTCCGCTCGATCACCTGCAGGTCCGGCCCGAACACCTTCACGCCTACCTGCGTCCGAATGCCGGTGGACAGCATGTCGATCCGGTTGCGGATGGGCTGCGTCCAGATGTTGGTCACGCCGGGAATGCGCAGCCTGTCATCGAGCCGCTGCAGGATCGCTTCTTTCGTCAATCCCTTCGGCCACTCGTTCTTCGGCTTCAGCGTGATCGTCATCTCCGCCATGTTGACCGGCGCGGGGTCGGTCGCGGTTTCCGCGCGTCCGATCTTGCCGACGACCATCGCGACCGCGGGATCCGCGGCGATGATCTTGTCCTGCCGGCGCATGATCTCCGTCGCCTTCGTCTGCGAAATCCGTGGGTCCGTGATCGGCATGAACACCGCGGTTTCTTCATCCAGCGGCGGCATGAACTCCGATCCAATCGTCCGCGCCACCAGCACCGCCGAGACGAACAGCGCCGCCGCCGCCCCGACGGTCACCACCCGGTGCCGCAGCGCCCACCGCAGCGTCGGCTGATATAACGCACGCATGCCGCGCATCAGCGGGTTGTTTTCTTCCTTATGCAGCTTGCCGCGGATCAGGAATGTGCACAGCACCGGCACCAGGGTCACCGCCAGAAGGGTAGAAGCGGCCATGGCGAACGTCTTGGTGAACGCCAGCGGGTGAAACATCTTGCCTTCCATTCCGGTCAATGCGAACACCGGTACGAACGCAAGAATAATGATGATCATGGCGAAGAAAATCGGGCGTCCTACCGTCTTCGCCGCCTCCAGCGTGATCTCCCGGATGTGCTCGCGATAGTCGCCGTGCTCGTCCGAGTACCGTTCCGCCTGCCGGATCACGTTCTCCGTCATCACGATGCCCGCGTCCACCAGCACGCCGATGGCAATCGCGATCCCGCCCAGCGACATGATGTTCGACGAAATCCCCGCGCCCCGCATGAACAAGAAGGCCGCCAGTACCGCCAGCGGCAGCGGCATCGTCACGACCAGGATGCTGCGGAAGTGCCACAGGAACAGCACGTGCGCCAGCGTGACCAGAATAATTTCCTCGATCAGCGCGTGCCGCAGCGTGTCCACCGCGTGATTGATCAGCGTGCTCCGATCGTAGAATGCGACGATCTTCACGCCCTTCGGCAGCCCCGGCTGCAGCGCCTCGATCTTCTCCTTGACTGCCTGGATCACCTCCAGCGCGTTGGTCCCGTACCTGGTCACCACCACGCCGCCGACTGCCTCTTTTCCGCCCTTGTCGAGAACGCCGCGGCGGAACTCCGGCCCGAGCTGCACCGACGCCACGTTGCGCAAGTACACCGGCGTGCCGCCCTGCGCGCCCAGAGAAATGTCTTCGATGTCCTTCAGCCCGCCGATCAGGCCCAGGCCGCGCACCATGTATTCGCTGTCGTTCACCTCCACCACTTTTGCGCCGACGTTGTTGTTGCTGCGCTGCACTGCCATGATCACGTCGCGCAGCGGGATGTTGTACGCGCGCAGCTTGATCGGATCGAGATCGATCTGGTACTGCCGCACGAACCCGCCGACGCTCGCCACCTCCGCCACGCCCGGCACCGAGTTGAGTTGGTACTTCACGTACCAGTCCTGGATCGAGTGCAGCGTCCCGCTGTCGTACGGCCCTTCGATGGTGTACCAGAACACCTGGCCCACTCCCGTGGCATCCGGCCCCATCACCGGCGTCACACCCGCGGGAAGAAATCCTCCCGCCAGGTTCAGCCGCTCCAGCACCCGGGTGCGCGCGAAGTAGATGTCGAGGTTGTCCTCGAAAATGATGTTCACCATGGAGAAGCCGAACGCCGACGATGACCGCACCGTCTTCACTCCCGGCAATCCCTGCAGGTTTACCGTCAACGGGTAGGTGATCTGGTCTTCCACTTCCTGCGGGCTTCTTCCCGGCCAGTCGGTGAACACGATCACCTGGTTCTCGCTCAGGTCCGGGATGGCATCAATCGGCGTGCGCAGCAGCGCCCAGTAACCCGCCACGGCCAGCGCCGCGTAGGCGGCCAGCACCAGCCACCGGTTGCGCAACGAAAATTCAATAATGCGGTTGATCATGGCCCTCTCCTATGTCGTCGCGCTCACGCGGGTTCTGTAAGTGCCCACCAGCTTGCCGTCCTTGCGCACTTCCACCGTCACTGTCCATGGTCCCGCCAGCGGTACCGTGCCGCGCCCCATGTACATGTTGTGCGCAGCCATCCACGGCACTTCGAACGAACTCCGCTTCTCGGGCATGTTCATCGACGGCATCGCCGGCATCACCAGCGTCACCGTGACCTTCGCATCGGGAAGCGGCTTGCCGCTGGCGTCCGTCACCTGCACGCGGAAGGTGTTTTCCGCTCCTCCCTTCGGCGGATCGGGCTCGGTCGCGAACGTGATCTTCACGCCCGCGTTTGCCGGCGTTTCGGACGCTTGGCTTCCGTTCTGCTTGTGGTCGCCATACTCTTTCGACCCGCCGAACAGCCCGGTCATCCCGCCGCTGAGCCGCGTCTGCGAATCGATCAGGAAGTTTCCGGCCATGACCACCTTCTCGCCTTCCTTGACTCCCCGGAGCACGGGATATGCATCCTCCGACGGCGCTCCCACTTCTACCTCGCGCGACTCGAACGCTCCGTCCGCTTTCGCGACGTACACCAGCTTGCGCGTGCCTGTTTCCAGCACCGCCGACCGCGGTACCAGCAAGGTGTCGCGGTCGCCCCGCGAGACGAATTTCGCCCGCACGAACATCCCCGGCAGCAAACGCATCCCGGGGTTGGCCACGTGCACGTGCACCGGCACCGTCCGCGTCTGCGGGTTGGCGGTCGGCTCGATGAATTCCACTTGCCCGTGAATGGTCTTGTTCGGCAGCGCCTCCGACGTGATCTCCACTGCCTGTCCCGCTCGCACCTCGGGCAGTTGCGACTCGTACACGTCCGCCTTCACCCAGACCGTGCTCAGGTCCGCAACTGTGAACAGCGTGTCGCCGGCGTTGACGTACTGGCCGCGCGCCACCTTCCGTTCCACCACGCTGCCTTCGGCGGTCGAATACATCGTGATCGTCGGCACTGCGGGCTGCGTCCGGTTGGCGCCGGCTGCCTCGATTTGCTTTGCCGAGATGCCCCACAACTCCAGCTTCCGCCGGCTAGCTCCCACCAAGTCATCGGCCGAGATCACCGCATCTTTTTCGGACGAGTGACGCATCCGCTCCTGGTTCTCCAGCGCCAGCCGGTACTCTTCTGTAGAAGCTGCCACCTCGGGGCTGTAGATCTCCGCCACCGCCTGGCCGCGGCGCACGTTCTGTCCGGTGTACTGCACGTACAGCTTTTCGATTCGCCCGCCCACGCGCGTGCTCAGCGACGCCAGTTGCGCCTCCGGTTGCTCGACTCGCCCGAACGCGTCCACGTCAGTCTTCAGCCTGCCGCGCTTCACTTCCACCGTCTGCACGCCGGCTGCGCTCATCTCTTCCGGCGTCAATTGCACCGTCGCACCGGCATCGGTAGAGGCGCGGGCGGCTTCGCCTGCGTCAGTCGGCTGCGTTGCCGGTTGCTGCGCTACCGGCAACGCCGTCTCGCTTGCATGTTTATGACTGCCTTGAAACGCATACGCGCCCATCAGCACCGCCGCCAGCACCACGCCCAGCGCCGCGCCTGCCATCAGGATTTTCTTTTCCCGGGAATTCATTTCGCCTCCTCTGCGCCCGTGCGCGTGTCATGCGGAATCGGCGCGCCGACCGCGCGCTCCAGCTCCGCCAGCCGCGCATCCAGTGCCGCCGCGGCCTTGTAATACGAGGTTTCCACCTCGAGCAGCATGTTTTGGCTGTCAATCAGGTTCAGGAAATCGGTGCGGTCGTGTTGATACGCCGCCGCCGCGGCCTTCACCGTCGCTTCCGTCTGCGGACGCAACGTGTCCTGGTACAGCTTCAGGCTGCGCTGCGCCGCCTGCGCCCGGGTGAGCGCCTGCTGGATTTCCAGGAACACGGCCGCCCGGCGCGTCTCGTACTCCGACCGCGTCACCTCCGCCATCGTCCGCGCTTCCGCGATCTCAGCGTCGTGCTTGCGCTTGTTCAGCCACGGCAGGTTCAGCGTCACCTCCGCGCTATAGGTATTGCGCGTCATCGAGCCCACCGGCATAACCATGTACCCGGCGGCGACCGTGAAGTCCGGCTTGTAGCCCAGTTTCGCCACCCCGGTCTTCGCGTCGGCAACTTCCGCTTCCTTCTGGATCGCCAGCAGTTCGGGCCGGCTCTCCAACGCCGCTTTCTCAAGGTCGAGAAGCGCGGGCATACTCGCCGGCGTCGTGTATTCGCCCACGATCTCCAACGGCGCGTCCGGACTGCGCCCCATCAGCGTGTTCAGTTCGGCGCGCGCCAACGCCGCATCCTGGTCCAGCCCGATCAGGTGCTCAGCCAACTTCGTCATCGCGATCTGCGCCTTGAGGACGTCCTGCTGCGGCGCTTTCCCGACCGTGTACTTCACCTGCGCCGAGCTCAGCGCCTCCCGCGTCAGCCTTACCTGCGTGTTGTGGATACGGCTGTCGTCACTGCTGCGCAGCAGGTCGAGAAACGCCTTTCTCACCCTCACCGCCACCTCGCGCCGCACCGCCTCCACCTCGACTTTGGCGACCTCGATTTCCTTGCCCGCCACCTGCGATCGCGCCGCCCGTTTTCCGAATCCCGGAAACGTCTGCTGCACCATCAACATGTTTTGCGCCTGGTTCAGGTTCCACGGCTGCCGCAGCGGTGTCCCCCAGTCGCGATACATCACCATCGGATCGTCGAGCGCGCCCGCCGCCGGCGCCTTCGCCTCGCCCACGATCACCCGCTTCATCGCAACCCGAATTTCAGGATTGTTTGCTTGCGCCGCGTCCAGCACCTGGGGCAGCGACATGGGCGCGACACGGCTCGCCGCCGCGGTTTGCGCCGGCTCGCTCAAGGCCTTGGCGCCCGGTGGGTTCTCCGCCGCAAAGCCCGGTACCGCTAAAGAAACGGCGGAATAGATAAAGAGAAGAAGACTGCGTACGGATTTCACAATTCCCTCGCGAAATTGGCATTAGCAACGACCGATTTGCAGCCCGCATGCGGGCAAGCTGATTGCTAATGGATAATCGCTAATCGCTCAATTCAGTCCTGACGACCGAAGACTGACGACTGGAGACTCGAGGGGAATGTGTCTAGATTCTGAGGATGGTTCTGCTGGTCAGGCCAGGTGGGGAATGTTCCGGGGTTGCAACCGCGGCCAAAGTCTGCTCCGCCGCCACTGCGATCGGCTCGGCAATCACGGCTGGCGCCGCCGCCTGCGACCCAGGATCGGTGGAGGTGACCACTGCCGCCTGGTCGGGAGCCGGCGCGCTCACCACGCAGCATTCGTTATTCGCGCCGCTGCCGTCTTGCCATGCGCTTGCCTGCTTCATGCAGCACTGATGCGGCGATGACGTGAACGCGCCAAAACACAACGCCGCCGGCATCAGTACTGCCGCCAGCACCGCCAGCGCTGCCACCATCCGCATGTGCGTGAGACGCCGCATTTACCCTTCCAGTATACCAGTCTACAAACATGCGTCTGTGATGGCCATCACACACCCCAGGGTTACCGTGAGATTGGACGTTATTCCGTACGGTAAGGTGCTGTTTCCGTATGAGCGCAGTGGAGTTCTATCCGACGCTGCTGCAGGTTGCGAAGAAGAAGAACACGCTCAGCACCGCTTATGTGAAGGAAACGGCGAGCGCAGAGCCGCCCACTGACGACGCACCCCCAAAATTGACTTCCCTGTGCCTCGCGGCTAAGATGCGCCACCACAATGGGCCGCTCTGGAATTTCCGCGCGAGGGGCCGCCATGCCACAGCGTATCCTGAGCGTATCTGCGCGGCGCTGTTGAACCGTGCATAAGGAGAGGGCGATGGCGACGAATCGGAGAACATTTCTGAAAGGGGCCGGCGTTGTCGGCGCGATGGCGGCAACCGGCGGATTGACCATGGGAAATACTCAGAACGAACCCACAACAAAGGGCGCGCACGGCATGGCGAAGAACCTGACGGTGCTGCACATCTTTCGCAATAATCAACGTCGCTTGGGCGTCAAGACCGAGAAGGGGATCCTCGACGTTGGGGCAGCGGCCGCCATATTGAAGATGCACGCGCCCGCAACCGTGGATGACCTGCTGCAGAACGAGGACGGTCCCAGCCTCAACGCGCTGGTGGATGCGGCGGCGAAATCGAACAAGGTGGCGAAAGCTTATTTGCCGGAGAGCAGCATGGAATACGGTCCGGTGGTGACGCGCCCGGAGAAGATCGTCTGCATCGGACACAACTACAAGCGGCACGTGCAAGAGATCAAGGCGCCGTGGCCGAAGGAGCCGGTGCTGTTCAGCAAGTTCAGCAGCGCGCTGAACTGGCACAACGGCAGCATCAAGCTGCCGGTGGAGGTGGCGGAGAAGTTCGACTACGAGATCGAACTGGTGATCGTAATGGGCAAGACGGCGCACAACGTGAGCGAGGCGGACGCGCTCTCCTACGTCGCCGGTTACGCCACAGGCAACGATTTCACGGCGCGCGACCTGCAATACGAGCGTGGCGGGCAGTGGCTGATCGGCAAGACTCCCGACGGTTTCGCGCCCGTGGGACCCTACATGGTGACGGCCGACCAGATCGATCCGCAGAACCTGAAGCTGGAGTGCCGGGTCAACGGCGAAACGCGGCAGTCGTGGAACACCAACGACATGATCTTCCCGTGCAGGCAGTTGATCGCCTACGTCTCCAAGCACATGACGCTGAAGCCCGGCGACATTATTTACACCGGCACACCGCACGGCGTGATCAACGGCATGCCCAAGGACAAGCAGGTTTGGCTGAAGCCGGGAGACAAGATTGCGTGCAGCCTGGAAAAGTTGGGTGAGTTGAAATTCGAGTTGGCGTAAACAAAAAAAAACAAGAACGCCACGGATCGCACGGATCAACACGGATGAAATTCAACAAGGCCTTATCCGTGTGCCTCCGTGAAAATCCGTGGCGTTGTTGTCTTACTTCTTCACGAAAATCGATTTCGGAACCATGCAGTAGACGCCTTTGCGGATGTCCACCATCTGGGTGATGTCGCAGTCCACGGCAATCGACGAGAGCGCATACGCCTCGTAGCGGTCCATGGGCACGATCTTCTGCGTGGAGAGCCAGTCGACCCGGATCGGCGCTTGTCCGATAGTCCACCGCTGTGGAAAACTCTTTAATTATCGCAAGTTATAGAAAACACAAATGTTATTTTTATTTTGAGGAGCTGTTGACATGATTATCAAGAAGGGAGTTAAATTGGTCCGGTCATCGGACCAATTCCCGAAACGGGAATTCCGCCCTATGGAAGTCATGAGCCCGGCTGTCAAACCCGAGTTCGAAGCGGTCCGGCGCAACCGGATCTATGAAGAGATCGCCCGGCAAATCGAAAAGATGATTACGGAGAAGATGAAGGCGGGCGACCGGCTTCCGCCGGAGCGGCAACTGGCGGAAATGTTCGGCGTGAGCCGCAGTTCGATCCGCGACGCCATCCGCACCCTGGAAATGTCGGGCCTGGTGGAAGCGCGGCAGGGGTTGGGCACCGTGGTGCGCGAACCCTCCGCCGATGCCATGGTCAATCCGCTCACGCAAGTGCTGGTGCAAAAACGCAAGCTGGTGGGCGAACTGCTGGACGTGCGCAAGATGATCGAGCCACCGTTGGCGGCACGGGCGGCGGTGCACGCAACCGCGGACGAAGTCGCGGAGATGGGCAACATCCTGCGGCGCCAGGAAGAAAAGATGCGGGGCGGAGAACTTGCGATCGAAGAGGACAACGATTTTCACTACGCGATTGCGCTGGCAGCCGACAACAGCGTGGTGCTGAAGGTGCTGGACGTACTGATGGACTTGCTGCGCGACACGCGTGAGCGGTCATTGCAGGTGGAAGGAAGGCCGGAGCGTTCCATGGCCGGCCACCGGGAAATTCTGGACGCGATCAAGCGCCAGGACCCAGCCGGCGCGGAAGCTGCCATGTGCCGGCACATCGAGTCAGTGGAGAAGATCGTACTCACGAAGTTTTGACATAGCGGAGGACGTGATGGGCAGGTTGTTTGCGGTTGAGATCGTCTACCGAGGCATATTCCAGAGAAAACTAGCCACCAACATCAGCCGCGCCATCGTGCTGGCGGCGCACCTGGACGGGAAGCCGGGGATCAGCTTCGGCCGGTACGGCGACAGCCCGGAGCGCAACGGTATTCCGGCCAAGAACTTCGCCATCGTAGCCACCGACGAGCAGACGCTCCAGGAAGGCATGGCGAAATACGAGCCCAAGGAAGTGGACGTCACCATCTGCGTGGATGACACGCTGTGCAAGGGTGTCGAGTCGTGGGCATGGTATGGACTCCAGCCGATCAACAAACTGACCAAGCCGGGCGGGACGCTGATCGTGGTGTCCATGGAGCCGCTGGAGACTCTGATCGGCATGGCCCACAGCAAGGACACGCCGTACAACCTGGCAATCGTGAAAGGCACCAGGAGTTTCTCCGGACTGTGGGTGTTCAAAGACGACCACAGCGATGTGCGCATTATGGGCGCGATCGCCAAGGTGCTGCCGGAAGTGTTCAGCCTGAACGCGATCAAGCAGACGATTCAAAGCGAGTGGAAAGACCCGGTGAAGGTGACGTCGGCGGAGAAGTCGTACAACCGGATCACCAAGGTAGCGGTGAAACCGGGGCAGGGAAATCCGGAGACGCCCTACAAGTTCGAGCTGCCGAAGTGGCATGAAATGGGCGAGGGCGTCGCGATCCCGTGCATTACCGCGGGCAAGCAGATGGAGGACCCGACCACGCACGTAATGGGTGGCATCCGCCCGGACCGGAACCCGACGTTCAAGAAGTTCTCCACGCGCACCATGCGGCCGGTGGTGAATTTCGAGACCTGCATCAAGTGCACGCTGTGCTGGCTGCAGTGTCCGGACACCTGTTTCGACGTGACCCCGGAAGGCTTGTACGACGCCAACATGGAAGCCTGCTGCGGTTGCGGCGTTTGCGAAGCGGTGTGCCCGGTGGACAAGTGCGTGACCATGGTGGCCGAGACCGAATTCAAGGACAACGGCAGCCAGTGGGAGATGTGGCGGAAGGACGCCACGGGCTACCTGACGTGGCTGAACCAGAAAATCGAAAAGCGGCCGGAGCGGTCGCACGGGTTCCGCTACAAGGGACAGTACCAGGAACAAGTCGGCGAAATGCTGCAGATCGCCCAAGAAGGATAAGACGCGAGGAGAAAAGAAGTCATGGCGACAATAGCCCCTGCGGTAGCAGAACAGAAGAGTGTGGAAAAGACAGCGCTCATCACCGGAGCCGAGGCGATTGCGGTCGCGTGTCAGCTCGCCGACGTGGATGTGATCACGGCCTATCCCATCCGCCCCTACGACACGGTGATGCAGTACATCGCCAAGCTGGTGTCGAACGGCGAGATGGACTGCGAATACATCGTGGCCGAAGGCGAACACTCGCAGTTTGAAATCGTGAAGCACGCCTCCGCGGTGGGGGCGCGCGTCTTCTGCGGCTCCAGCGGTGTGGGCTGGATGTACGCGATGGAAGCCCTGACGGTGACGCCGGCGCTGCGTATTCCCATGGTGTGCATGGTGGGCAATCGGGCGCTCGACGACCCGGGCGCCTTCGGCACGGAACACAACGACGCGCTGTCGGTCCGCGACCTGGGCTGGATGCTGAACTGGGTGGACAGCGGCCAGGAGGCCCTGGACACTACCCTGATCGCCTATCGCGTGGCCGAGGACCGGCGCATCTTCCTGCCCTGCGCCATCAGTTGCGACGGCGCCTTCCTGACGCACTCGCAATCGCTGGTGAAGATCCCTTCGCAAGAGAAGGTCAACGAATTTCTGCCCAGGTATAACCGCGCTGACCTGTTGCTGCATCCGGACAATCCGATTACGGTGGCGCCGCAGGTGAACGAAGACTGGGTGATGGAGATCCGGCGCCAGGGCTACGCAGCGATGGAACGGACATTTGGCGTGATCAAGGAAGCGTACGCCGACTTTGAGCGTATTTTCGGGCGGTCGTACGGCAACCCGTTCTTCGAGGAATACGAGACCGACGATGCCGACGTGGTGCTGATGGGCATGGGCACGCTATCCACGCCGGTGAAGGTCGCAATTCGGCAGATGCGCAAGGCCGGGAAGAAGGTCGGGTTCGTGCGTATGCGGTGGTTCCGTCCATTTGACGCCGACGGGTTGGTAAAGTGCCTGTCCCGGTTCAAGGCGGTGGGCGTGATCGACCGCGATTACTCATTCGGCTCGCCGCATCTCGGCGGCGTGCTGGCCGGCGAGGTGCGCAACGCGCTCTATCCGGGAGCAGGCAAGAAGCCGCCAGTGCTGGACTTCATCTGCGGCCTGGGCGGGCGCGAGGTGACCATACCGGACGTGGAGAGAATCACGGATTCCGTCTACAAGGCTGCCGAGGGCAAGCAGCAGCCGTTGACGCAATGGATTGGGTTGCGCGAGTAGCCCCACGGGCGAAGGCGCGTTCCACACAAGATCAGACGAGAGGGTGAGGAGTTATGGCGACAATCATACAGATTGATCCAACGCAACAATTGGATCCGTTCAAGTCAGTCAAGAAAATCCCGACGCACGAGTTTTTCACCTCGGGGCACCGCACCTGCCAGGGATGCGAGTCGGCGCTGGTCATGAAGATGATGGTGAAGGCGGCGGGTCCGCGCACCATCGTGCTGGGCAGCACGGGCTGCATGTACGTGGCGAACACCACGTACTACAGCACGGCGTGGGTGGTGCCGTGGATGCACACGCAACTGGGCAGCAGCGGTTCGGCGGCGTTGGGAACGGCGGCCGGGCTGAAGGCCCAGATGCGCAAGGGCAAGATGAAGAAGGAGCCGATCAACGTCATCGCCTTCTGCGGCGATGGTGGCGGCGCCGACATGGGCCTGGGCGCGATCTCGGCGACCATGACCCATCCCGACTACAACCTCCTGATCCTGTTGTACGACAACGAGTCGTACGCCAACACCGACATCCAGCTATCCGGCAGCACGCCCTGGGGTGCCAACACCACCTTCAGCACGCCGGGAACGGTGAAGCGCATCATGCACCATCGCTGGAAAAAGAACATGGCGGGCCTGATGGCGGTGGGACATCCGACCTGCCGGTACGTGGCCACGATTTGCATGTCGTATGGCTTGCATGGCATGAACAGCATCCGTAAAGCGCTGACGATCGGCGGGCCGACCTTTATTCACTCGCTGGATCCGTGTCCGAAGGGATGGGATTACGATCCGATCCAGTCGCACGAACTGGGTGAACTGGCCGTCCAGACCGGTATTTGGCCGCTTTACGAAGTGGAGGATGGCAAGCTGCGGCTCACGGGGAGAACGCAGCAGATCGCCGACAAGAAGATACCGCGCAAGCCGGTTCGAGATTACCTGCTGAGGCAGGGTCGGTTTGCGCACTTCACCAACGACGATCTGGATTATTTCCAGAGCAAGATCGATGAAATGTGGACCAAATGGCTGATCCCGGGCGTAATACCGTTCGAAAAAGATCTGGCAGCCGATAACCCGCCGGCGTAAGCCGGCGGGTGCAGCACCGGGACAGTTGGCACCTCCGAAAGCGGAACGCAATTAGTTCGGCATTTTGTGAGTTATATCTCATCCGACGAGTCCGTCGGGAGGTGCATCTATGGCCGAAGCCGAACATGCGCAACTGATTCATCCGGTTCATATGGTTGGGGGCAAGCCTTCGGTTGGAGTCGCATGATCGACTGGCGCGGTGGTGGGCCGCGCCAACCCGCAATGGTTTCCGGCCCCACAAACTTCACATGAGGAGGAAAAATGGCGGCAAATCCGGTAGGTCCCTCTGCCCAGCTCACTTTGGAAACGCAGAAAACTCCGACGGAAAACATGATTCGCTGCAGCGGCAAGATCACATCTGCGACGAGCGAGCATTTGCAAGAAACTGTCCGCGGGCTGATCCCGGAAAAGAAACGCATCGTGCTCGATCTGACGAGCACCAGCTACGTGGACAGCTCCGGACTGGGTTCGCTGGTGGGCTTGTACGTCTCCTGCAAAAAAGGCGGGGCGCCGCTCAAGCTGGTCAATCTGACACCGCGGATGAAAGACCTGTTCACCATGACGAATCTGACGCCGATTTTTGAGGGCCACGACGACATGTTGGGGCATACGCTCGACTAGCGCGGGCGTGCACGTGTCAGTCGATGTACAGCAGCCGCGAGCCGGCGATATAAAGCGGAGCAACAAACCAGCGGCGGGAGTGTGTAACTACTTACGCAACCCCCGTTCTTGTGAAAAATTCGTTAATCACTTGCATTTACGCGGTTTGTTTCCTATATTGCTGCGGGAATTCTAACCGGACGAACCCGCATCACCTGCGGAGTTGACTGAGAGGCGGCTTTTTCATTTGTGATTGGCGATTGGCGATTGGTGATTTGTGATTTTTCTCAGGTCTGCGCGGCCGTACGGGAATTCGACAAACCGAATCGCAAACCACAAATCACCAATTCACCCTCGTCCCTGACCACGGGCATGCCATCGTTGCGAATATCCAGCAGCGGGTGCTGACGGTATCGCGCCGAGTTGGTGCGGGTAATTGTGCTGACCATGGCCTGCGCCAACTGCATTCTGCGGTCGCGTCGGCCGACCCTCCCACACCGGGCTGACGTCACTCGCACCCGGCATCGAAATCCGTCGGTAGACAGCCCCCGATCTAAAGTTCCCATTTTTCATACATTGCTGTGATTTTCAAAATAGGAATCAGTATTGCGAGCCAGAGAACTGGCGTAAGTAGCTGATTCTTCTAGCACGTTTGTTTGGCTTGGAACGTGCACAGTTGCAGGCTAAGTCTAGGACTGTTTGGTCTGGCTTAATAGGTTGTTTCCGCAGGTTAGCGTGGGTTCATTGGTATCTTTCCGGCGAACGTACGGAGAGAGCACATGCTAAGTCTGGCGTGAAAGTGAGCAGCACCATATTTGTCCAACAACCGAGGCGGTGACTCAGCGCTTGTATTCAGCAGTCGCAGGCGACAGCGGTGAGCCAAGAGCTCGAAGCCGCCATCGGTGAAACTGGGCCCAGCAGCACCGAGGTAGAGGGGGAGAGAGACGATGAGATCTTGGCTGGCAAGCATTCTTCTGTTAATGGTTGCTGCCCCGTTGTTGGCTCAAACGGCGGCAACTCCAAAGACATCGACCACCACCACCACCACCACCACCACCACCACCGCAAAACCTAAAGCTAAGAAGAAGCCGGCTGCCACGGCGAAGAAGCCGATGGCGGCCAAGCCGACGACCGCGACGGAGATGAAGACGCTGCGGGATGCGGTGAGCGCGCAACAACAGCAGATCCAGATGCTGCGCGACGAACTTGCACGCCGCGACGCGGCCGTGCAGCAGGTCCAGCAGCAGGTGAACGCGCTGCAAACGACGGCGCAACGGGCGCAAAGCGAGGCGCAGGCGGCGGAAGCCTGCTGCAAGACGAACGAGGACGCGCTGGCGGCTTTGCGAACCAACGTCGGGACCGTGCAAACCACGGCGACGGCGACGGCCAACTCGCTGGTAGCCGACGAGAAGAGGATTTCCACCCTGGAATCGCCCATGTCGATCAAGTACAAGGGCATCACCATCACTCCGGGCGGGTTTATCTCGGCGAACGCCAACTGGCGCAAGAGCAACCAGAACTTGGACAACTTCGCCGGCTTCAACGCACTTCCGTTCGATGGCAGCAGCAACGCGCATTTGGGCGAGCTTCGCTTCACCGGACGCTACACCCGTCTGTCGCTGCTGGCGCAAGGCAAGTTCGGACGGTCGAACGTGCAGGCCTACTACGAGATGGACTTTGAAGGCGCTGCGCAGACGGCCAACGAGACTACCACCAACAGCTTTACCCCGCGTATTCGTGAACTCTGGGCCAATGTGGATGCTCCCGGCGGCGTCTCCTTTGCGGGCGGACAAACCTGGAGCTTGATCACCGCCAACCGCACCGGCGTGGGGCCGCGCGGCATCATGCTGCCCTCCCACATCAGCGCGTCCTTGGTGGTGGGCTGGCACTACACGCGCCAAGGCGGCTTCCGCGTGTACAAGAAATGGGACCTGAGCGACAAGAAGAAGCTGTATTTGGCGTTCGCGGCGGAAGAGGGACAAACCACCGAATCGGGCGGGACTCCCGCCGGCTACACCATCTGGGGCCTGCAAGGCGGCAATACGGTTTCGCTGGGCGCTGCCGCCAACTGCAACAACGCACCCGTCGCAGGGGCTACGATCAACACTGTCGTCACAACCGGTACTGGACCGTGCAGCACATTCGCGAGCGGCCTCTCCATCAACGCGGCGCCTGACCTGATTGGCAAGGTGGCCTTTGAACCCGGCTGGGGTCACTTTGAAGTTGGCATCCTCGGCCGCTTCTTCCGTGACCGCGTGGGTTTGACTGCCAATGCCGGCCTTCCCAGTGCCGGCACCAACCACACCACAAAGGCCGGCGCGGTTTCGGTGAATGCAGTCCTGCCCGTGGTTGCCAAGAAGGTGGACATTGTCGTGACCACCCTCGGCGGCCGCGGCATTGGCCGCTATAGCCCGAACACGACGGACACCACCATCCGGTGGTTCGGTGGGACGACTGATCCACGCAACGGGACGCTTATGCCGCTCCTCGGCTACTCAGGCGCGATCGGAATCGAGACTCACCCGACTCCGAAGGTGGACTTCATGATCTACGCCGGCGATGAGTACATGGCTAGGTCGCCGTATTACTTTGGCGCACTGTTGGCCAACGGGCTGCCCACCGGGGTTGGCTATGGCTTGGTCAGTGCCAACCAGAGTGGCTGCCAAGTCGAAATACCGTTAGCCGGACAAGCTTGCGCTGTTTCCAATCGCAACCTCATGGAGTTCAGCCCCGGCTTCTGGTATCGCTTCTACAAGGGGCCGGCTGGTACGATCCAGTACGGAATGTTCTATTCGTATCAACGCCGCTCCGTGTGGACCGGAAACCAGACTGCCACCGGTACTCCTGTGCTGGGCGCACCGACTGGCCAGCAGCACGAAATCCTGACCGCGTTCCGGTGGTACTTCCCATAAACTCAACCAACAACGTTTCAGCAAAGGCAGGCGCCGGTCGCACGACCGGCGCCTGTCGCCGTTTCTGGGCCCGGAAGCGTACAATCTCCACGCACTGTCAAGGGGCTTACAGTGTGTGCGTGAGAACTAACTTGTAATGCACAGGGCAAGTGAGGCAGAAAGAGGCATGTCGCGATTTCTGCCTTACAGTCCGGATCAGGTGTATCTACTGCCGCCCAGCGTGAAGGA
>JBEKZP010000048.1:0-19060 GCA_049509755.1 Terriglobales bacterium | reverse complement strand
GAAATCACAGCCTACAATCATCATCGAAGGCTCCTTCTTCCCCAGCGTCTTTAGACCCTCAGTCCAAGACGCTGCTAGGGTATGCTCGGAGCCTTCGCTCTTATCCAATCAACCCTTCGCGCTTTTCGAAGGGTGGGCAACGACGCTGTTTGTACCCGCACCTTTCATCCTCGTCGGCCAATCATTCAACTTCACCACACCCGCTTCCGCGCAAGCGTACCACCGAAAGCTGCTCCAGGCCCACAGCTCCGGTGCGCTTACCAGTCCGCGGGTCACACCGTCTGGGTTTTCTGGCGACGGAAGCAGAGGCGTTGGTGGGAGCTGACTCGGCAGCGTCATTCCACGAGGTTTCCGCCGCGGGCGCGATGAACGACATCGCCCGTTCCGCCAGCGCGGTGATGGTCAGGCTGGGATTGACTCCGAGATTCGCCGCCACCACCGACCCATCGCACACGTACATGTTCTTGTATCCGAACACGCGGTGGCGATGGTCCACCACGCCGCGCTCGGGCGACTCCGCAATCACGCAACCCCCGATGCAGTGCGCCGTTCCGGGAACGTTGAACAAGATCTCCGGCAGCATGCTCATCGCCGTGCCGCCGGTAAGCCGGGCGAACTTTTCCGCAAAATCGTTGGCCGCGGGAATGTAAGCCGGGACCCGGTCGCCGCGGCTGACCAGGAACTTGCGAAACGGCCAGAACCACGGGCGCTTCCAGCGCATTTCAATGTATCCGTCCAGCGCCTGCATGCAGAGGAGAATCACCGACTCCCGCGCCCATCCCCAGGGTCGAAACAGGCGCAAAGTTTTGAAGGGGTGCAGGAGCAGGGCGCGCGCCATGTTCGCCAGCCACAGCAGAATCCTTCTCGGCCCCGGGCGGCCGCCGGTCAGGATGGTGGAGAGCAAGCCCATGGTGTCGGAGCCGCTGGGGTACCGCACCGCTTCGATGTGGGTGTGCTCGTCAATGTAAATCCCCGACCCGATGGCAACGCCCGTCGACAAATCTTCCTTGCAGCCCGGCACGCGCACGCCGATCAGCGATTCGGAATTGGTGCGCACGTGCTTGCCCAGCTTGTCGCTGATCGCCGGCAACGAGCCGCTTTCCTTCAGGTGAAACATCAGCTCCATGGTGCCGAGCGACGATGCCGCGAACACCACGCCGCGGCAGGTGAAGCGTTGCGGCCGGCGGCGTATCCACGCAGTGGACTTCACGGTACGCACTTCATATCCCGCGCTTCCGTCGGAGGCGCCGTGGAGCGGCGTTACCTCCACCACTTGCGTTTCCGGGAAAATCCGCGCGCCGTGCTTTTCCGCCAGATAGAGATAATTCATGTCGAGGGAATTTTTCGAGCCGTGGCGGCACCCCATCATGCAGCCGCCGCACGCCAGGCAGGTGGTCCGCTCCGGACCTTCTCCCCCGAGGTAGGGATCGGGAGAGGTTGTGCCTCCCTGCTCTCCTTCCGCGGCCTGGAAAATCGACACGCTGGTGCGATAAAAACTTTGTCCAACTCCCACGGCTTCCGCCACTTGTTTCAGCAGATGATCCGCCGGGCCGAGAATTTTGTTCTCGGTGACGCCGAGCATTCTGGACGCGGCTTCATAATGCCGCGGCATCTCCCTCTGCCAGTCCGCCAGGCCGTTCCATGATCCCGATGTCCAGATTTTTTCCGGCGGGCGAAGCAACGTGGCGGCGTAGGTAATCGAGCCGCCGCCGACGGCGCACCCGTGCAGGATGGTGACGTGGCGGAAGAACCGCATGTTGAAGAAGCCGCGCAGCGCCAGCTTCGGACGCCAGAACCAGCGGTGAATCGACCAACTGGTGTGCGGATAATCGTCAGCGGTCCAGCGCCGGCCCATCTCCATGACCGCGACTCGATAGCCCTTGTCCACCAGCCGGTGCGCGCTCACACTGCCGCCGAACCCGGAGCCGATCACAATGAAGTCGAAGTCGAAATCGAAATCGGATTTGTGGTCGCTGCCGGCCATCTCAGCCGGCAATATACTCTGGCCGGCGCTGGTTCGCCGGAGCTTATTGCACGACCGCGGGCCGGCGCCGGTGATGATGGCGACTTTGTCGGCGAGTCGCAAGCGGGCGAGAGTAGCGCAGGTACCCGGGAAAAGAAAGGCCACGGATCGCCACGGATTTTCACCGATCGGAATTTCTTATCCGCGCGAATCCGTGGGAATCCGCGGTTAAGTTTTCTTCAGTGCCCTTCCCCCGCCTCCAGCACCACTTTGCCTTTGAACATCCGGTAGACGAACACGAAGTAGCCGATCGCGATCACGATGCCAATCGACCACCACACCAGGCCCACGGCAAGCCCATGGTGTCCGGCGGCCGTGTTGTAGATGGTCAGGCTGTTGGTCTGATTCATCGCCGCCGGGAGAACGTCGGGATAGATTCCGAAGGCGGCGCCGCCCAACATTCCCGCAACGTAGGTGGACGAGCACAGGAACGCCGCCTTCTCCCGGTACTCGGTCGCGAAGTAAAGCACGCCCGCCAGACTGGCGAAGACGATCAACGGGATCGCCAGGCCGATGGGCCAGCGCTTGTAGTTGTCCACCACGTCGAGGTGCACGCGGATGGTGAGCATCAGGCTGATGAAGGTAAGCGCCAGGACCACGGGCCAGGTTGCCAGCGCAATGCGGCGGGCGCGTTCGTTGACCGCACCATAGGTCTTGTGCGCGATGTAGAGCGCGCCATGCATGGTCAGCGTGGCCAGCGCCGTCACGCCCGCCATCACCGTGAACCAATCCAGGATTCCCGGGTGGGGCCCGACGCGCCAGTTGGTCCACAGCGGCTCGAAGAAGTAGCCGTCGTTATTCAGCGGCACGCCGCGCACCACATTGCCCAGCGCCGCGCCGAAGAAAATTGCCAGCAGGATGCTGGAAACGGAAAAGATCACGTCGAAAAAGCTGCGCCACACCTGGCTTTCCAGGTGAGTGCGAAATTCGATGCCGATGGCGCGCAGCATCAGCAGCCACAGCACCATCATCAGCGGGAGATAAAAGCCGCTGAAACTGGAGGCATAGAGCAGCGGAAAGGCGAAGTACAGCGTGCCGCCGGCAGCCAGCAGCCAGACTTCGTTTCCGTCCCACACCGGGCCGATGGCGCGCAGGATGGTGCGGCGCTCCTCGTCGGTGCGGCCGGCGATGAGGTGAATGATGCCGGCGCCGATATCGAAACCATCGAGTACCACGTACGCGGTCAGCATCAGGGCGACTAGGACAAACCAGAGCGTTTCCATCATCCCACCTTCACCAGTTCAGTCTCATCCTCCGGCCCGCGCTCAATTTCGCGATGAATCAGGAAGAGGAACAGGAACGAGAGCACGGTGTACATGCCCATGAAGCCAAGCAGCGTGAACAACCCGTTGCCCGCCGAGACCATCTTCGAGTAGCCGTCCGCGGTGCGCAGCAAGCCGTACACCAGCCAGGGCTGGCGCCCGACTTCGGCGGTCATCCATCCGGCGGTGTTGGCGACGTAGGGGAAGGGGAAGCTGAGCATCAGGATCCACAGCGCCCAGCGCGCGTCGAACAGCTTCTTGCGCCACAGCAGCCCGGCCGACAGGATCATGACGGCGATGAAGATGGTCCCCAGCCCAACCATGATGTGGTAGCTGTAGTAGAGCAGCGGGACGTTCTCCGGCTGGTCCTGCTTGGGAAATGCGTCCAGGCCCTTCACCTCGGCGTTCCAGCGCTGGTAGGTGAGGAAGCTCAGCATCTTGGGCACGATCAGCGGGTTGTCGATTTTCTGCTGCACGGTGTCGGGTTGCCCGATGATGACCAGGGGCGCGCCGGGCTGCGTGGTGAACAGCGCTTCCATTCCCGCCAGCGTCGCCGGTTGATGGTGCGCAACCATGCGCCCCTGGCTGTCGCCGGTGGGGAATACTTGCAGGATGGTGACGATCACGCCCGCGATCACGCCGGTGCGGATGTAAATCTGCGCCTGATCTTTGTGCTTATGGCTGAGCAGGTAGAAGGCGCCAACCGCGGCCATCACGAACGAGCCGGTGATCACGGCGCCGCTCATATTGTGGGCGTACTGCCAACCCGCCCACGGATTCAGCACCAGCGCCCAGAAACTCTGGAGCTGCACGCTTCCGTTGGGCATGCGCACATAGCCGGTGGGGTGCTGCATCCAGGCGTCGGTGGCGACGATGAAGTAGCCCGACAGCCACGATCCGGCAAAAACCATGAACCCGCTGAACCAGTGCAGCCTGGGACCCAGCCGCTTCTCGCCGTAAAGGAACAGGCCCAGGAACGTGGATTCCAGGAAGAAGGCGAACATGCCTTCCATGGCGAGCGTTTGGCCGATGACCCCGCCGGCCCACTGCGAGAAGAGCGCCCAGTTGGTGCCGAACTGAAATTCCATGGGAATGCCGGTCACCACGCCGAGCACAAAGTTGATGCCGAAAATCTTCGCCCAGAAGCGTGCCGCGCGGCTGTAGCGCTCGTCGTTCTTCCACAATGCCAGCGACTGCAGTGCCACAATCAGCGGCGCCAGGCCCATGGTCAGTTGTGGAAAGAGATAGTGATAGGTCACGGTGAAGGCGAAGTGCAGGCGATGAATGATGAGTGCGCTGTCCATAATGAACTCGATTTGAATCAGCCGGAAACGTCTTGCCCGCCGGTCCGGCGGAAGCCAGCGACATAGCCCCACAGCCAGGCCGCGAACGTAATAATCCAGGTACAGTCTCGCAACCGGCTTACGCTTTGGCTGTGATGGCAGTCACATGTGGGGGGAAGTTTCAGTTTCAGTGGTTGTCGGTTATCGGTTTGCGGTTGTCGGTTCTTGGCTGATCGAGCAAGCGGGATTCGCGCCGTCATTCACAACCAAGAGCAGTCTCAGGACTGAAACCGAAACTGAAACTGAAACTATTTTTTCGTTCGCTCGCGGACTTCGCGTCTGCGCCCGGCATCTTCGTAGCGGCGTTTTTCGTCGTCGCTTTCAGGGATGACCGGCGGCACCGGCAAGTGGCGCCCGTCGCGGTCCACGGCGACGAAGGTCAGCAACGCCGAGGCGACTTGCCGATGTGTGTCCCTGATGTAATTTTCTACCAGGACCTTGACGCCGACTTCCATGGAGGAGTGAAAGGCGCGATTGACGGATGATTGCAGGATGACGAGATCGCCGACCCGCACCGGAGTGAGAAAATCCACGTGGTCCATGGAGGCGGTGACGACATAATTTCGTGAATGGCGGTGCGCCGCCATCGCTCCCGCCAGATCAATCCAGTGCATCAGGCGGCCGCCGAGCAGCGAGCCCAGCGGGTTGGCATCGTTGGGCAGAACGATTTCCGTCATCTCCGATTGCGATTCGCGCACCGGGCGCGGCTCCAGTTTCAGGTTCTCCTGGGCCATCAATCAACCTTCTCAGTCTTCGGTCGCCAGTCTTCAGTCGTCAGGCGGTTTTCCTGAAGACTAACGTCTGAAGACTGAAGACCAGCCGCCACACCTGAGCGGTGCAGATAGGAGTTCACATAGCACTCAGCCATCTTCTGGATGCGCGCATCGGCGTGCGAGGAGGACCAGCGGCCCGCGGTGGCATCGAATTCCAGCATGCCATGCTCGCCGGGCGCATGCGCGATCTCGCAGACGAACTGCACGCTCAGCTTCCGATCGCGGTCGCGCGCCAGCGAAAACCGCACCGCGTCGGACGATCGCCGGCGCGGCAGGCGCGGACACGCCCGCGCGTATCCCAGATTGCAGCCCTCCCGCAGTTCGTCATCGCTGGGCCGGGCGCCCTCGTGGCCGGGCGCGGTGCAGTGGCCAGTCCATGCATCGCCCAGAGGCAGCCGCGACGGATGCGGCCAGGGAGGATTTGCGATCCGCTCCTGGGGAAGAAAGTAGGGGCAGGCCATGGAGGGCACATTGTAACGCGAAGTTTCAGTTTCGAGTTTCAGTTTCAGGTTGCCAGTTTTTAGCTATCAGGCATCGAGCGTTTGTCATTCCGAGCGCAGCGAGGAATCTACTTTCGTCATGGCACCGAAAACTTCCGACTGTAATCCAGAAACTGAAACTCGAAACTGAAACTTGCTACACTGACGACGCCACCAGCAACGAACACTATGGATCGCATCGCCGCGCTCAAGGAACTGCTCGCCGCCAATCCCACGAACGCCTTCGCGCGTTACGGCCTGGCAATGGAATATTCGAAAGCGGGCGACATCGTGAGTGCACTTGTCGAGTACAACGCCATCCTGCAGAGCAATCCGGATTACGTGCCTGCCTACCAGATGGCCGGGCAGACTCTCATGAACGCCGGAAGAAACAGCGAAGCGCGCAAGATGTTCGAGGATGGCATTGCGATGGCGCGCCGCTCCGGCAACCAGCACGCTGCCTCGGAAATGCAGGGCATGCTGGACGTGATGCCGAGCGAATAGCGATTAGCAATTAGCTGTCCCACGCCCGGCTGCGCTAATCGCTAATTGCCAATCGCTAATGGCTGCTTTTTAGCCTTCGCGCCATTCCCCACTCCACCAGCGCCGGGAAGAGCTGGTACAGCTTGGCGACCCACCAGTAGTACCGGGGCGTATAGACTTCGCGCTTACCCTTCAAGTAACCGTTGAAGATATCGCGGGCCACCGATTCGGCGCTGGCGCCTTTCTGGTTCGCGGAATTCAGGCGGCGCGGTTCGCGGCCCGAGGCTTTGTTGACCTCGAAGCTGGTCGCGATGTATCCGGGGCAGACGGTCAGCACGTGCACGCCGGTTCCCTGCAACTCGACGCGCGCCGCCTTGCCGATGGCGTTCATGGCAAACTTGGTGGCGCTGTAGGCCGCCGCAAACGGCAGCGGGATGTGCCCGGCAACGCTGGAAATATTAATGATGGCGCCGCCGCCCTGGCGCCGCATTGCCGGGATGGCCGCTTGCATGCTGTCAATGGCGCCGAACAGGTTGGTGTCGAACATCCTGCGGTAGGCATCGCGGTCCATCATCTCGACCGAGTCGTTCATGCCGTGGCCGGCGTTGTTGACCCAGATGTCCACGCGCCCGAAGTTGTGCAGGGTGAGGGACAGCACGCGGTCAATCTCTTCGCGGTTGCGCACGTCGCAGGTGAGCACCAGGGTCTTGTCCGGGTGGCCGATGCGGGCGCGCGCCGCCTCCAACCGCGCCTGGTCACGTGAGGTGAGAACGACCGACGCGCCTTCCTCGACGAACAGCTTCGCCAGCGCCTCGCCGATTCCCATGGACGCGCCGGTGATGACCGCAACTTTTCCGCTGAGCTGTGCCGGCATGCTTCGCTTCTATCGGGTAGCGCAAGCGAAGTCAAGCGGGCGCATCCCTGCCGGATCCGCGAACTAAATTCCGAGGTCGGAAAGGCGCTCCACCGGCCGCGCCAGCACACCCTTCTTCCCGCGCACCACCAGCGGACGCTGGATGAGTTCCGGATGCCTGATCATAAGGCTGACCAGTTCATCGTCCTTCAGATTTTTCCCGGCCACGAACTGCTTGTACGCCGCCTCTTTGGATCGCATCGCTTCCATCGGCTTCAGGCCGGCGCTGCGCAGCAACTTCTTCAGCGCATCGGCGGTGAGCGGTTGCCTGGTGTAGTCCACCGCCTCAAACGCGACGCCTTTCGCGGTCAGGATCCTCCTGACCTCGCGGCAGGTGCTTCAGGTCGGTTTTTCGTAGATCGTGATTTTTTCGCGGGCCATGGCGTGGATGGCAGTTCGTAGTTGGCAGATGGTAGTTGGTGGCGGGTGCAAATTACCAATGACCAATTGCAAATTACAAAAACTGGTTTCAAAAATACATTTTCGCCTCAGGAAAAATGTCCCTCAGGGGCTAAAGCCCGCTGTTTTTGCTCCCTTCATCGGCACGGCTGAAGCCGTGCCCTACCCAAAAACCGAATTTGAAACCAGTTCAAATTACTCTTCTTCTCCCCCGCTGAGCGCCTGCGCCGCCTCGACCGCAGTCGAATAGGTGACGAACACGGTTGCCAGCTTGGTGATTTGCAGCACGTCGCGTACTCGCCCGGTCAGGCCCGCCAGCACGATGGTCTTCTGATCGCGGCTCGCCGTGGTCAGCATGCGAACCAGTTCTCCTACCCCCGAGCTGTCAATGAAACTGACATTCGAGAGGTTCAAAACCACGTTGCGGGATTGCTGCAGCAGTTCGTATACCTGCTGCCGCAGGAGAGCGGTCTCTTCCCCAAAGACAATTCTGCCGTTGCAATCCAAAATGAAGGCATCGCCATAGATGCGGCTGCTGGTCTTGAGCAACATCGTTCCCCCAAATCGCTTCCGCCGTAACTTACTACTATCCGGCGACGATAGGAATCAGTAAAAAACGGCAATTTCTGGTGACCATCACCATTACCGGCACGTCCTCGAGCCTGCAACACTCGACGACCGTGCCGCTGACGCTGCAATGATGTCAGGGAGCCAAGTTGTAGGCCAAGGCGCCCTCGCCGGGGCTGCACCCTGCCACAAAATAGCTTGGGTCTTACCTGCAGCCCGAAACTTGGTCCCATAAGAACCATTTATCTGTCCCATTGAATTTATGAATTCGACCCACCGGCTCTGACCGGGTTACGCTCCAATCTGGGACCGTCTCGCCCGGCCCGCGTCCGCAATTTGCAGCGCACTTATAGAGGAGTGGTTTGTAATGCGACGTGCATGCCTCAAAGCAGTACTGGTTCTTCTGATACTTGGTTCCGCGGCCTCGGCCTTCGCGGTCGCACCGATTCTCCGCGCCGGCCGCACCTCCACAGTCCTGGCCGCCGCCGACGTCTCCGCCGACCGCATCGCCCAACTCGAACAGCGGGTCGCCGACGCCAAGGGCTCCGCCGACAATGCCTGGATGCTGATGTGCGCCGCCCTCGTCCTGATGATGACCGGCCCCGGCCTGGCTCTTTTCTATGGCGGCCTGGTGCGCAAGAAGAACGTGCTGGGCACCATGATGCAGAGCTTTGCCATGATGGCCATCGTCACCGTGCTCTGGGCCATCGTCGGCTACAGCCTCGCCTTCGCGCCCGGCAATTCTTTCATCGGCAACCTGAGCCGCGCTTTTCTGCACGGCGTCGGCGCGCAGCCTGACGCGGACTACGCCGCCACCATCCCGCAGCAGACTTTCATGATTTACCAGTTGATGTTCGCCATCATTACTCCGGCGTTGATCACCGGCGCCTTTGCCGAGCGCATGAAGTTCAGCGCCATGGCGCTGTTCATGGTTTTGTGGTCGCTGTTGGTGTACTGCCCGATGGCGCACATGGTCTGGGGCAAGGGAGGTTTCCTGAACGCGGCGCTGGGCGGGCGCTTTCCCACGCTCGATTTCGCCGGCGGAACGGTGGTGCACGTCACCTCCGGCGTCTCCGCGCTGGTCTGTGCCGCCTACCTCGGCCGCCGCCTCGGGTACCCCAAGGAGATGCTGCCGCCGCACAGCGTGGTGCTCAGCTTCATCGGCGCCTGCTTGCTTTGGGTGGGATGGTTCGGCTTCAATGCGGGCAGCGCGCTCGCCTCCGGCAGCCTGGCCACCAGCGCTTTCGTCGCCACTCATTTTGCCGCCGCCGCCGCCGTGCTGGGATGGGGCGCCGCCGAATGGATTCGCAACGGCAAGCCCAGCGCGCTGGGAGCGATTTCCGGCGCGGTGGCGGGCCTGGTTGCCATCACTCCCGCCGCCGGTTTCGTTTCTCCGCTGTCGGCGCTGGTGATCGGCCTGATCGCGGGCGTGGTTTGCTACGCCATGGTCGCCAAGGTCAAAACGATTTTCGGCTACGACGACTCGCTCGACGCTTTCGGGGTTCACGGCGCCGGCGGCACCATCGGCGCCATTCTCACCGGAATTTTTGCCTCGCGCCTGGTCAATCCCGTATTTCACGACGCGCAGGGCAATGCCGCTGCCGTAGGATTGATCGAAGGCAACTGGCGCCAGGTCGGCAACCAGTTGGTGGGAGTCGCCATCGCCTGGACCATCGCCGTGGTCGGCACACTGGCGATTCTGAAAGTGGTGGACCTGATAGTCGGGTTGCGCGTCTCCGCCGAAGACGAAGCCCAGGGCCTGGATCTCACGCAGCACGGCGAAGAAGGCTATTACTGGGAAGCCTCCGCGCCTTAGGGGTTATCGGTTTTCGGTTCTCGGTTTTCGGTTAAACACCCTGAACCCACAACCGCAAACGGATAACCGATAACCGTAAACCGACAACCGAGAACCTCTGCCATGACAAAAATCGAAGCCATCATTCAGCCGTCGCGCCTCGACCAGGTGAAGGATGCACTCCTGGAAATCGGGGTGGACGGCATGACCGTCCTGGAGGCCCGCGGCCACGGCCGCCAGAAGGGCCACACCGAGTTCTACCGCGGCCGCGAATACACCGTGGACCTGCTCCCCAAGGTCAAGCTCGAGATCGTCCTCAATGACGAACTCGTGGAACGCGCCGTGCAGGCCATCGTCACGGCCGCCCGCACCGGAAAAATCGGCGACGGCAAGATCTTTCTCTCCCGCGTCGACGAAGCTATTCGCATTCGCAACGAAGAGCGGGGCGTCACCGCCTTATGACCGCGCCCGCCCACGAGGTATTCCATGTCCACTGCGGCGCCCACCGGCGCGCTCGATAAGTTTTACGCCGGCGAGTCCGCCCGCATCGCTCGCGCTTTCGAGCTCACCGGCGACGGGCGCGTCGCCGTCAGCCAGCGCAGCGAACTCGTCGGCAACATGGTTGTCGGACTCTGGCGCAACCTGTTCGGCGACGATTCTCCCGGCTTCTCCCTGGCTGCCATCGGGGGTTTCGGGCGCGCCGAGCTATTCCCCCACTCCGACATCGACCTGCTCTTTCTCTGCGCCCAGCCGCCGGATGCCGAGGTCAAGCAGAAGATCGGCGCCCTCTGCCGCGAGTTGTGGGATGCCGGGCTGCGCGTCAGTCCGGCGACGCGCACCCCGAACGAGTGTGACCGCCTCGACGCCAACAATATCGAAGGCGCGCTCTCCCTGCTCGACTCCCGCTTTCTGGCCGGCGATGGCGCGCTGTTCCGCCAGCTCCACGACGAGCTTCTGCCCAAGCTGGTGCGCCGCGAGTGGCAAACTTTGGTGCAGGGCGTTGCCGAACTCGTCCGCACTCGGCAGGCCAAGTTCGGCAACACCATCTTTCATCTGGAACCCAACGTGAAGGAGTGCCCCGGCGGGCTGCGCGACCAGCACAGCGCCGGCTGGCTGGCGCTGATCGCCGCGCTCGACAAGCAGCGCTCCTGGCCGGATCGCTCGTCGCTGGTTCCGCCGGCGTTTCAGGCGCAATTCGCCGCCGCCTGCGACTTCCTCTACGCGGTGCGCTGTTTTCTTCATTACCGCCACGGCCGCGACGACAACAAGCTCACCTGGGACGCGCAGGAACAGGCCGCGGCGCGCGGCATCGGCTCCACCACCCACGCTTCCGCCGACCCGGCGTCATGGATGCGGTCCTACTTCCAGCACGCCCGCGCCATTCATCGCTTCATGATGCAGGTGCTGGAGGACATTCCTTCCGCGCGCTCTTCGCTGTTCCAGCAGTTTCAGCAATGGCGCTCGAGGGTTTCCAACCAGGATTTTTCCGTAGTTGGCGGGCGCGTTTTCCTGCAGCAGGCCAGCGCCGTCTCCGAACCCGACATGGTGCTCCGCCTTTTCGCCTTCATCGCCCGCCACGGCCTGCGCCTCAGCGCCGACACCGAGCGCCGCACCGAGCAGGCGCTGCCCGCGCTGGCGGAACGCATGCCGCGTGGCCCCGCGCTGTGGGCTCCCTTGCGCGAGATCCTGCTGGCTCCGCATGCCGCGCAAACCTTGCGAGCCATGCATTCGCTCGGCCTGCTCACGCTTCTTCTGCCGGAATTCAAGCTGGTGGATTCGCTTGTCCTGCGCGACTTCTACCACCGTTACACCGTGGACGAGCACACCTTTTTGGTCATCGAAAACCTGCAACGCCTCCCCGCCTCCAGCGAGGATGGCGACCGCCGCTTCGCCGCCATGCTCAGCGAAGTCAAGGAAGCCGACCTGCTGTACCTCGCCACCCTGCTGCACGATCTCGGCAAGGGCGCACCCGGGGATCAGCACGTGCAGGCGAGCGTGGGAATCGCCGAAGGCGTCCTCGCCCGCTTCGGACTGAACCCGCACGAGCGCGATACCGTACTCTTCCTCATCTCCAATCATCTGGAAATGTCCGCCGCGCTTCGCCGCGACATCTTCGACTCGGAAACCATCCGCAACCTCGCCGAGAAAATCGGCACTCCCGAGCGCCTCCAGATGCTTTGCCTGCTGACCTGGTCCGACATCAAGTCGGTGAATCCGGCTGCCCTCACGCCCTGGAAAGCCGAGATGCTGTGGCAGCTTTACATCGCCACCGTGCGCCACCTCAACCGCAGCGTGGAGCAGGAGACGGTGCGCGCCGACGATGCCGACGTGGCCCGCGTCATCTCCACCTTTCCCGACCGCGCCCACGAAATCCGCGAATTTCTCAGCGGCTTGCCGCAGCGCTACTTGCGCACCTACGCCGAGAAGGCAGCCTTCCACTTTCAGCTCGCCTCGCAACTCCGCAGCGGCGACATCCAGTTGTCGCTCAACCTCAATCGCGATCTCTTCGAGCTCACTGTGGTCACCGCCGACCGTCCCGGATTGTTCGCCACCATCGCCGGTTTTCTGTTTGCCTGGGGCATGGGCATCGTCAAGGCCGACGCCTTCTGCCATCACTCCGGCATCGTGCTTGACACGTTTCAGTTTTCCGACCGCTTCGGCACGCTGGTCATGAATCCGCCGGAGCGCGAACGTTTCAAGCGCAACCTTGAGGACGTCCTCTGTGGGGCGGCTAACCTCGACAAGCTGGTTTACAACCGACTGAAGAGCGAGCGACCCTCCGCCCCTGCCCTGAAGATCAAGCCCCGCGTGGATTTTGACGGCCAGTGCTCTTCCCACAGCACCGTGCTGGAACTCATTGCGCAGGATCGCCCCGGCCTGCTCTACGACGTCAGTTCCCTGTTCGCCGCCGAGAAGTGCAACATCGAGGTCGCCCTCATCGACACTCAGGGCCATATGGCGGTGGACGTCTTCTACCTTACCTCCGAGGGCCGCAAGCTCGACGCCGCCCATCAGCAACGCCTGGCCTCGCAACTGCTGGAAGAACTCGGCTGATGGCCAACGTTGCGCAAGTGCAAATCCCTCCGCAGTGCTATCGTAGTAACGATGTCCGAACCCGAATCTTTCAACGATCTCCTCTCGCAATTCGAGCAGGCCCACGCCCGCAAGCCCGCCGAAGGCCGCAAGCAACTCGAAGGCACCGTGATTGCCATCACTGGTGACTCGGTACTGCTCGACATTGGATTCAAGACCGAAGGCATTCTGCCGCTGGCCGCTTTTCAGGATGCCGCTGAAACCGTCAAGCCCGGCGACAAGTTCCCGGTCTCGGTCACCGGCCGCGACCCCGAGGGCTACTACCAGCTTTCCCGCACGCGCGTCGAGCGTCCCACCGACTGGTCTTCCCTGCAGCAGGCCTTCACCGAGCAGGCGCCCATCATGGGCACGGTCACGGCCGTCGTTAAGGGCGGGCTCAGCGTGGATGTCGGCGTGCGCGCCTTCATGCCCGCCTCCCGCAGCGGCACCCGCGACGCCGCCGAGTTGGAAAAACTGGTGGGCCAGGAGATCCGCTGCCGTATCACAAAGCTCGACATAACCGACGAAGATGTGGTGGTGGACCGCCGCGCCGTCATCCAAGATGAAGCGCGTGCTTCCAACCAGCGCCGCTACTCTGAACTCAAGGAAGGCGATCTCATTACCGGCACGGTCCGCAGCCTCACCGATTACGGCGCCTTCGTGGACATCGGCGGCGTGGACGCCCTGCTGCACGTTGGCGACCTCGCCTGGAGCCGTGTCAGCAAGCCCGCCGACGTGCTCACGGTCGGCCAGCAGATCGAAGCGCGCGTTTTAAAGGTCGATCCCGGCAAGCGCCGCATTTCTCTCGGTCTCAAGCAGCTTCTGCCGCATCCCTGGGATTCCGCCGCGGAGAAATACAAGGTCAACGAGCGTGTGCGCGGCACCGTTACCCGCATCGTGGATTTCGGCGCCTTCGTGGAGCTGGAGCCCGGCGTGGAAGGGCTGATTCACATTTCCGAAATGTCGTGGGCGAAAAGAATCAAGAAAGCCAGCGACGTGGTGAAGCAGGGCGAATCCGTGGAAGCCGTCATCCTCGGCGTCAACCTCGCCGACCGCCGCATCTCGCTCGGCCTGAAGCAGGCGCTGGGTGATCCCTGGGCGCTGGCGGCGCAAAATAATCCTGTCGGGTCGGTGATCGAAGGCCAGGTCACCAGCCTCACCAACTTCGGCGCTTTTGTGCAGCTTGTGGAGGGCGTCGAGGGCATGATCCACGTCGGCAACATCAGCGCCGAAAAACGCATTAACCACCCGCAGGACGTGCTCCGCGTCGGTCAGACTGTTCGGGCCCAGGTGCTGGAATTCGATCGCGACAAACGCCGCATCTCGCTCGGCATGAAACAACTCGTGCCCACCGGCCTCGACGAATACCTCGCCGAGCACAAGCCCGGTGATCTGGTCACCGGCCGCATCGTTGAGATTTCCGGCCCCGACGCGCGCGTCGAACTCGGCGAAGGCATCCATGCCGTTTGCCGCATCCCCGCGCCCATGCAGGCGGAGAATCAAACGGAAACGGAAAAAGAAAAGAGAGAAGCTGGGGGAAGCCTGGAGGTTCCAGATCAGGCCAAGCCGGACCTGAGTTCGCTCACTTCCATGCTGAACGCGCGCTGGAAGGGCACTTCGGCTCCCAGCAAGGTTGCGTCCAAAGCGGAAGCCGCCAGCGCCGGGCAGATCCGCGGCTTCCGCATCGCCAGGCTCGATCCCGCCGCCAAGAAAATTCAACTGGAATTGGCCTGATGTGCCAGGCCCGCAACTGGCGCCGAAAAGCCGGCACAAACGGCTGCAAAAAAGAATGGCTCCTCAGGTAGGACTCGAACCTACAACCCTCCGGTTAACAGCCGGATGCTCTACCATTGAGCTACTGAGGAGTGTGGCGAAACCGAATTTTCTCCTACGTTTATATCGCAAATTCTCACCCGCGGTCAAAGTGTGCTCCATGTCATTGACCCGGATTTGGACCCATGTTATACATTCGTCTCTTGTGCTCCGCGTAACTGGCGGGCACAGGCAATCCCCGCGGTCCCATCGCGGCCGACATCAGGCGAAATGGGGCCAAGAGCGCGGCCAAACGCATAGCTCCCGCCTTGACGTGGAAGCGCGCATCCGGGGTGGTATCAGGCGCCAGAACCATGCTCTCCCTTCGCCGCTGGCCTGGACGGAGAGAAAGCCGCCTGAAGGATGCGGCCCGATTCGTCGTCTTATTCATCTGAATACCGTTTGGAGGACTTTTATGCGCACCAGGCTCCCGTTTGGCCGAGCCCTGTCCGGCTCCGCAGGTTGGCGTCGTCCGGCCCTGATTCTTGCGATCTCAGTTGCACTTCTAACCCTGCTCTCAACCACGAGCTTTGCCCAGCAGGCGGCGCCCGCATCGCACGAGATGAGCGGCGAAGCCGGCCTCAAGCTCCCCGATCTTTCCACCGTCACGTTCCTGGGCATGAACGGCCACAGCCTGCTGTTGATCGGCATCCTGTTCTGCATTTTTGGGCTGCTGTTTGCGGCGGTGCAGTACATCCAGCTCAAGAACCTTACGGTCCACCGCGCCATGCGCGAAATGTCGGAACTGATCTACGAGACCTGCAAAACCTACCTGGTGACGCAGGGCAAGTTCCTGGCGATTTTGTGGGCGTTTATCGCGGTGGTGATCGTGCTCTACTTCGGCGTGCTGCTGAAGGCGGAATACAGCGTCGGCGTAGTGCTGATCATCCTCGGCTTCAGCGTGGTGGGAATCCTGGGCAGCTACGGCGTGGCCTGGTTCGGCATCCGGGTGAACTGCTTCGCCAATTCGCGCACCGCATTCGCCGGACTGAAGGGCAAGCCCTACCCGTGCTACGCCATCCCGACCAAGAGCGGCATGAGCATCGGCATGGCGCTGATCAGCGTTGAGCTGCTGATCATGCTGATCATTCTCCTGTTCGTTCCCGGCAATTATGCCGGCCCGTGCTTTATCGGCTTCGCCATCGGCGAATCCCTGGGCGCAGCGGCGCTGCGTATTGCCGGCGGAATCTTCACCAAGATCGCCGACATCGGCAGCGACCTGATGAAGATCGTGTTCAAGATCAAGGAAGATGACGCGCGCAACCCGGGCGTCATCGCCGACTGCACCGGCGACAATGCCGGCGATTCGGTCGGCCCCTCCGCCGACGGCTTCGAAACCTACGGCGTCACCGGCGTCGCGCTCATCACCTTCATCCTCCTCGCCGTGAAAAGCCCGACCATCCAGGTGCAACTGCTGGTCTGGATCTTCGTCATGCGCGTGATGATGCTGGTTTCCAGCGCGGCCTCCTACTTCATCAACGGCGCCTGGGCCAAGGCAAAGTACGCCGGCAAGGACGAGATGAACTACGAGACGCCGCTGACCACGCTGGTCTGGCTGACCTCAATCATCTCCATCACCATCACCTACGTTATTTCTTACCTGATGATTCCCAACCTGGGCGGCGACACCACGCTGTGGTGGAAGCTGGCGAGCATCATCTCCTGCGGCACGCTGGCGGGCGCGGTGATCCCCGAACTGGTGAAGGTTTTCACTTCGACCGAATCGCGCCACGTGAAGGAAGTGGTGACGTCGGCGCGCGAAGGCGGCGCGTCGCTCGACATCCTCTCCGGCTTCGTGGCCGGCAATTTCTCCTGCTACTACCTGGGCGGCGCGATGATCATTCTCATGTCCCTCGCCTACTACGTCAGCCTGCAAGGCCTGGGAGCTATGCTGCCCGGCACCAACACACCGCTGATGCTGGCGCCGGCCGTGTTTGCCTTCGGACTGGTGGCGTTCGGCTTCCTCGGCATGGGGCCGGTGACCATCGCCGTGGACTCCTACGGCCCGGTCACCGACAACGCGCAATCCATCTACGAGCTGTCGCTGATCGAGACGCTGCCCGGCATCGAGGGCGAGCTGAAGCGCGATTATGGCTTCACGGTCAACTTCGAGCGCGCCAAATACCTGCTGGAAGCCAACGACGGCGCCGGCAACACCTTCAAGGCTACGGCCAAGCCGGTGCTGATCGGAACCGCCGTGGTGGGCGCGACCACGATGATTTTCTCCATCATCATGGCGCTGACCCACGGCCTGACCGTCAACGTTGACAAGCTCTCAGTGCTGCACGCGCCGTTCTTCCTCGGCATGGTCACCGGCGGCGCCATGATTTACTGGTTCACCGGCGCTTCCACCCAGGCGGTGAGCACGGGCGCCTATCGCGCGGTCGAGTTCATCAAGGCCAACATCCGGCTGGAAAGCGCGGAAAGGGCGTCAGTCGAGGACAGCAAGAAGGTGGTCGAGATCTGCACCCAGTACGCGCAGAAGGGCATGTGGAACATCTTCCTCGCCGTGTTCTTCGGGACGCTGACCTTCGCCTTCATCGAGCCGTTCTACTTCATCGGCTACCTGATCGCGATCGCCATCTTCGGCCTCTACCAGGCAATGTTCATGGCGAACGCCGGCGGCGCCTGGGACAACGCCAAGAAGATCGTCGAGGTCGAACTGCAGCAGAAAGGCACCGAACTGCACGCCGCCACCGTGGTCGGCGACACCGTGGGTGACCCGTTCAAAGACACCTCCTCGGTGGCCATGAACCCGGTCATCAAGTTCACCACGCTGTTCGGCCTGCTGGCGGTGCAACTGGCGGTGAAGCTGACCAACGAGTTGGGCTCGGGCGTGGCCCACCTGATTGCGATCTGCTTCTTCGCCGTGTCGTTCACCTTCGTGTACCGCTCGTTCTATAGCATGCGAATCGGCACGCTGGAGAGCGCGCAGGCGGCGGTGGTGGAGAAGGAATAAACCATGGCGCACAGATAGGCAGCAGGCTGCAGGCTTCAGGAAAAGCCATCCGGAGACGGGTGGCTTTTTCTTTTGGCAATTTAGTAATTGGGTAATTTAGTAATTTGTTGAAAGAAGTTTGAAACGCCCCACCAATGAAAACCGCGTTGGGTGGAGCAGCCGGCAACCGGCCCGAGGTAGAGGCGGAAGGCGCGAGGCGCGACCCATACGGACCTGTGGATAAGGTTCTGGCCAATGCGTTTAGCGGCGTAGCGTTGGAATGATGCCTTCCAGAAATTCCCGTGCATTCACAACCCGCGTTCGTCCGAAGCGTTTCGGGAAATGCCGTTGGTTGCCCGTCACCAGGTAATCGGCATCCGACTCGCGCGCGCACTCGAGAAATTTGTTGTCCTCTGGGTCCCTGGCCGCGCGGACTCGCCGGGACGGTTTCACCATCCTCGCCGCTTTCCTAATCAGGTCCAGCGCAGCCTCCACCAATTGCGGTGGAATGCCGAACTTTTCCCGCCTGAGCACGCCGCTGTACTCGTGGAGAATTTCGGTTGAGATGTATATCTGAAATTTTCGAGCCCGGCCCAGGTCGAGGACGAAGCGCTCATAGCCATCCGGGTTCAGGTACGCCGATACGACCACATTCGTATCAAGCACCGCGCTTGGACGTGCCATGGCTCAGCTTTCGTTCCCGGCGAAACGCAGCGATCTCTCGATTGATTTGCGCCGGTTTCAGGCGATCGCCCTTGTTTCGCTTCGTTTCGGCGCGGATGGCGGCAAACACTTCCGGTTCCGGCGCAACCGTCTTCAGGAAGTCTTTCACCCCCATGATGACTACTTGCGGCTCTCCCCGCCGGTCCACCACGAACCGCTCCTGCCGCTGCCGCGCTCGCCGCATGATCTGGCCGAACTGCGTGCGTGCGGCGAGCGCAGAAATCACCTTTGGCATTTGTGTGCTTGCCAAAACCGTTTCTCCTCGAACTAACTAATTAGTCTGCATCGTATCACAGGTTTCGTATAATGGGACCTCGCCCGAGGTACCTCGGGAGCTAAGAGGCTGCTGAAAAACTCGGGCAGGTGGAACAAAACCGAGATTCCTCGGGGCTGAAGTGTGTGCGTGAGAACGTCGTGACGTTCTCTGCGCGAGCCCCAGGTATTGCCTTCTTTGTTTCTATTCCGGGCTAGCGGTCGA
>JBEKZP010000047.1:0-19093 GCA_049509755.1 Terriglobales bacterium | reverse complement strand
TCCTTCACGCTGGGCGGCAGTAGATACACCTGATCCGGACTGTAAGGCAGAAATCGCGACATGCCTCTTTCTGCCTCACTTGCCCTGTGCATTACAAGTTAGTTCTCACGCACACACTTACGCCCCGGGCTATGAACTGCCGCCCCCTTCGGGGCTCTCAGTGAGGGGCCCTGACGGAATCCATCGCCGCGTGATACAACACTTTTCCAATGTCCTCCGGCCCATCCACCGCGCCCGTTCCTGACACCGAGACCGCTGCCGCCGCAGCGGGGCGAAGGCGCGAATACGTGGTCGTGCTCGGATCGCCCGTCGGAATTCCCCAGATCATTGCGGGCCTGCTGCTGGCGATTTTCCTGGCGCAATGCTTGTGGCTGGCGGAGCACTCGCCGATGCGCGAGATGGAGCTGGCGCAGATCGAGCGCGGGCAAACGCTGTTCCACCAACACGTGTTCGCGGCGGAAGCGGCGCGCTCGCCGGTGATCCCGGTGCTGGCGGCGGCGCCGTTGATTGGATCGGGCATCAGCGTCGGCGATCACGGCTCACAGACCCGCGCCACATTGTTTCCGGGGGCGACACCGTTCTTCTATCCGCATCCGCGGTCGTGGCGGTGGCGCGCGCGGCTGCCGTTCATCGCCATCGGCGTGCTGCTGGGGGCGTCGCTGTGGTACGTGGCGCGGCGCCTGTACGGCAATGCGGGCGGATACATTGCGCTCGCGCTGTACGCTTTTTCGCCGGCGATCATCATGCGGGCGGCAACCATCCAACCGGCGATCGTGGCGGCGTGGGGAACGTTCGGCGTGGTGTTCACGGCGATTGCCGTGTCGCACACGCTATACGCACCGCGCGAAGTGGTGGTGTGGAACTGGAGACGGATCGGGCTGCTGGGGCTGGCGCTGTCGCTGGCGGTGGGATCGCACCTGGCGCTGGCCGCGGTAGCGCTGCTGGCGCTGGGGTTCATGCTGTACCTGGTACCGGAGCGAACAGGGGCGGCAGTGGCGATTGTGGCGGTGGCGAGCGCGGTGGCGTTGGTGCTGCTATTGGCCGCTTATGGATTCGACGTGCCCGCCATGGCGGCTGCGGTACGCGGGTTGCGGGCGACCGACTTCGCGCCGCAGCTACTCGGGCGCAAGCTGACCTACAACTTGCTGGCGGTGTTCTTCCTGCGCATGCCGGGAGTGCTGGCGGCGCTGGCAGCGGCGCTGATCGCGTTTGCGGCATGGAAGCGGCCGCGGTTCTTTGGGGTGACGGCGCCGCTGGTGACCTTCGGCGTATTGATCGCGCTGGGAATCACCATGCCGCACCTGGGCGGCTACGATCTGTTTGTCGCGTCGCTGCCATTCGCCTTCGTATTCATCGCCGGGGTCTTTGCCGACCTGCTGGAATCCGCGCATGGGGGCCTGGTGACGGGCATCCTGACCGGGATGCTGGCGGCGCACGCGGCGTTCAGCGTGGCGGGGCTGATGAGGATTGGGTGACCGGGGATTGCCGCGCAACTCCCCGCTCCCGTCCGGGTTTTCAACAGTAAGGGCCGGGTCATCGGGGCGGCGTTGGGCCTGCTGCTGTTTCAGATATCGCCGCTCCGGTGGCCTGTATGAGTCGCGAGTCCCGAGACCCGAGTTCCGATTCGATACGAAAAGAACGGGGATGATCGGGGCCAGCGGGTGCAGCATCGAACTAACGGGACTATGCTAAGCCTATGAAGCGGGCATGGAACATAGCGGCAGTGGTCGTGCTGGCGCTGATGTCGCCGGCGATGGGGCAGATTCGTGGAGTACCAGCCTCGGTGACTTCGATGGCGCCGTGGCGGAGCTTCACTCCCGGACCTCCGGCCAGCGTAACCTCGCTGGGCCCGAACGGCTTCTCGACACCGTGTTCCGGCGCCATGGGCTGTAGGCCCACCCAATTTACAAGCGGGTTTTACTATCCCGACGCGCGCGATCGCGGGCCGGTAAACCTGCGTCCCAAGCGGCATCGCAATAACAACGCGGGCGCCTACTACCCGGTGTACGTGCCTTACGCGTATCCGGTGGCGGTGGTAGCCGAAGCTGAGCCGGAGGCGGTAGCGGAACCCGATCCGGCCGCACCCACGATCTTCGAACGCCGGCCGACGACCGAGCGTGTGCCCGATTCGCCGCGCTACGGGCGCCAGCCGGCAGTCGCGGCAGCGGATGAAATGTCTCCGGCGGATGCACGGGAACAGATACCGGTGGTGCTGGTATATCGCGACGGCCACCAGCAAGAGGTCATGAACTATGCCATCGTGGGGCCAACGCTGTACGATCTGGGCACGTTTGTGGCGCACAAGATTCCGCTGGCGGAGCTGAATTTGAAGGCGACGATCAAGGCGAATGACGATCGCGGCGTGGAGTTCAGCGTGCCGGCGTGGGTGAAGGTGGAGTAGGCGCGAACGGGCTCCAACCAGGCGCCATTTCTGCTATAATGAGTCGTGCTCTTCTTGGGCGTAACTTCCTGTAAATTAAGAAGGTTAGCTGTTATCCGCAGCGTGGAGACGATTCGGTCGCCCGCTAAAGCGGGCTGGCCCGATTGCGGCTGAGTTTCCCACGGCTTACGCCGTGGGCTAGGTTCTATCGCCGCCTGCGGCGGCTCATTTACGTGCCGGTCACATCGTGCGGGGCACACCCGAGATATCAAAAGCTGAGAGCTGAAAGCTAACAGCAAAAATCACGAGCAATAAGCAAAGAGCTATTCATGGCAGACGAACAGAATCCCCAACTACCACTTCCACCGGACGGCGGCGGGCCGCAAGGTCCGGGCGGCAACATCCAGCCGATCAACATTGAAGAGGAGATGCGGCGGTCGTATCTCGACTACGCGATGTCGGTGATCATCGGGCGCGCGCTGCCCGACATTCGCGATGGGCTGAAGCCGGTGCATCGCCGCATTCTGTACGCGATGCACGACATGGGCCTGCTCTCGAACCGCAAGCACGTGAAGTGCGCCAAGGTGGTGGGCGAGTGCCTGGGCAAATATCACCCGCACGGCGACACCGCGCTGTACGACGCACTGGTGCGAATGGCGCAGCCGTTTTCCATGCGCTACCGGCTGGTGGACGGGCAGGGCAACTTCGGTTCGGTGGACGGCGATCCGGCGGCGGCCTACCGGTACACCGAAGCGCGCATGACGGCCATAGGCGAAGAACTGCTCGCCGACATCGACAAAGAGACGGTGGATTTCGTCCCCAACTTCGACGACACCACGGTGGAGCCGGTGGTGCTGCCGACGACCGTCCCCAACCTGCTGGTGAACGGGTCGAACGGAATCGCGGTGGGCATGGCGACCAACATCCCGCCGCACAATCTGACGGAAATCGTGGACGCCTGCATCATGCTGGTGAACAAGCCGACGGCGCAACTGGCCGAAATTCTGCAGATCGTCAAAGGCCCGGATTTTCCGACGGGCGCGTTCATCCACGGGCGCGCGGGGATTGCGGAGGCGTACAAGACGGGGCGCGGGCGCTTCATGATGCGCGCCAGGGCGAAGATCGACAAGATCGAGAAAGAGCGCCAGGCGATCATCGTCGACGAGATCCCCTACCAGGTGAACAAGGCGCGGCTGATCGAGCGCATCGCCGAACTGGTCAATAACAAAAGCATTGACGACGTCAGCGACATCCGCGACGAAAGCGATCGCGACGGGATGCGAATCGTGATCGAGCTGAAGCGAGGCGCCGAGCCGCAGATCGTGCTCAACCAGCTCTACAAGCACACCCAGATGCAGGAAAGCTTCAGCATGATCTTCCTGGCGGTGGTCAACGGACAACCCAAGGAGATGGGGCTGGTCACGGCAATCCAGCACTTTATCGATCACCGCATCGACGTGGTGCGGCGCCGCACCGCGTTCTTGCTGGGCAAAGCGAAAGACCGCGAGCACATCCTGGAAGGCTACCAGCTGGCGATTGACCAACTGGACAACGTGATCGCGATCATTCGCGGCAGCGGCAACCGCACCGAGGCGCGCGAAAAGTTGGTGGCGTATTTCGGCGGCAAGGCGATCGAGGTCAACGTCAACGGCAAGAAATCGAGCGTGTCGGTGGGGAGCAGCAAGCCGGAGAGAGGCTTCGACGCCAAGCAGGCCGACGCCATCCTGGAATTGCAGTTGCACCGCCTGACGCGGCTCTCCATCGACGAAGTGGTGAACGAGCTGAAAGAAGTCCGCGACCGGATTGGGGAGTACGACACGATTCTGGGGTCGGAGAAGAAGCTGCGCGCGGTGATCGTGAAGGAGATGGAGGAGGTCAAGAGAAAGTTCGGCGACGAGCGGCGCACGCAGATCGTGGACGAGGCCGCCGAAATCCAGCTCGAAGACCTGATCGTGGACGAGCAGGTGGTGGTGACGGTGTCGCACAGCGGGTACCTGAAGCGCACGCCGATTACGATCTACCGCTCGCAACGCCGCGGCGGCATGGGCCGCAGCGGGATGAAGACGCGGGAGGAGGATTTCGTCGAGCGTTTGTTCATTGCCTCGACCCATGCCTACCTGCTGATCTTCACCAGCGCCGGCCGGGTGTACTGGCTGAAGGTGTACGAGGTGCCCGACGTGGGCGCCGCCGGCAAGGGCAAGCACATCGGCAACCTGGTGGCGCTGCAGCCGGGCGAGAGCGTGCGCACGATCGTGCCGGTGCGCGACCTGGAAGAAGAAGGCAAGCACATCTTCTTTGCCACGCGGAAGGGCACGGTGAAGAAGACGGCGCTGAAGGACTTCAGCAACGTGATGGCGCGCGGCATCATCGCCATCGGCATTGACAAGGACGATGAACTGGTGGCGGCGGCGGTGACCGACGGTTTCCAGATCATCTTCCTGGCGTCGCACGAGGGCATGGCAATCCGCTTCGGCGAAGAAGACGTGCGGACGATGGGACGTCCGGCGTACGGCGTCCGCGGCATGGACATGGACAAGGGCGATTACATTGTCGGCATGGCGGTGACGCCGAAGAGCGAGGCGAACGTCGGCAAGAAAAACGGCAAGGACAAAAGTGAAGAAGCCGAGCCCGCGGCCAACCTGATCCTGTCGGTCACGGAGATGGGCTACGGCAAGCGCACCGGCGTGGACGAGTATCGCCTGCAAACGCGCGGCGGGAAGGGCGTGATCAACGTCAAGACCGTGTCGCGGAACGGCAAGGTGGTGGGGATTCTGCTGGTGAGCGACCTGAGCGAGGCGATGGTGATTTCGCAGTACGGCAAGATCATCCGCATCGCGACCAACCAGATCCGCGAAGCCGGGCGCTCGACCCAGGGCGTGCGGTTGCTGCAACTGGATTCCGACGACAAGGTGGCGGCAGCGGTGGTGATTCCCAGGGAAGAAGTGGATAACGGGGAGCCGACGCTGATCCAGTAAATTGTCTGGCGGCAGATCAACGCGGATCGAAGATGTTGCTCGGCCGTATGGACGGTGGCTTTAGCTTAGTTCGGTCAGTTCTGTTGCCAAGTAGGTTGAAATGCCATCAGCCGATTGATGGTGCGATCTAGACTTAACGCGTTGATCTTAGCAGCATTGGGGTCCCAGTACCGAACGATGAACAACGTTAGTTGTCCAGTGTAGTTCGGCCCCACCTGCCTAGTGCTGCCTGCTGGTGGGCAGATATCTCTTTTTATTTCTTTCCTGGGAGATTTGCAGGCGAGTTGGACCAAAGACTTCTTCGCGTCTGCCAAAGATTCAGGATTCGCAGGCACTTCCTCGGTTCGAATCCCAAGGTATTTCGAAATTCCATAGCGATCTGCCAACAACCATGCTTCAACTTCCTTGACGGCAACTCTGAGGAGAAGATTGTGACGTTTGGGGTGCGGCAGCCAATTCGCAATCAGCGCAGACGGACAGGGACTCGCGTCCAGGTCAGTTAACACTAAGAATGGTGTTCCTTTGGCAGCATTGTTGAATCCAATTATATTTTTCTTAAGATATCCAAAGCCGCCCCTATTGTAGATTGTGCGTGCTGCATAATCCCGGTTCACAATATCCAGCAGGCGCCGCACGACAGCTTCGCTCACAGCATCTTCGACGGCGAGATTCACTGGAATCGGCGGCATTATTCAAACAAGTCCAATTGCGGCAGACCCTCAGGAATGGTTCGGGGGATCGCGGCATCTGCAACGGTTAGCCCACCTTCCAGCAAATCTCTAATCTCCTGGTCAGAAGAAGCAAGTTCAGCCTTGGTTCCTTCCTCCGAAGGCGTGAGCAACAAGACCTCCTCACCGCCAATGCCAGGATCAGACAGCAGATCATAGCTGTGTGTGCTAACTAGGATCTGCCGCTGGCGCTGCTTCTGCATTCGGTACATAAGTGCGGGTAGCTTCTTCACAATTCCTGAGTTCAGCGACAGTTCTGGTTCTTCCAACAGAAGAAGCGATCCGCTCTCTAACAATGACCAAAGCAATCCAATGAGACGCAAGGTACCGTCTGAGAATTGATCTTCTCTTTGCTTGGCACCTTTTGGACGCCAATGGCGGTAAAGAGCCTCAAGGTGAGGAATGCCAGCTTCGTCTTTAACATCGGTAAGTGCGCTGAGTTGCGGTACTGCGAAGCGAAGAGCAGCCTCTATCCTTCGGAGCCTCGATTTCCGAACCTTCTCGGGTGTTCGAGCGACCCTCTCGAGGAAGTTCTTCCCGTATGGATCACCCGGAATGCCAGGGCCGGAGAATGCTTCTGGATGACGGATAAGCTGCGGAACAAGGTGCAGATAATCAATAGCCTCGAAAAACTTCGAAACCGGTCTGAATTGCGAGTTGGCGCTGATCTGTTCTAGGTGTGTCTGCGTCAAAAGCAGCTGGTCGGCCCGGTCATGGTCGTTCGGCCGTTCGAGGACGATTTCTCCGTCGCGCTTCACCCGCTCGTACGATAGGTATGGCTGTCGATACCCGCGTTCCTGCTGCTTTATTCCTATTGCATATGACCATTTGTCGGTCGAGACACCTTCGTCAGTCAATTCGACTTGAATCTCAAGATCAGGATACTGACGCGCAGCCAAACACCGGATTTTCGATATCCCCCCCCGGTCGTTTACCGCTCGTTGTAAACCGCCACCCGGTTTAGCAAGATCCCTCAAAAACGCAAAGGCGTCGAGGAAATTGGATTTTCCGGAGGCGTTCGGTCCCACCAAGAACATTCGGCTGCTCAATGGCACATCGACCGCGCGGAAGTTGCGCCAATTTCGCAGCGAGATGGTAGTAACTAACATGTGATTTGTAAACTTCTCCTAATTATAAAGGTAGCAGGTCAGCGGTCTACAGGCAGCGATTGTTTTTGCCAGCCGGTGAGACCATCGCGGTAGACGAAGACTTTGTTGTATCCGTGGCCCAGCAGGACGCGGCCGACGGCGCGGCTGGCGGCGCAGACATCATTGCCACCGCCGCTCCCACCTTCGTAGAGGACGATGGTTTTATCGCGCGGCAGCTCGGTCGAGCGGCGCCCAGCTTCGAGCAGGGGAATATTGACCGCGCCTTGAATGCGGGAGGCGCGGAAGTCGTCGGCAGAGCGGACGTCCACGAAGACGGCGCCGCCGTGGTAGAGCTTCGCGGCTTCCGCGGTGTGGATCATCGCCGGTTCGGGTCCGTGGAGGGCGTCTTCGGAGCAATCGGTGGAGTTGCCGGCGACGTTGAGGAAGGGATTCGACGCGCTGCCGAATGCGGCGTTGCCCGGCGAAGATGATGCCGCCTGTTGTTGCGCGGGCTTGCCCGACGATCCGCGCGGGGCAGAGGCGGGAGCGGGAGCGGCTGGAATCTGCGCCGAAGAGGACGGAATCTGCGCCGAAGCGGATGAGGAAGCCAGCGCCTGGTTCAGCATCTGCTGGAATTGGGCCATTTCGGGCGCGCCAACCATGCGCTGGTTGGCTAGAAAAAACGTCGGCGTGCCGCGAACACCGAGGGCGCGGCCATCTTCGCGGTCACGCTGAATGACCGCCAGCGTCGCGCCGCTGCCGAGACACGATTGGAACACCGCGGTATCCAGGCCAAGCTCTGCGGCGTAGCGCACCAGCGATTCGTCCTGGAGGTCTCCGCTGGCGGAATAGAAGCGATCCAGAGACTCCCAGAATTTCCCCTGCCGGGCGGCGCACTCGCTGGCCTCGGCGGCCTTGAGGGCATAGACGTGGACCTGTTCCAGGGGGAATTGACGGAAGACGAAGCGCACGCGGTCGCGGTAAAGGCGGCGCAATTCGCGCATCTCGGGTTCGGCGGCGACACACGACGGACACTGCAGGTCGGCGAATTCGACCAGCGTGACCGGCGCTTGCGGATTGCCGGTGCTGTGGCTGTCAGGACGCACCAGGCGGGTGGCAACATCTGAAGCGCTGGGCGCGGCGGCCTCGACGGGCGCTTGTTCGCGATGCTGGAGCCAGGCGAAGGCGCGAGAGCCGACGACGATGGCCAGCACCAGCACCAGCGCGTGACGCCAGAATGCGGCGCGGGAGCGGGCGCGATCGTCGAAACGCGAGCCCAACAGCGTGAGGGAAAGAATAAAGATGATGGTGACAGCGATGGCCTGCACCACGCACCAAACGCACCAGGCATGGATGATGAAGGCTTCAATCGCGGTAAGGGCGGCGGAGGCGATTACGCCCAGGGCGGCGATGACGCTGACGGCACGGCGCAGCAGCGCGCCGGTTGCAGGCGCTACCAGCGGTTCGGCGAAGATGAGCAGCGCAAGGACGCCGTACATGACCACGCCGAACAGGGGAGTCGGAACGCCGGCGATGTGGGCAAAGCGGCTGGCGCGGACCTGGTCGCAGCCGCCGCCGAGGCAGACCATGGGATGCGCCGGCGAGGCGTAGACCCAGAGCAGGTAAAGGGAGTCGAACAGGCCGAGGAGCGAAAGCGCGAATGTGAGGGAGCGGCGCACGGGGTTGTGTCTATTTTAACCAAATGCATTCAGGTCATGTTTGCCGCGGGCGAGGGCGCCCGCGGCGGCAGCGATTCCGTGAAGTCAGGGGCGGCCCCGGCGAGGGCGCCGGGGCCTACGGATCTCTTTAGAATTGTTAGACACACACGCGGGGGCGCGTGTGCCACACCAGCCGCGCTCGAGGGCGAGCGCGCTCCAATAGCGGTGCTCACGGTACAATAAAGACGGCATGTTTGAAATCAGCGTAGAAGATTCATTTGCGGCGGGGCACGCGCTGCGCGGGTATCGCGGCAAGTGCGAGAACCCGCACGGGCACAACTACAAGGTCCAAATTACCCTGGCGGGCGAAGAGCTCGACGGCATCGGACTGCTCTACGATTTCAAAGACCTGAAGCAGGCGCTGAACCAGATCATCGACCGGCTGGACCACCAGATGCTCAACGACATCGAGCCGTTCCGACAGATCAACCCCTCGGCCGAAAACATGGCGCGCTACTTCTACCAGGAGGCCACGTCGCACCTGAAACAGGCGACGGGCGGGCGCGTGCAGGTGAAGCAGGTGAAGATCTGGGAGACGGATACGACCACCGCGACGTTTTTTGAGTGAAGCAAGGAATTTGTAATTTGAAATTTGTAATTTGAAATTTTCGGCGACGCCCCCGCCTCGAGAGAATTTCAAATTTCAAATCCCGCAGATTCCACATGCAGATCACGGAAATTTATCGCTCCATCCAGGGGGAAAGCTCGTTTGCCGGGCTGCCGTGCACCTTTGTGCGCCTGACCGGATGCAACCTGCGCTGCACCTGGTGCGACAGCGAATACACCTTCACCGGCGGAAGGAAGATGTCGGCGGAAGAGGTGGAAGGCGAGGTGCGCCGGCTGGCCGCTTCCGGGTTGGTGGAGATTACCGGGGGAGAGCCGATGCTGCAGGAGCGCGAACTTGTCCCCTTCATGCAAACATTGTTGGCCGGCGGCTACACCGTGCTGCTGGAGACCAGCGGCGAGCGTCCGCTGGCGGCGGTGCCGCGCGCGGTGCATAAGATCGTGGACGTAAAATGCCCCGGGTCGGGAGAAGGCGGCAGGTTTGACATGGCGAACCTGGCGGCGCTGAACCGGGGCGACGAGGTGAAGTTTGTGCTGGCCTCGCGCCAGGATTATGAGTTCGCGCGGGAATTTGTGCGGCAGCACGGGTTGGAAAGCATGGTGGCGGGCGTGATCTTCTCCCCGGCATTCCGCAAGGACGCCGGCGGGGAGCGGGACGCGTCGCAGTGCCTGCTGGATCCGCGCGAGTTGGCGGACTGGATGGTGGCCGACGGGCTAAACGTGCGCCTGGGGCTGCAGATCCACAAGTTTATTTGGGCGCCGGAGACCAAGGGAGTCTGAATTAAGAATGAAGAAGTCAGAATGAAGAATGACGGACCAGCGCGCGTGAAAGCGGTGGTGCTGCTGAGCGGCGGGATGGATTCGTGCGTCTGCGCGGCATTGGCGGCGCGCGACTATGACGCCGCGGCGATGCACGTCATGTACGGCCAGCGGACGGAAGAGCGCGAACGGCGGGCGTTTGAAGCAGTGTGCGAGCGTCTGGGGATCGAGCGGCGGATGGTGGTCCGGAATGAAGCGCTGCGGCAGATTGGCGGGTCGGCGCTGACGGATGTTTCGATTGCGGTGCCGCGGGCGGCGGGAGAGTTCGAGGGTCGCGACCCGGAAGGTGCGGGTGGGAGTAGGGGTCCCTCGACTCGCGCGGCAAAAGCGGCCGCGCTCGCTCAGGATGACAACCCTGGCAGCGAGGTTCCGATCACCTACGTGCCGTTTCGGAATGCGCACTTTCTGGCGGCGGCGGTGAGCTGGGCGGAAGTGCTGGGGGCGGAAAAGATCATCATTGGGGCGGTGGAGCAGGACAGCTCGGGGTACCCGGATTGCCGGCCGGCGTATTATCGGGCGTTCAACCAGGTGATCCGCGCCGGGACCCGGGAAGGGAAGATCGAGATTGTGACCCCGCTGATCGGAATGCGGAAAGCGGAGATTGTGACGCTCGGCCTTGAATTGGGCGCGCCCTTCGATTTAACTTGGAGTTGCTACAGCCGGGAAGACCGGGCGTGCGGGGTGTGCGAAAGCTGTGTATTGCGGCTGCGCGCATTCCAAGTAGCCGGCGCGCGCGATCCCATCACTTACGTGCAAGAGGGCGCGCGCGACCGGAGGTAAACAGAGAATGCTCCGCTGCGCGCACGGGGAAAGCGGAATTCATACGGGAGGACTGAAATGAAACGCAGACTTATTCTGTGCGTGCTGGCCGCGATGATGGCGGCGCTGGGGACTCCGGCAGCGTGGGGCCAATTCACTTCGATCAAGGGCTTCGTGCACGACGTCAAGGGCGAACCGATCGTGGGCGCTACCCTCCAATTCACGAACCGGGAAAACGGGCGCAAGTACGAGGCGAAAACCAACAACAAGGGCGAATACAATTTGATGGGCGCCAATCCGGGGCGCCATGACCTGTTGGTCACCAAAGATGGTCAGGAGCTCTGGAAACTGACCGGCGTTCAGATCACGCTCGACGAAAAGGGCAACACGGTTAACGTTGACCTGAAGAAGGAGCAGGCGGCGCAACAGTTGGAGCTGCCGCCGGAAGTCAAGAAGCAGCAGGAAGAGCAACAGAAGGAAATCAGCAGGGTCAAGGGCCTGAACGACAAGCTGGCGCAGGCCAAGGTGCTGCAAGATGGGGGGAATCCGCAACAGGCAGCGGTCATCCTGACGGAGGCATCCCAGATGGATCCCAGCCAGCCTGTGATCTGGGCTGCGTTGGCGGAAGCCGAACGTGCCGCGGCGGGGAAGCAGACTGATCAGGCAGAAAAACAGGCGGCGTACACCAGAGCGGTGGAGGATTACAAGAAAGCCATCGCGCTGAAGCCGACCGGCAGCTATTACAACAACATGGGGGACGCGGCGGCACGCTCGGGCGACGCCGCAACAGCCATTGCTTCGTACGCCCAGGCGGCGCAAATCGATCCACAGAATGCCGCGATGTATTACTTCAATGAAGGCGCGGTGCTAACCAACACAGGCAAGGTGGACGAAGCTTCTCAGGCGTACGACAAGGCGATTCAAGCAGATCCCACCAAAGCCGAAGCCTATTACCAGAAGGCGATGAATCTGCTGAACAAAGCGACTCTGAAGGGGAATAAGATGGAAGCGCCTCCGGGAACTGAGGAAACTCTGAAGAAGTACCTGGAACTGCAGCCGACCGGCGAACACGCCGAGATCGCGAAGCAAATGTTGGAGCAGCTGGGGGCGACGGTAGAGACCACGTTCGGCAAGGGCAAAACTCCCAGCAAGACGAAAAAGTAAGCGGGGATAGAAAACGAATGCGGCCCGGGGCGACAGCTTCGGGCCTTTTTAGTCTTCAGTCGTCAGTCTTCGGTCGTCGGTCGTCAGGCGGAACGAACGCGGGTCTAGCTTCGGGCCTTTTTTAGTCTTCAGTCGGCAGTCTTCAGTCGTCAGTCTTCAGTCGTCAGTCTTCGGTCGTCAGGCGGAACGAACGCGGGCACTTGCAACTTGCAACCTGAAACTTGAAACTAGCGGACACATGCTGGAACTGAATACTCCGGTGCAATACGTGAAGGGGATAGGTCCGCGCCTGGCGGAGGTGGTGGCCACCAAGGGCATCGCCACGGTCGAGGACCTGCTGTACTACCTCCCCTTCCGCTATGAGGACCGGCTGAATCTGCGGCGCATCGGGGAATTGCGGGCGGGCGAGATGGCGAGCGTGATCGCCGAGGTGAGGACGTCGGCACTGTTTCGAACCAAGCGGATGCCAATGTTTGAGCTGACGGTGGGGGATCCGGTGACAAGGGTGGGCCACCCAGGGAACCCAGAATTGTTTGGGGCGGGGGCGCGGGCGATGCTGAAGTGCGTGTGGTTTAACGGCACCTATTTGAAAGACCGGTTTCAGCCGGGGCAGTTGGTGGCGCTGTACGGGAAAGTTGAAGCATCGAAGCGGGGACGCGAGCGGCTGCAACTGATCAACCCGCAATTCGAAATCCTGGATGATGGCGACGCTCCCGAGTCGATTGCCGAATCAACCGAGATCGGGCGAATCGTGCCGATTTACGAATCGGCAGGCAGCGGGAAGGTGACATCGCGCTGGTTCCGGCGAGTGATCCACGGCGCGCTGGAAAACCTGACGCCGGACATCGTGGACGCCATTCCCGGGGCGGTGCAGCGGCGGATGGGGCTGATGCCGCGTCGGGAGGCGTTGCGGATGGCGCATTGGCCGGAGGAGTCGGCGCGGCTGGAAGAGTTAATGGCGGCACGGACCCCGGCGCAGATCAGGCTGATCTTCGAGGAGCTGTTCTTCCTCGAACTGGGACTGGAGCTGAAGCGTAAGCGCATGCGGGCGCTGCCGGGGATCGGGTTCGGCATTGACGACCGGGTGCGGGAGGCGATCAAGCGCATCCTGCCGTTTCATCCCACGGCGGCGCAGAAGCGGGTGCTGAAGGAGATCGCCGAGGACATGAAGCAGCCGGCGCCGATGCGGCGGTTGCTGCAGGGCGATGTCGGGTCGGGGAAGACGATCGTGGCGCTGGAGGCGGCCATCATCGCGATTGAAAACGGCTACCAGGCGGCGTTGATGGCGCCCACGGAAATCCTGGCGACGCAGCATTACCTGTCGGCGCGGCGGATGCTGGAGAAGGCGGGGTATCGCATCGTGCTGCTGACCGGGTCGGTGGAGGCGGGGCGGAAGCGCGACATCCGGCGGCACATCGCGCAGGGCAACGCGCAACTGGTGATCGGCACGCACGCCTTAATAGAAGAAAAGGTCGAATTCGGCAACCTGGGGCTGGTGATCGTGGACGAGCAGCACCGGTTCGGGGTGATGCAGCGGCTGAAGCTGATGAAGAAGGCGCTGGCGGGGGAGGAGGAACAGTCGACGGCTGATGGTCGACGGCCGACGGCGGCGGATGGACCGGAAAATCAGCCCGAAGGTAGGGGTCCCTCGACTCCCGCGAGCAAAAGCGGCTCGCGCTCGCTCGGGATGACAAGAGGAGAGGAGGCGCAGCCGGACACGCTGGTGATGACGGCGACACCGATACCGCGGACGCTGGCGCTGACCCTGTATGGCGACCTGGACGTCAGCGTGCTCGACGAGATGCCGCCGGGACGGACGCCGATCGTGACCAGGCGTGTGGGCGACGAGCGTGTGGAGGAAGTCTTCGCGTTTGTGCGCAAGCAGGTGGCGGCCGGGCACCAGGCATACGTGGTCTATCCGGTAATCGAGGAAAACGAGGAGAAAGAGATCAAGGCGGCGACCAAGATGTACGACGAGATCCGGCGGCGGATCCTGCCGGATTTGCGGATCGGGCTGCTGCATGGACGCCTGGACGCCGAGCAGAAGGACGAAATCATGCGGCGGTTTCAGGCAGGGCAGATTGACGTGCTGGTTTCGACCACTGTGATCGAGGTGGGGGTGGACGTTGCCAACGCCACCGTGATGGTGATCGAACACGCCGAGCGCTTCGGGTTGGCGCAATTGCACCAGTTGCGTGGCAGAATCGGGCGGGGAGCGGCCAAGTCATTTTGCGTGCTGGTGACCGGCGGCAAGGTGACGGCGGAGGCAGAGCAGCGTCTGGACACCATGGTGCGTACCACCGACGGATTTGAAATCGCCGAAACCGACCTGCAACTGCGCGGGCCGGGCGAGTTCTTCGGCACCCGTCAAGCCGGGCTGCCGGGATTTCGGGTGGCCAACCTGCTTCGCGACCGGGAACTGCTGGAGGCGGCGCGCCGGGAGGCGGCGGCGGTGATATCGGGCAAGGACCGGGAAGTTTCGCCGCTGGAGGTGTCGCGGGCGTTGGTGCATCTGCGGTCGCACTGGCAGCGGAGGTACGGGCTGGTGGAGGTTGGTTAGGGCGGTGTCCGTGATGCCAATCACCTAAGGTAAGTGACTCGGAAGTTAGGGGGGGCCTCCCGTTCTGGGTTGGAATCCAGATTGACACTCCTGTAACACTCTGGTAGCTTTTGACGTTCCCATATAGCTCCTTTGTTTACATTCAGGAGCGCAGGGCTGTTCCGCACGAGATGCGCCACCCCGAGGCAAACCAGCCTCAACGCGGGACATCGAACCAGGCTGCGGGCGGTCTTCCGGCCAGGTACCTAGCGGAGAGAGATTTGCGCAAGCGCTTCTACATACTTTTTGTGGCCCGAGACGCCGAAGGCCAACTCCGCAAGATTCCCATTCCCCTACATTATGTCCAGGTATTTCTCGCCGGGGCGCTGATCGGCATGCTGAGCATCACCGGGATGGCGGGCTCGTATGGGCGCATGCTGATGAAGACCATGCGCTTCAATCAGGTACGGGCGGAGAAGGAACAGCTCAAGACGCGCTATAACCGGCTGGAGAAAGTGGCGCAGGAAAAAGACATCCAGGTAGCGTCGCTGGGATCGCTGGCCAGCGAGGTGACGGCACTGTACGGCCTGAAGTCGCAATCGTTACTGGCGACGTCGCGTCACGATGCTCCCATGCCGGACGAGCAGGTGAAGAAGTCGCTGGACCAGTTCTGGATGTTGAAAACTTCAGCACTGAACGGCGGGGCGGCGATCGGGATCAGCATGATGGGCCGCCGGAACTTTACCGCGGCCGACTGGCTGAGGCTCTCCGAAGAGCCGAACTTGTGGCCGGTCGAGGGCCGGATCACGGGGTCGTTCGGCGAGCGGGTTGATCCGTTCAACGGAGAAGGCGCGTTCCACAGCGGGGTGGACATCTCGACCGGATACGGCAGCCGGGTCATCGCGCCGGCCGACGGGGTTGTGACCTTTGCCGATTTCTACGCCGGCTATGGACGGATGCTGGAAGTGGAGCATGCCCAGGGGTTCATTACACGCTATGGACATTTGTCGAATTTCGCGGTGACACCGGGGCAGAGCGTCCACCGCGGGCAAGTGATCGGGTACGTCGGGCTCAGCGGACGCAGCACCGGCCCCCACCTCCACTACGAAGTCTGGCTGCACAACAATCCGGTGAATCCTCACAACTTCCTGCGCACGACGATGGCAAGTGTCACGCCGACCAACGCGGGGGAATAGTCGTCAGTCGTCAGTCTCCAGTCTCCAGTCGGCAGGCGCCAGGAAAGCCAGCCGGGGAATAGTCTTCAGTCGCCAGTCTTCAGTCGTCAGTCTTCAGGAAAGCCAGCCGGGGAATAGTCTTCAGTCGCCAGTCTTCAGTCGTCAGTCTTCAGGAAAGCCAGCCGGGGAATAGTCGTCAGTCTCCAGTCTCCAGTCTCCAGTCGGCAGGCGCCAGGAAAGGCAGCCGGGGAATAGTCTTCAGTCGTCGGTCTTCAGTCGTCAGGAAAGCCAAGAGTAGGGGTCCCTCGACTCGCACGCTCAAAGGCGTGCGCGGCTCGCTCGGGATGACATCCGCAATGATTTTGGCGAGTTAACGACCCAAGACTGAAGACTGAAGACTACTTCTTCTTTGTTCCTCTGCGTCTCCGTGGCTCGGTGAACTTCTTTGGCTCAGGCTGCTGGGGAGCGGCGCTGATGGCTTCGACCGGCGGCTCGGAGACGAGTTTCTTGACGAAGCCGGGAGGGATGGTGGCGTTCAGCTCGGCGCGATCGGGAAACTGGCTGATGCTGATGCTGTCGAAAAAAGCCTTGAGGTCGGGGTCGGCGGCGCCGGCCTGGGCGCGGAATTCGACGGTGCGCGCGATGGCGAGAAGGGCGTTGAGCTGGTCGGAGACGCGCTGCGCGTCTTCCTGGGTGTGAGTAAAGGCGTCGGCGCGGACCTGCACCGAGCCGAGATATCGGACGGCAGCGACGATCACGGTGTCGGGCGGAAAAAACAGGTCGAAGCCGCCGGGCAGGACGAATCTCGCGTTGCCCTGCTGGCCTGCCGACGCGGTGCGCGCTACCGCCCAGGCCAGGCTGGCGAGCGGGACGTGGCGGTAGTAGCGGCGGAGCAGGTCGGGACCGCCGCCGGTGAAGGTCTCGGAGTAGCGATCAATGATTTCCTGGATGGCGAACGCGCTCTCGGTGTTGGACGAGGCCACCATGCGCTTGCTGAGCACGGCGACGCGCAGCGTCCGGCCGGGCAGCGGGATGGAGTAGATGATGGTGTTGCCGTAGGGGCGGCTGGAGTCGGCGGTTCTGCGCAGGTAGGCGGCGAGCTTGGCGCCATCGAAGCGGCCGACAAACACCTCCGAGTAGCGCGTTTCCGGCGGCGTCCTGGAAGCGGCCAGGTCAGCCGTGGAGGGCAGATGGACGGCGAAGGCGGCCTGGTCGAGGTCGCGCTCGAACTGGAAGCCGGTGTCGCGGACGAACTGGGCGTAGTCGGGATCCAGATTGGCCGGGGCATTCTTGAACAGGCCGGCGGTGCGCAGGGGCGTCAGGTCAATGTAGAAGTAGGCGTCGGCGGCGGGCAGCAGGCGCGCGGCTTGGGGCGCGTTGCCACGGCGGAGCAGCCAAGCGGCAGTGACTGCCACCAGGGCCGCGAGGACGACGACAACAATGATGATGTTGCGGCGACGCATTGCACCTATTTGTAATTTAGTAATCTGTAATTTGCAATTTAGAACTTGGTAGTCGGTAGTCGGTAGTCGGTACGCGGTCGACTATAAAGCCTGAAAAAGCAGATTCCTCCCCTTCGGCTCGCCGCACTCGCTCAGGGTCGGAATGACAAAGACACCAGGTCGCAGGAAATCCGCAAATTGCCAATTGCAAATTACCAATTACAAATTACCAATTACAAATCCCCCGACTAGCGCTTGGCGGCTGAATTGGGTAAAATAAACTTCGGACTGGAATTCCAGGCTTTTGCCGTCGTGTCCACTCCCTTGCTGCTGATTCCGAAATAAACCCAGGCAAGTGGAAGTGTGTCGGAGGGCGGAGGCGGGGGAAGTGTGTCCGGCGGTCGAGGTTCTCTGCTTGCACGCGGAGTTCCGTTGTGATAACTTTTATAGTTTGTGCCGGGCGGCGGGACGGATTTTGCTGGCGTAGCTCAGCTGGTAGAGCATCTGATTTGTAATCAGAGGGTCAGGGGTTCAAATCCCTTCGCCAGCTCCATAAGCACGAAACAGGAAACCCAGGCGTGTGGCGGTACGCCAGGGAGCAGTCACGGTTGCGGCGCGCGCTCCTCAAGAGATCGAACTCCTACAGGAAGCTTTCCGTAATGCGGTGGTGAGGCGCGGAACTATGTTCGCGCTGAATGCTTTCCCGTCCGCACTGGCCGACATGCACAGGTGGCCGAGCGGTTAATGGCAGCAGGCTGTAAACCTGCCGCTCCTTGGAGCTACGGAGGTTCGAATCCTCCCCTGTGCACCAGGATTAGCAAGGTGTCTCGTTTTTCGATAGCGCTGGCCATATACGGATTGCTGGGACTGGTGGCGTGGCTGACGTTGCGGGATCAGAAAATCCGCGGCGTGACGCTGGCTTTGCTGGCGATGTTCGCGGTGAAGTCGTGGCTGCACCATCGGCGAATGGCGCTGGAGAGAGATGAAAACAAGGGTCAGTAGCCGATGTAGCTCAGTTGGTAGAGCACTCCCTTGGTAAGGGAGAGGTCATCAGTTCAATCCTGATCATCGGCTCCAGGGATACGGTCGTTGGTCGTTGGTCGATGGTCGTTGGCAAAAACCAATACCGAGGTCGGCTACGACAAACGGCGAACGACTAACGACGAACGGCTAAAAAGAGCGGGAGTAACTCAGTGGTAGAGTCACAGCCTTCCAAGCTGTTGGTCGTGGGTTCGATTCCCATCTCCCGCTCCAGATCTTGGGTGGTGACCTGCGGTGGGTTTTGAACAAGCGGCGATTCCGGTCGAGAAGGAAAAGGAATTCGCGGAACTCCGTGGCGCGATTGAAAAGATCTTCGCTGCCGGGCGGGTGGAGAAATTTCTGGCGGCGCTGAAGAGCAAGAGCGTGCGGGTACGCGATTTCGAAACGGTGCTGGCGAAACGGATTTTGGAGAGCGCGTCGCCGGAACTGAAGGGATGCGGGGCGGAGGCGCTGTACCAGGCGCTGACCGTACCCGACAAGGGCCAGATGAGGGAGTTTTACCTGGTGCAAGTGGAACAGGTGCCGGGGGAGTTGCGGCACAAATTTCATCACGTATATCGAGATTCCTAGAGGCACGCAATCATGGCGAAAGAAAAATTTGCGCGCACCAAGCCGCACGTAAACGTGGGCACGATCGGTCACATTGACCACGGCAAGACGACGCTGACGGCGGCGATCACCAAGGTTCTGGGGAAGAACAA
>JBEKZP010000046.1:0-20952 GCA_049509755.1 Terriglobales bacterium | reverse complement strand
GCACCTGCTGTTCCCTGCGGACCAGTTGCACCGGCCGCGCCGGCCGCGCCAGCGTCGCCCTTCAGACCTTGCGCCGCAAACAGCGCCCAATTCGTCGCGTCAGCGTCCGGATTCGCGGCGCCGGCGTTGCCCAGCAGCGCTACGTAGCTGGCGCCACCAAAGGTGACCACATCGTTGGCAGCATAGCTGTTGTTAAGAACGAAACCGCCTTTTTCGGCGAAACCCTGGCCGTTGGCGCCAGTGTCGCCCTTCGATCCTTGCAGACCAGTCGCGCCGGTCAAACCGATCAGACCCTGCAGACCGGTTGGGCCAGCTGAACCTTCCGCGCCAGCCGCACCGGTTAGACCTTGCGGTCCCTGCGAACCAGTTGCGCCGGTCGCGCCAGCCAGACCTTGCGAACCTTGTGGACCAGCCGCGCCGGTATCGCCCTTGGAGACGACCAGCGCCCAAGTGATGGTGTCGGTATCTGGAGTTGGGTTGCCGCCTCCGCCCGAAGGCGACGGCTGGATCACATGAAGCTCGGCCACATCCGTCCACGGCCCGCCGTGGACCTCGCTCAATGCACGGAAACGCACATAACGGCCAGCGACGACGGCAAAACTCACCTGCTTCTGCGTCTTGTCACTGGCGACGGACATCAGGATGCCTGTCGCAACCGGAGCACCCCAATTCACCCCGTCGCTGCTCACGTAAAACTCGTAGTTCTTGACGTTGCCATTGCCGGTCGTGACCGCCTCCTGGCGCGGCAAGTACTGGAAGCCGATAATGTTGTAGCTGGCGCCGAGATCGATCTGAATCTCGTGCGGCGGTGGCGGCGTTGAATGGCACCATTCGGTAAGCCACAGCGTGTTGCCGTTGCCGTCAAAGGCGTTGGTCGCCGCGTAGTTGCCGCAGTCGGTCGCTTGGCTGTCCACAAACTGAACATGCCATGCGCTGGTCGGAATTTGGATTCCGGAAACTTGTTGACCGGCGATAGGTGCCACGGCAGTGTAGCTCGAACCGCCGTGCGTCACCACGTCGCCAACTGCATAGGAAGAGGAGCTGCTCCATGCTCCCTTGAAATTGAGGCCGGGGATACCTTGCGGACCTTGCGCACCCGTGGGGCCAGCGGGGCCGGATGCCCCGGTGACGCCAATCGGACCCTGGAGACCCTGGGGACCTTGCGGACCTGTGGAGCCAGCCGGGCCTTGAGCTCCGGCGAGAATGATGTCCAACGTCGGATCATGGCTGGTCGCTGCGCTCTCCTTGCTGTCAAATGCCACCGAGGTCGAGTAGCCAGATGTCGGGACTAAAACGATTCCGTAGTTGGAAGCGGGAGTTGTGATCCACGCCTGCACCTGCGAAGTAATGTCGATGATGACGTAGCCATTGACCTGGCCGGCGGTAATGCACTGCGGATGCGTGGGATCGGCAGTCGCGGGAATCGGACTTGTGCAGCTGCCGCCAACCACGAGCGAGCCCGGCCCTGAACCGGGCTGGTTGTTCCAGGTCAGAACGGACTCCGACCACAGCCCGTTTGCCAGGCGAATGTCGAACGCGCCCGGAGTGGTAGCGGCGGTGACAAACAACCGCAACGTCGCCTTGGTCACGGTTGAACTCGCCGGCACCTGCGATAAATTGAACTTCATGTAGCTGTACGTGGGCTGCGCACCGGCCTGCAGAGCCAATGAGTTCTGGTTGCCGAAGTTATTGTCGGCGCTGGTCTGCGTGACAAACGCATCGTCGGTGACTGGCGCCTGGGCCATAGCCACCGTTGCACTGAATGCGAGAACGCCAAGCAACAGAATTACGGCAGAGAAGGAGCACGAACGCAGCTTTGACATTTCAGTTTCTCTCCGGCGAACAGAGTCGATACATTTTCGCGATGACGGATACGGCGATTTTCCGAATTCTGCGACCACACTTCACCTTTGGCGTCGCCGGCGATATTTCGCCGGGCGGCGCGAATCTCTTGATCTCCCATTTTTTAGAACGCTAGCGCGCTGACATCGAAAACCTTGCGCTAATGCCAGACCACGGGGGGTATGGTCTGCGTCGCGGCGTTCCCTGCTCTGGGGAGAGCGCTTATGCAGAAGCAAGTAGACTGCCAATCATTTCAGCCATAAAGTGCGTAGAATCAATACCAATCGAGATCCTGACTACTGCAAAACTTTGCAACATTGGAGCATGCAGCTTCTTTCCACTTTAGTAACGGTACCCGGAAAGAGGCCGTCCAGCCGGCTCAAGCGGGATGTCCTGCTCGCAAGGGGATATTCGGTCAGTTCCAGGGAGGGGGCAGGCGAACGTCGCGGCGGCACTCATCAAAGGTGGCAATCACCGCGACGCGGCGGGCCAAGGTAAGATAGACATGTCTTCCAAATGGCAACGTACAGCCTAATCTTTCCTGCCTATAACGAGAGTGCGAGGCTGGCCCCGACTCTCGAAACGGTGTTGAGCTACGTGTCGCAGCAGCACTGGCAGGCGGAGATTATCGTTGTCGATGACGGTTCCACGGATCGAACTGCCGACATCGTTCGCGAATACACACGGCGCAATCCCATCGTGCGGCTGGTACAGAACCCCGGCAATCGCGGCAAAGGATACAGCGTGCGCAACGGCATGCTCAACGCGCATGGCGACATTTTGCTGTTCAGTGATGCGGACCTTTCCTCCCCGATATCGGAAGCGCCCAAATTGCTCACCGCCATCGAGAACGGCGCCGACCTCGCCATCGGCTCACGCTGGCTCAACTCCGCGGTGCAGACGCAGCGGCAATCCCTGGTGCGACAACTGTTCGGCCGCATTTACAACCTGCTGCTTCGGGTCGTTCTCGGCCTCGACTACAAGGACACGCAATGCGGATTCAAGGCGTTCACACGCCAGGCGGCCCGCCTGATCTTTTCAGCGCAGAAGATCGAACGCTGGGGTTTCGATCCCGAGTTGCTGTTTTTGGCGCGAACCTACGGTTTGCGAGTCTCCGAAATTCCGGTCGAATGGGCGCATGCGGGAGCTTCCAAAATCAATCCTGTGATGGATGGACTGCGCATGTTTCGAGAGATGCTGAGCATCCGGTGGAACAGCATGACGGGAAAGTATCCCAAGGCAGCAGTCGCCCGGGCGGCATCGCGTTAGTGTGGCCCTCGGGGTCGCACATCACCACGTCACCGCACCGCAGTGAGGCGGTAGAGCCGAAGCTTTCCGTCCGAATACGTCAACGCGCCGATTTTCATCAAGTCGGCGTCGTACTGAGGCGCGTTGTAACTCCACACGAAATCGTAGTCCGCTTGAATCGCCCGCCAATCGGGCGTTTCCCGGTAATTCAGATCCCAGAATCCATCCAGGGTGTACGACTGTTGAGCTACTTTTAGCGGATTCAGTCCGGGCAATTCAAACAGGTAGGGCGAGAACCAGTGCCGGCGGATGACGCCATACGCCCAAAAATGCGCGAAGGCGTGGTGCAGCGCATCGCTATCTTCATCGGCCTGGATGATCGGGAGCACGCGCGCGTTCGGGAATGTACGGTCAAACGAGGCCGCCAGGCCTTTCAATTCCGGCTGCATGCTCCGGTAGTTGTAAGTAATGTCCGCCACCCGCACGCAAAACAGCGCGAGGACCAGCGGAGCCAGCCACCAAGCTCGCCGGCCAACCCTGGCAAACGCCAGTGTGATGCCGAGGAAGACTGGTAGAACGCGAACGTCCAGGTCGGATCCATCGCCGTAGGCCCACGGCAATAGGAAGTACACGGCTAACAGGACCGCTCCCACGCCGACCCAGCGCCAATTCCAGCGGAACTCGCGATTGCGGAACCACGCGCACAGGAAGTAAACGCAGAACGCGGCCAGCGTGACGACATCCAATGCGTCGGAATATCCGTGCATGATGCCGTGCAGATTGGAGATCTTCTCGGACAAGTCCAGAAAAACGAACCCGCTGTGTTGCTTTTCCATGATTCGGGCGGAGTACAGGTAGCAGCACACACCGGGCAGGAACATGAGCCAGCTCAGCAGCAGCGAGCGGACAGACTGTCGCGCGAAAACCCAATAGGCCGTAACCGCGATGCCGGCGATGCCGAAGGCAATCAAATGCGAAAAATATGTCGCGGTAAACGCCAGCATCGCGAGCAGCCATGGGAACGGCGACGGGCGCGCACTCCACTTCAGCCAAAGCCCCAGTGCCAGGAAAGCGAACGCCAGTCCAACGTAGAAATTCAAATATCCGAGAAGAAAGAAAATGTTGTGCGTTCCCACCAACGCCCAGCAGGCAATCGCATCCTGTCCTGGATTCGATTGCCGGAGAAAGAACCACATGGCCGCCGGCAATGCGAGCACTGCGAAAGTCAGGTACAACCGGCCGGCCACTTCAATCGGCAAAAGAAATTGAAGTGCTCGCAGCATGACGTCCATGGCGACATACGGATAAGGCCCCCAGTCGGCCGCATACCAGGAATGAAATGGCAGCGAATCATGCAGGTGGGCGAGGACGTAGCTGCTGGCAAGATGATTGGGATAATCGAGCAGCGGGGGATACTTGACCGCCCAGATGGGCAGCACCGCGGCCGCTGTCAGCAGTGCCATCAGCAGGGCGACGAAAACGTGCCGCGCGCGAGTTCCCTGCCCCTCGCGAGAATTCAACCACCTGTCGGCGACAAATCCTTCCCCAACCACAGCATGATCGCGATGCGAGTCGGATGCTTCCACGACGGACGTTCCTCGGTGAATCTCTCAGGATGCGCCAGACCAGGCTAGCCCCGCCGCAGCGGAGCGGCGAGCTCGTCTGTTGGAGCTTCCAGTTCCGTGCGCCCGCTGGGCCGGAGTTTCTCGATGACAGCAATCAGCGAGAGAGGCGGCAAGGGTAGATACGGGTCCAGCTTTCGAAGGATCGGCGTCATCCAGTTCACCCATTTCACCTGCAATAGGCTGAAGCGCCGCCGGCGCAAAATGCGTCCGGAAATCCACCATGGCAAACTGCACGCCCGGTTGAATGCAGTAATCGATACGCAATGCATGCCGGCCTGGTCGGCGAGCCGGCGCAGGCTATCCCGCGTATAACGGCGGCGGTGACCGAGGCTGCGATCGATCGCACCCAATAGCGATGGTGAGTTCGGCACCAAAACGATAATTTTGCCGTCATCACGCACGACCCTGGCGATTCCGCGCAGAACCGCGGCATCGTCTTCCACGTGCTCCAACACGTTTTGACAAATGACTGTGTCAAAGTTCTGCTCCGCGGGAAGCGAACTCGGATCCGCGGGATCTACAGCGGACGCGCCAAGATATGGCCTGGTAGGAATCAACTTCCGCAGTTCGCGGACGAACAGCGGGTTTGCGTCACAGGCCCAGTACTGCTTCCGAGGAATGAGGTGGAGCAGCAAATTCCCTTTGCCCGCGCCGATTTCCAGAACGCTGGAACCAAGATGCGGCCGCAACAGGTCCGCCAGCCAGCGCGTGTAATTGGGTGCGCGGCCGAGCCGCACCGCAACCTCGCTTCCGTATTCATCGGGCTTGCAAATGAGGTCGGAAACTTTGAACCGGACGATCGCGCCCAGGGCTCGGAACCCGTCCTTCCAGCCGATCTTCTTGCCTTCCTGGTAGGTCCGGCCGGAGTAGCTGATGGGGACCTCGAAGATCTGCGCGCCGCGTTTCGCCAGCTTGATCGTCAATTCGGGCTCGATGCGGAAATCCCTGCTGACCAGGGGAATGGTCTTCAGCAAATCGGTGCGCACCATTTTGTAGCAGGTTTCCATGTCGGTGAGATTGAGGTCGCTGGCGAGATCGCACAGGAACGTCAGCAGGTGGTTACCTACGGAGTGTTTGAAGAACAACGCGCGCTTAAAGCCGCCGGCCATGAAACGCGAGCCGAAAACCGCATCCGCGTTTTCCTGCAGAAACAACGGAAGCATTTGCAGCAGGTCGCGCGGGTGGTACTCCAGGTCGGCATCGTGCACGACCGTGAGGTCGCATTCGGCATGTTCGATCGCGGTGCGCAGAGCCGCGCCTTTGCCCTGATTGCGTTCGTGGCGATAGAAATGCCAGTCCATCTTCCCAGAGGGATCGGCCGGAAGACTTTTGCGGAAGCGCTCAAGAACCCGGGGGGTTTCGTCGCCGGAACAATCATCAACAACGATCACCTGAAGGCGGGTAAGCAGTGGCGAATCGGCCAGCACCGCCAGCCGGCGCAGGCTGGTTTCGACCAGGTACTGTTCGTCGTAAACCGGTACGCAGACAGAGAGGCTGGTGCGCATCCCGGACGCGTCCGGCGGGAGCGCCGGAGAAATAAAGTTTGCGGAAAGTTGCATCAGAATCGCTGCCGTAAAAAACTGGCGAGTTCTACCTCCGGAATGCGGCCTCCGCGACGCTGGCCGGCGATTGTGGATCCCGCTCCGGCCGTCCGACGGAGTAGTACTCGTAGCCAAGGGACGTCATCTTGTCCGCATCCAGCAGGTTTCGGCAATCCAGAACCAGCGGACGGTTCATGCGATCGAGCAATGCCGGCCAATCGAGTTCCTTGAATTCCGGCCACTCGGTGGCCACCACCAGCGCATCGGCGCCTTCGGCGACCTCGTCGGCGCGGCGGCACAACTGGATGCCGGGCAGCACGGTCGCGGCGCGCTCCAGCGCCTCCGGATCATACGCCTTCACACGGACTCCCTCGCTTTCCAGTGCCTTGATCAAATCGATTGCGGGCGAAAAGCGGATGTCATCCGTAAAAGGCTTGAATGCCAGGCCGAGCACTCCGACGTGCTTGTCTTTCAGCACCCAGAGCAGCTTGCGCAGCCGGTTGACGTATTTGATGATGCGACTCTTGTTGATTTCCTCTGCGCTGCGCAGCATCGCCATGTCGACGCCGGCGGTCTCTCCCAGGTGGATGAACGCCTGCACATCCTTGGGCAGGCAGAAGCCGCCGAACCCGAGGCCGGCGTTCAGAAACGCGCTGCCGATGCGCGGGTCCATTCCCATGGCTTGCGTCACCTGCGCAATGTCCGCGCCCATCTGCTCACAGACGTCGGCAATGAGATTTGCGTAGGAGATTTTCAGCGCCAGGAACGAATTGGAAGCGTGTTTGATGAGCTCCGCGCTGTTGATCGTGGTGACCAGGAAACGCGGTGCGGGCCGCACCCCGCAGTCGTTGTTGTGGACCCGGCAGTGGAAGTTTCGCTCCACGATCGGCCGGTACAGTTCGCGCAGGATCTGTTCGGACTCGGTATCGTCCACCCCCACGACAATGCGGTCCGGGTGCAGGAAATCGGTGACCGCCGTTCCCTCGCGCAGAAATTCGGGGTTGGACGCCACGCGGAACAATTTCTCGTGCTGACGTCCGTAAACCGCGAGCGCGCGCTTCACTTGCTGGCCGGTCTGAATGGGAACCGTGCTCTTCTCGACCACCAATTTGGGCGCGCGTACCACCTTCGCAATCAGGCGTGCTACGTTATCAACGGCGCTCAGATCGGCTTCGCCATTGGGCAGCGGTGGCGTGCCGACGCACACGAACAGCACATCTCCCGATTGAGCCGCGTCCTCCAGATCGGACGAGAAGCGCAGCCGGCCGGCGGCGACGTTGGCTTCGACCACGCTGTCCAGGCCCGGTTCGTAAATCGGCAGCTTGCCGGTTTTCAGCATCTGAACCTTGGCGACATCGTTGTCGGAGCACAGCACCTCGTGCCCGATTTCCGCCAGACATGCGCCCGTGACCAGCCCGACGTATCCACACCCGAAGATCGAAACCCGCAAGGTCCCTCCTTATTCAACCAGAGTATATCGCGGCCGGCTCGCAACCGAATGAACCAGACATGTGCCGCATCCGCAATAGCACGTCTCTGCGAATTCGATGCCGCACTTCGATCCCGGCAAAGAAAAGAAGTGAATGGCAGCTAAGCCAAATTGGACGCTGGATGCACGGCGCCGCTTGCAGTGCGGATTGACACTGCCAAGCAGCTCATCAGGTGCAATGCGCAGCCGGTGCGACGGTTCGCACCACGGTTGCGCACGATTCGACAGTTGGGAAATAACCGGCAAACTCTACGGAGTAGGTATCCGTGCTGTCACCAGTGGCGTGCGCTTGCTTTCAACCCACTGGGAGTTGACCCTCTGCACCGCGCTGAGGGAGTAAATGTACGTCGTGCCGGGCTTGACCTTCGTGTCCCTGTATCTTGTTCCCTTCACCGGAAGAGCGGTGATGCGATGGGGCTTGGCACCAGGTCCGGCGACGGCTCGATACACGTAGTAACCAACGATGCCTTTGGTCGGGCTCGCCGTCCACTTCAAGTCGGCCCAATGGACTTTTGGTTCCTTGGGCTGCGCTGAAGGGGTGGACTCTTGTTGAACTGCGGGCTCACTCATTGTCGGCGGTGCGGGTCGGGCTGGGATCTCCTGCGCTATCGTTGTTATTGTTAACAAAAACGTTAACACAGTGAGCGTACCCACACGACTCGCCGTTAAGCCCCACACAGTACGGCAGCCATGAGTCCCGGAGCGGTTGTGACGGTGACGCAACAATCTGGTTTCCTTCCCAGGCGGGACCTGAGTGGGTCGCTCGCGCCGCATTCTACATCAACCCACGATTGTCGAACGACATTTTCCGCTGCCAGACGGCCGGCCCGCGGGTCAGGACACTGCTCACGCTGCCCCAGCGCCGCAGCACCGCGCCGACCGCCGGCATGATCAAAACAGGGGCCTACAGGAGCGGGTTTGCAGGCCTCAGTCGCAGGTTAATTCGTCCCCAAAATTGCATTAAATTTGCACCAATTCCGCACATTCTGGTTGATTGTCCGGCTGCGCTGCGATAAGCTTTTTTTCTCTCCCCCAACCTTGTCTAAACTCTGCCCAGAGAGTGCACAAATTGAAGCAGTTCCGGACGGCCATCAGTTGCTGTTTTGCTGTTGTAGCGCTGGCAGCAGCACAAACGAACCCTCCCGGTCCGAACCGCGCGCGGTTTTCCCTGCCTGACTTGAGGTTTGCGTGATGCGCCACGGGGTCGTCCGCGGATGGAGTGTTTTAGTTCTCCCTTTCACATTTCTTTTGCCGGTCTGCCTCCGTGGTCAGGAAGTGACGGCGCAAGCCCCCTCCTCCGCCAACGCCGGCGTCAACGTGGTGCGCCACCCGCGAGAGGAACACCTCACGCGCGGGAAGCCGTTTCAAGGAGACGTGAGGACCTTGCCGCAGGTGCCCCCGACGAAGTTCGAGCGGCCGGAATTTGAAGAGCCGGAGGTCACCCCGGTGCCTTACCCGGGGACCGCCGCCGTCGCTCAAGGTGGCATGGCAACGTCGGCCGCAGCACCAAACTTCAACGCTCCTGCCCCATCGCCGAGCAGCAGTTTCGAGGGACTCGATTTTGCAAACTGGGGGGCCGGCCATCCGCCCGACACCAACGGAGACGTGGGGCCGCAACACTACCTTCAGACCATCAACACCTCGGTTGGCGTTTATGGCAAGAACGGCGTTCGCCTGGCGGCGTTCACGTTCAATACGTTGATGAGCCAGGGCAGCTTCGGCAACCTGTGCGACACCAACAATTTCGGGGATCCGGTCGTCCTGTATGACACCTTTGAGGACCGCTGGATCATCACCGATTTTGCCTTCAAGCTCGACGGGTCAGGCAACATCATTGCTCCTGCGTACCAATGCCTGGCAGTCTCCAAGTCGGGCGATCCGGTCGCGGGCGGCTGGAATTTCTATTCCATCAGTTCCACCAGCGGGTTCGGCGACTACCCCAAGTTCGGCATCTGGCCTGATGGTCTGTACATGTCGGCCAACATGTTTGGCTTTGGCGCCGGCGGTTCGTTCCAGAACGTCCGCGTGTGGGCGTTCAACAAGGCGCAGATGTACGCCGGAGAGCCGGCGGTGCAAGTCCTCTCCTTCGATGCTCCGTCTGCCGAATTCACCCTGCTTCCCAGCAATGCCCGGCTGCAAACGGGGACGCCACCCGCAGGCAGCCCGAATTACTTCGCAGTTGTATGGCAGTTTCTCAATGCGGTCAGCGTATATAAGTTCCATGTGAATTGGACCAGCACCAGCACGTCCACATTCAGCGGCCCATTCACCTCGCTCACGCCCACGTGGTGGGCGCAGTATTTAAACTCCAGCGCCACGACGGTGCCCTCTCCCGCCAACCGGCTGGATTCGCTGTACCCCCGGCTCATGGTGCAAAACCAGTATACGAACCTCGGGGGAGCCGAATCCTTGTGGACAAGCCACACCGTTGGCGCGGGGAATCCAACCTCAAACGTCACCTCCGCCCAGGCTGCGGTCCGTTATTACCAGGTGAAAGTCACCGGGGGGAACGTCGAAGCCAGCGCCACCCAGTCTTTCACTTACAGCCCGGATTCCACCGTGTTTCGCTTCATGCCCAGCGTGGCTGTGGACCGCGCGGGGGACATGGCGATCGGATACTCGGCGTCCGACGCGGCGTTGAATCCAGCCATTCGTTATGCGGCACGCCTCGCCGGTGATCCGCTGAACGCGATCACGCAGACGGAGCAATCGCTCCTCGAGGGCACGGGATCGCAGTCCGGCAGTTGCGGTTCGACCTGCGTGCGCTGGGGTGATTACAGCGCGATGACCCTCGACGTCGATGGCTGCACGTTCTGGTACACCAACCTGTACTACCAGACCACTGGATTGAGCTTCAACACCCGCATCGGCACATTCAGTTTGCCGGGCTGCACGGCGGTGACTACCGGTTCGTTGCAGGGCACAGTGACGGCAGCGGCGAGTGGCAATCCGATCAGTGGCGCGACCGTGGAACTTGGGAGCAGGACAGCAACCACTGACGTGAATGGCAATTACGATTTTACGAGTCTTGCTTCCGGTGTTTATCCCAGTGTTGCGTCCAGCTCCCCGGGTTACAACTCCATGACGGCCGCGAATATCGTGGTGAGCGATGGCGGAATCGCTACGCAGAACTTTTCCCTGACGTCGGCGCTCACCAGCGGCTGTTTCACGGATACGACGCAGGCGGACTTCCAAGCCGGCGTACCCACCAATTGCGACCTTACCAATAGCCCTGGCGACGTCATTCTGGTGAATTCTGCGAACCTCGATCAGCAGAACACCACGCTGGGCAACTCCGGCGTCGGAATTACGACCACGACGTGGGGAGGCCAGACCTTCACACCCGCAGTGACGGGCCGGCTCACGCGAGCCGACATCAACCTTTTTTGCAGCGGATGCACAGGCACGACACCGGATCTCACGCTCTCCGTCCGGGCGACGAGCGGAGGCCTGCCGACGGGCGCCGATCTGGCGGCGGCCACGATTACGGGTTTCTCAAACGCCTCTGCGGTCTTGTATACCGCCAACTTCAGCAGTCCAGCAACCTTGACGTCGGGAACGCAGTACGCGCTGGTGATTCGTCCAACTGCAAACCCCTCCGCGGGAACCTATGCGCTGACCCGCAGCGGCACCTCGACCGCCGGCGCCGACGTCTATGCGGGCGGCGCCCGGGTATCGGGGGCCAGCAGTGGTACGGTCTGGTCAATTCCGCCGACGGGTGGCGTCACCACCGATGCGGGCTTCAAAACCTACATGCAGACCGGCTTTGCGTCCTCCGGAACCTTCGTTTCTTCCACCAAAGATGCCAATCCGGCGCCAGGCGCGAATGTAAACTGGACCACCCTGTCATGGACGGCCGACACTCCAGCCAATACCGCCATTCAATTCCAAGTGGCGTCCAGCAACATTGCGGATGGGCCATTCAATTTTGTCGGACCCGACGGTACGACGGGGACGTTCTTCACCAACGGCGGATCGCTGGCGCAATTCGCCGGCCAACGCTACCTCAAGTATCAGGCCTCACTCACCACCACGAGCGGCGCGGTCACCCCCACGCTCCACGACGTGAGTGTGTGCTTCAGCGACTTTGGCCCAACCACGCTGGTGGTGGCGGAGGCGTCGGGCCCGTTTGGCGGCACGGCTGATTTATTCGCCATCCTGACTTCGGGCGGTATCTTTGTGAGCGACAAGTCAATGAGCTTCAAGCTCAATGGACACACCGTCGGCAGCGCCCTGAGCGACGGCTCTGGCAATGCGACGGTGGCCGCGGTAAGCCTCGCTGGAATCACTGCAGGCACTTATCCGGGCGCGGTGACCGCCGCCTTTGCGGGCGACTCGGGATTCGGCGCAAGCAGCGGGTCAGGCACGCTAACCGTACAAAAGCTGGCTCAAACCATCACCTTTGGCGCATTGGCCAGCAAGACGTTTGGTAATCCTGATTTCGGCGTGAGCGCCACCGCGTCCTCCGGATTGACAGTCACCTTTGCAGCCAGTGGCAATTGCACAGTGACCGGCTCGACAGTGCACATCACCGGTGCCGGCTCGTGCACCATCACGGCTTCGCAGGCCGGCGACAGCAACTACAATCCAGCCGCCGACGTACCACAGTCGTTCTCGATTCAGACCCCAGCGCTGCCGGCGAGCGGGTGGCGTGTGCTCTACGTGGACAGCCAGGCGACCGATTGCGGCAACTACGGCGCGACCAACACTTTTGACGGAAACAACGCGACGATGTGGCTCACCGAATACTGTCATGGCTCGCCCGCGACGCCACACGAAATCCAGATCGATCTCGGCGCCAGCTACAACATCGCCGGATTCCAGTACCTGCCGCGTCAGGACGGCACTTTGGGAAATGGCAATGTCGCCAACTACGAGTTCTACGTCAGCACCGACGGCGTCAACTGGGGGACGGCGGTATCGACTGGGACGCTGATGACCAGCGGCTCCGACAAAACGCAGAAGCAGGTGACATTTACCGGCGTGGTCGGAAGGTATGTGCGGTTTCGAGCGATGAGCGAGGTCCACGGCGGGCCATGGACGGCGGTCGCCGAGTTGAACGTGCTCGGAACGCAGGTGGCCACCAGCGGGCCGCAGGTGGGGAGCCTGACGCTGAATCCGGCCTCGATTGCCGGTGGCGGGACAACCAGCACGGCCACGGTCACGCTGACCAGCGCGCCGCTTACCAACGCCACGGTCACACTAGCCAGCAGCAACACGGCGGCAACGGTGCCGGCGACGGTCACCGTGAATGCGGGCACGACGAGCGCAAACTTCACCGTCACCAGTGCGTCATCGGTGAGTACGTCGGCGCTATCGGTGATCACCGCCACCTACAACAGCTCCACGGGAGCGGCCTTGCTGGCCGTGACGCCCGGGTCCACTTCCATCGTGAGCTCCATTCCGCAGGCTGGCTGGCTCGTGCAGTATGTGGATAGCCAGGCGACCGACTGCGGCAACTACGGTGCGACCAACGCTATTGATGGCAATCCCGCCACCATGTGGATCACAGAATGGTGTCATGGCTCGCCCACGACGCCACACGAAATCCAGATTGATCTCGGAGCGAACTACACGATTACCGGTTTCCAGTACCTGCCGCGACAGGACGGCGGCTCGAATGGCAACGTCGCCAACTACGAGTTCTACCTCAGCATCGACGGAGTGAACTGGGGGACGGCGGTATCGACCGGGACGCTGATGACCAGCGCCTCCGACAAAACGCAGAAGCAGGTGAATTTTGCCGGCGTGGTCGGAAGGTATGTGCGGTTCCGAGCGATGAGCGAGGTCCACGGCGGGCCGTGGACGGCGGTCGCCGAGTTGAACGTGCTCGGAACGCCGGCGGTGCCCGTTGCGCTGCCGACGAGCGGCTGGCACCTTTTATATGTGGATAGCGAGGCGACCGACTGCGGCAACTACGCGGCGACCAACGCCTTTGACGGCAATCCCGCCACCATGTGGCTCACTGAATGGTGCCATTCATCGCCGCCGCCGCCGCACGAGATCCAGATCGATCTCGGCGCCAGCTACAGCATTGCCGGCTTCCAGTACCTGCCGCGACAGGACGGCGGCTCGAATGGCAACGTCGCCAACTACGAGTTCTACGTAAGCAGCAACGAGGTGAATTGGGGTACTGCGGTATCGACCGGGACGCTGATGACCAGCGCCTCCGACAAAACGCAGAAGCAGGTGACGTTTCCCGGCGTGGTCGGGCGGTATGTGCGGTTTCGAGCGATGAGCGAGGTCCACGGCGGGCCATGGACTGCGGTCGCCGAGTTGAACGTGCTCGGAATCCCGGTGGCGACCAGCCCGCCGGAAATCGCCAGTGTGACGATTACTCCAGCTTCAATAACAGCGGGCGGGACTGCCAGCACGGTGACGGTAGCGCTGACCAATACGCCGACGAGCAACGCCACGGTCACACTGGCCAGCAGCAACACCAACGCGGCCACTGTGCCTGCGACGGTCGTCGTGAACGCCGGCACAACGACCGCGAGCTTCGAGGCTACTTCTGTGGCTTTCGTGAGCACGAATACGGTTTCGCAGATTAGCGCCAGCCTCAACGGCTCCTCTGGATCGGCGGTTCTGACCGTTACGCCGGCTTCGCTGGCCCGTATTCAGCAGAGTGGGTGGCATGTGGTGTTTGTGGACAGCCAGGCGACAGACTGTGGCAACTACGGTGCGACCAACGCTTTTGACGGCAATCCCGCCACCATGTGGCTCACCGAATGGTGTCATGGCTCGCCCGCGCCGCCACACGAAATCCAGATTGATCTCGGAGCGAGCTACACCATTAGCGGATTCCAGTATTTGCCGCGTCAGGACGGCTCTAATGGGAATGTCGCCAACTACGAGTTCTACGTCAGCGCCGACGGCGCGAATTGGGGCGCGGCAGTGGCGAGCGGAACGCTGATTGCGACTCCCTCTGATCTAACGCAGAAGCAGGTGACATTTACCGGCGTGGTCGGAAGGTATGTGCGGTTTCGAGCGATGAGCGAGGTCCACGGCGGGCCGTGGACGGCGTTGGCTGAACTGAATGTGCTCGGGACACCGGTCTGGTCCGGCATCCTTGCCCCCAGCCGCGCCATCAATTGGAGCACTGCGGGAGTTACCGGCGGCATCCCCAACCGCACCACCGTCTGTGCGACGATCGACCCTTACGACGGGCCCGCCGATGCCATCAACACCGCCATTGCCAATTGCCCGAGCGGTCAGGTTGTATTGCTCAGTGCAGGTACTTTTAACCTGACCTCGGGCATCGTGTTTGACAACAAGAGCAATGTGACTCTGCGCGGCGCGGGACCGGATCAGACTTTCCTGCTGTTCTCGGCCGGCGGCAGCTGCACGGGTGTTGGTGGCGCCGATGTGTGTTTGATAACGGCGGATACCGGGGACGGTGGAGATCAAGACTACAGCAATGCCGCCACATGGACTGGCGGATACTCTGTCGGCACGACTTCTATCACGCTGGGCAGTGCGACCACGGGAAGCATTGCCGCCTTGCAGGTGGGCAGTCAAATCTTCCTTGACCAACTGGATGATGCCAGCGATCCGGGCACCGTGTATGTCTGTTCGGCCTACGGCGTTTGCAGCACATCGGGGAGTTCGAGGAATGGCCGTCCTGGAAGGGGCCAGGTGGAACCGCAGCTTGTAACTTCCATCTCTGGAACGGGGCCGTGGACAATCGGCATCTCGCCAGGTATACGTATGCCGAACATTTCTGCGGCCAAATCTCCACAAGCATGGTGGGACAACGGCTTGCCAATCCAGAACGACGGCATCGAGAACCTGACCATAGACGACACTCCGGACGCATCCTGCTGCACGAACGGCATCTTTATCCTGAATGGCCGCAACAATTGGATCAGGAACATTCGATCGGTCTACGCTGCCCAGAAACACGTTTGGCTTTACCAGACCACACACACCACCATTCGAGACAGCTATTTCTACGGGTCAGTGCCGACCTCGGATCATTACGCTACCGATAGTTTTGTAGGCGCCGACAATCTGACCGAAAATAACATTTTCCAGCACGTCGCCGCCTCGATGATGAATGAGGGGTGTATCGGGTGTGTGGGAGCGTACAACTACGCGCTTGACGACTATTACACCGGTACGCCGGTTGGAACTGCTCCAGAGTGGCAACAGGCCAGTTCCTATCAGCACTCCGTGGGCGATGCTTATATCCTGTGGGAGGGCAACCAAGGAATCGGAATGACCAGCGATGACGTGCACGGCACTTCCAACTTCAGCACGGCTTTCCGCAATTACTGGAACGGCAGGGACATCGCCGGCGGAAGCGATGGTGGCAAGACGCTGCAGACCAATGCAGTCATCCTCAACACATTCAACCGTTTCTATAACATCGTCGGCAATGTGCTGGGTACTGCGGGCTACCACGACAACTATACGTCTGCGGCGCCGGGCGGAACGAGCTGCAACACCTCAATCTACGCGCTGGGCTGGGGAGACAATTGCAGCAGCGGCGCAATTGCCGACGACACTCTGGTTGCGACCACGCTTATGCGTTGGGGGAATTATGACACCGTAAATAATGCCATTCGGTTTGATAATTCCGAGGTTCCCACCGCACTGGCCGAGTTTGCCAATCCCGTCCCGGCAACTCAGGCGCTGCCCGGGTCGCTCTATCTGGATGCCAGACCGTCGTGGTTCGGCAGCGTGCCCTGGCCCCCCATTGGACCCGACGTGACCGGTGGTGATAGCCCGAATGTCGGGGGTCACGCGTACAAGATTCCGGCACAACTGTGCTACGAGAACTCTGCCCGGGACGCCAACGGGATGCTGACCAACTTCAATGCCGATCTTTGCTATGCCGCCGCCTCTGGCCCTGCCGCCCGGCCGCCCGCAAACGGTAAGTGATTTTTGATCAATGGCGGCGAACAGATCTGCTGCGTCCAGCAGTTCCAACGTGCCCCTAGTACAAAACCCCGGCAATCGCGGAAACCCGTTCGGCCCGGAGTAACCCAGCGGCGGTGCGTTAGCAACAGTGCTACTCCTGGCACGAGCGAAATCAGGGTTTGCGCTTCTGCCAGGCGCGACAGCGCACAGCGTTCTCATGCGCTTGTCGCGCTCCAGCCCAATTATCAAGAACTACTATGTATTCCGACTACTGACAAAATGGCGATTTGCAACCGGCTACGAAGCATTTGACCGGTGGGATACAAGAGCCATTAATGGCTGGGGCCCTTCCACATGAAACTTGCCGCGCACCGACTCTTCCAACCCCCAACAGGGGCAATCCGGGCCGCAATCGTGACCGGGGGGCCGAAGCTCGACATCGACAACAACACACTGCAGGGTATGATCCAACGCTGCCTCCATTTGAACTGGTTGTTGGAGCTTCGAGAATGTATTTGCAAGATGATTACCACTTAATGCCGCTGACTTTAAAAGGAAATGGCAGCAGTGGAAAACCTTTTCCGCGTAATAGTTACGCTAATAGCGAAAAATGCCACGGGCGACCGGTTGGGAATGGGCGAGACTGGTGGAATTACGCGTTGATCGATGCGTCTTTCAGATTGCGCTTCAACCCGCGTTCAAGAAACGCAGTGCAAAAAATCCCTTGCCTTACGAAAACGGATGCCGGACCAAATCAAGCAACAGTTTTTCCAGTTCGAAGATTTCGGTTCGAGTGCCACCGCGCGTCAACCACCACCGGTCGGGATCGAATTTCGAGTAGTGCGCGGGCTGAACCGTGACGCTGGTCTGGTGGCCTTTCATGGAACGCCGCAGCACGCGGCCGAGCCGTCGCGAGTGGTCCGATGTCGTCACCACTACGACAGAGCGGTACTGGTGCTGGTCGCACCAGGCTGGAAGAACATCTCCCTCCTCTTCGCTTCCCGCCACCGTTCTTGCGATTTGCTCAATGTTGTCGATGCCAAGCGAACGGAGCTGGCGAATGGAAACCGCGGCAGCATCCTCGTACGGAATTCCCCGGCGGAGAAACTCGATGTCTATGATGGGATCCGGAGGATCGGCGAAAACCGCGACTCGCGTCGACACGCCGTTGTGGACAAGCTCGGCCGCCTCCAGCGTCCCGGCGCCATAGGCATCAACCGCAACGACGATGACGTCGGCGGACTTGGCGGGGGGCTGGCGCAGAACAAGTGCCCATCCGGCAGACCGCAGAATGTGCCATCGAATCGCCGGCACACCAATGGCAATCATGCTCAATAGCACGACAACCGCCGGAATCCGAATCCACCGCCGGAGGCGAGTACGCATTAGCACAGAATCACTAATGGACCCGCCCAGATTCGTCCAGGGTGGCGGCGGCAACGGAAGGGGAGGTTCGGGAAGCCTCCTGGTAGGCCATCACGATGAGGTCAGCTCTGCGCCCCACGCCAAATTTCCGCAAGAGGTTTGAGACATGGAATTTGACGGTGCGTTCGGAAATGTTCAGTCGACTCCCTATTTCCTTATTCGAAATGTTGTCCAGCAGGGCCTGGATGACTTCCTTTTCGCGCCGACTCAGCCGCGCCTTGGAGGCCATGGCCGCACCATGTGTCGTCTTGGCGAGGACGGAATCGACGAACCTGGAAAGCAACGTCCGCGGCACCCAATATCCGCCCGCAGCAATTGACTGCAGGGCACGCTGTAGCTGATCCGCAAGTTGTGAATGTTGCAGCAGACCCTTCACCCCCAGCCGAAGCAGCGGAAAAGCGACATCCTCGCTGAAATCACCACCGACCAGGAGCAAGCGGGCGTTGGGATACCGTTCGATCACCTTGGCGACCAGGGATTCGGTCGCCATGCGGTTGCCCTCGAAATCGACGATATATACGCCGGCACTTGGAATCGAATCTGCGTCTGAAAGCTGCGGCTCTACTCTCTTGGGCTGAACCCGAACGGGAACAGTGCTGAGCAACCGCTGAAACTCTGCCAGCACCAGGGGGTGGTTCGCCAGCAGGCAGACGGAGATTTTCCGGGTTGATGCCGACGGTATTGGCATGTCGTGAGCCGTCAGAATAGCGCAAAACCATGGTGCGGGCAATTTTCAGCATGCGCCCTGATTGGCTAAGGAAGTCCCAAAACGAGCACATGCAGGGTAGTTACGGCCGCGCAACTCGGGACCATCTCCTCTACTGGTTCCGATTCTGCGGTTCGCTGGTTAGCCCCTTGGCATCCACCCTCGACCCCCATCGAACATCGCCCGGCAGCGGTATGCGCGGCAGGCTGGACCTTGGTACAGGTGAAGTACAGCAACCCTTTGCTGTCCCTTTTCTGACACGCTGTCCAGTAGTTTCGCCCGGTGGTCTCTCCTACCCTTGAGGGAAGCAATCTTAGCTAGGAGATGGACTCATGCGGGCTACGCGACTCATTTTTATCGTGGCGGTCGTCATCGCGGCCACCCTCCCCTCGGCAGCCTATAATTTGCCGTCCATCGCGGCGATTTCGCCGAATGCGGTTTCCGCTGGATCCGGCAGCTTCACGCTTACGGTTTCGGGTTCCTACTTCAATGGCAAGGACAGGATTACTTGGAACGGCGCGCGGCTCACCACGACGCTGGTGTCGCTGACGCAGGCCCAGGCAGTCGTTCCGGCTAGCTACGTGGCCAGTGCCGGTAACGCCAACGTAGCGATGTGGGATTCCTATACGGGTACGTTTTCGACTGCGGTGACATTCACGATCACAGCCGCTTCGCCCGTCAGTGTCAGCATTGCACCGGGCAGTTCTGCCGTGAGCACGGGCGGCACGCAGCAATTCACGGCCGCCGTCAGCGGCACGACCAACCCTGCCGTGAACTGGGCGGCCACCGGTGGAGCCATATCGTCCACCGGGATGTACACCGCCCCCAGCACGGTCAGCGCGGGGCAGGTGCAGTTGGATGGAGTGGGACCGAGTCAGGCAGGCGCCTCGGTCAAGAACGGCTCAACGGTAAGTTGGCTGCACACGGCTTCTGGCTACAACCGTCTCGTGATGGTCGGTTGTTCGCTCGGCAAACTCGGCATCCCGCCATTCACGCTGTCGGCGACCTTCGGCGGCATCAGCATGCCAAGCGATCCCATCAAGCTGAAAAAGGTGAACGGCACGGGGGACGGAGCGGTGCAGGTGTTTTACCTGGTCGCCCCGCCCACCGGCCAACAAACGGTGATGGTAACGCTGTCCGGAACGACGGCGGACCTGGCGTGCGGGTCGGTCAGCTTTACCGGTGTCAATCAATCGATTCCTCTTCGCAGCGCCGCCACCAGTACCGGGTATAGCAGCACGCCCTCGATTTCGATCGGCAGTGCGATCGGAAACATGGTCGTGAACGCGATCGACTATGGATGCTCGAGTGGCAGCTCGGGACAGAAGCTGGCATGGATGAAGCAACTCAGTTGTTCCACTGGAGGCAGCAACGGAGCCCAGTCGATAACCGCTGGTGCAGCCTCGGTGGGCATGAATTACCAGATTGCCAACGACCAGTGGGGCATGGTGGCTGCGGACATCGCTGCGGCAGCGGGCGCCTACACGGTCACAGCGACCAGTGTCGCCGACCCGACCAAGTCGGCCAGCGCTCCCGTTACGGTTGGTGTTTCGTCGACTTCCTCCATCATTGTTGGCGTTGGCGTCTCGCCCACCACCGCGGCGCTGACCACCGGCGGCACGCAACAGTTCAGCGCCACGGTGAGCGGCACCACGAATACTGCCGTCACCTGGTCGGCATCCGGTGGAACGATTTCCTCGACCGGTCTCTACACCGCGCCCAGCACCGCCGGCACCTACGCGATAACCGCCACCAGCGCAGCCGATCCTACCAAGAGTGCCAGCGCCACTGTGAGCGTTTCTGCACCCGCCACGGTCAGCGTCAGCGTTGCTCCTACTAGCACAACGACAACCACCAACGGCACGGCGCAATTCAGCGCCACGGTGAGCGGCACCACGAATACTGCCGTCACCTGGTCGGCAACGGGTGGATCGATTTCCTCGACCGGTCTCTACACCGCTCCGAACACCGCAGGCACGTATACAGTCAAGGCTGTAAGCGCTGCCGATACAACCAAGACGGCAAGTGGCAGCGTGACCGTCAATGCGCCGGTCACCGTCGTCATCAGCGTTGCACCTACGAGTGCGACGATTAGCACCGGCGGCACGCAACAGTTTACCGCCACGGTGAGCGGCACCACGAATACTGCCGTCACCTGGTCGGCAACGGGTGGATCGGTTTCCTCGGCCGGCCTGTACACCGCACCCAGCACCG
>JBEKZP010000045.1:0-24629 GCA_049509755.1 Terriglobales bacterium | reverse complement strand
GTACCGCTCAAAGCCGGTCATCATCGCCAGTGTCCTCTGTTTGTTGTGAGGCTTCATCTGGCTGCACTTTAGCTTGAGTACTTGTGGAAAGTGGAGAACTTAATCAGAGTCTCCCTAGCTGGTCGGCCACCGGCGCAACCATGGCCTCGAAAGCGCCATACATGCAGTGGTGCTTGTTGTAACCATCAAAGGCGCGCTGCGCTGCGACATCAGGATCGATTGGCTTGCATGGCCACGGTACCTCGCGCATTCCCGCCGGCTTGGTCGGTGAGGCAGCCTGGTCTGCGTGCAGCAATGTTGCGATGCCACTGGCGCCCGCAACCCCGCCGAGCAAAACCACCATTTCGCGACGATTCATTCCGATCTTCATCGGCGACCCTGCTTGAGAGGATTATTCCCCGCTCGTACTATTGTTCATGACGGATCCTGTGGCGCCTGCACGCTTAGTGATCTTGTGTCATCGCGAACGCGCCGTTCTGGCGCCGGGAATCGAATTGCCACGCGGCTTGCAGCATTCCGGCGGCCCATACCGGTGTGGCTAACGCGTGAACATGCGTGTAGCCGGCCCACACATTCTTGAAGATCACGCCGTCCCGGCCCTGGCCGATGCCTTTCCCGCGCCGCACCTCGCATGCGGTTTCAAGGTGGCCATTTTCCAAGACGATTTTCGAGTAGTGGAACTCGTGGCCGCGGATGGTCAGGCCCGTCGCGAAAAACGGGTTGGCGCGATCTACTAGAAGCTCCGCATAGCCGTGCCCCTGCGCCGTGCTGCACACGTGCGCTTCGAAAGGAAGCACTGCGGCCATCGGATACTTTGAGCCCTGCCACACAATAGCGCGCGACAGCACCATCAGCCCGCCGCACTCGGCATAGATCGGCAACCCGTTCTGCGCGGCTTCGTGGAGAGAGCGCAAGAAACCGGAATTCGCAGCCAACGTGGAGGCATGCACCTCGGGAAAACCTCCGCCGATGTACAGCGCCGAGAGATCGGCCGGTAACACAGCGGCGGCGAGCGGCGATATGGCCACAAGTTCAGCGCCGGAGCGCTCGAGCGCCTCAAGATTCTCGGCGTAGTAGAAGCTGAAAGCGGCATCCTTGAAGTATCCGATCTTCAACCCGGCGCCATCCGGCAAGCTGGCGGGTGTGACCGCTTCGGCATCTAGTGGCTCCGCCGCACTCGCGATCCGCAAGATGGCTTCGACATCGAGGCCGGGCACAACTTCGTCCAGCAGGGTTCGCTCGAGAATGTCCTGCCCGCCGTGTTCATCGGGCATGATGAGGCCGAGATGACGTTCGGAGATGAGACCGACAGCGTCCAGCCTCGGCACAGCGCCGACGACCGGGATGTCACATACGGAGGCGATCGAATCGCGCACGATCTGCTCGTGCCGCCGTCCGTTGACGTAGTTCAGCACCAGTCCGCGAATGTTGAGCTCAGGGTCGAGTCTCTGCGCACCCAGAATGTACGCCGCGGCCGTCCGCGTCACTTTGGTGACGTTCAGCACGAGCAGCACCGGCGCTCCGAGCGCCTTGGCGAGCGCGGCACTGCTGTGCGTGCCCGCAACGTCCATGCCGTCGAACACGCCACGGTTACCTTCCACGACGTTCAAGCCATCGGAAACGGCGTTGCGCACGAAAGAGCCGACGGCCGTGCTGAAGCCCATGAGATAGGTATCAAGATTTCGCGCCGGACTGCCCGAAGCCCAGGTGAGCCAGGCCGCGTCGATGTAATCCGGCCCCTTCTTGAAGGCGCGCACCTGCCGGCCGAGGCGCCGCGCGGCCAGCAGCAGCGCCAGCGAGACGACGGTTTTCCCGGCGCCGCCGCCGAGCCCGGCGACCACTACACGCGGCAATGTGCGATGTTTTTCCATTTCCATGATGCGAGCTGACCACCCACATCTGCCAAAGGCGGGCAGATGTGGGGCACCAAGTTCCATCCTATCCGGCGCTGGGCACGTCCTCTTTCACCGGCAACTGAATATAGGAGCCGCCAAGATAGCTGTAGATGCAGCGCCCGGAATCAATCAGGATTCGGATCGCCTGCTTGCACTGTTCCTTGCTGCAGGTTTCCTCGCCGAACTTTGCGATCATCGCTTTAGTGAGGTCGCCGGCTTTGAGGTTTTTCTTCCCGGCACATTCGGCAATGAGCGCGTACATTTCTTCCGCAATTTTTTCCACGGGTATCGCTTCCGGCATAGGGTCTCCTGACTTAATCCGCGGCCGCAGCCGCGAAGGCTGTGTTCTGCGAGGCTGGTTGCGCGCGACGCGCGCGGACCAGCGCGCCCTCGCCGAACAGCGGCCTGGATTCAAAACATTCAAATCCCGCCCGTTGCAACGAGGCCGCGAGCCGATCCAACGACCAATTGTGAGCGTTGCCATCGGCGACCTGCCGCGCCAGGGCCCGCAAGGCGGCCTGAGGCGTCGGCTGGATATCGATGGGCAACAGCGCATCCTGGAAAAGCAAGATTCCGTCCGGCTGCACGTGGACTTGCGACAACAAGTTATGGATTTCGGCTGCGCCACACCACTCCAGCACGCCGGAAATGATTACGGTTCCAAATTCCGCTCTGGGCGCGATGACAGGGTCAGCGGAAAGCAGGTTCCAACCGTGCACCGCGATCTCCGGCCAGCGCTGCGCAAAAGCTCTGCCGTACGCCGCATACCCAAATCCAACAACCAGTACGGGAGTAAGAGGCGGCGCGGTGAAAGCGCTCACCACTCTGGAGGCGACAGCGGCGGCGAGGCACTCGGCGGCCTCGGCGCGCAGGGCGGAATTCCTGGCGACGAACCCCGTTTGCTTGCCGAGACGGGCAAACTCTGACAACGCGTCCCAGTTACAGAACTGTGCCGCCTGATACAGCAGCGCGGCACGCAGGCTCTGCGGCGAGGTAGTACTCAAATACTGGGAAGCGAGTTCGAGATTGCGATAGCCATCGGGGCGCGACTCGAGCAGGCGCAGCGCTACCATGGTGTTCAGGATTTCGCTGAGCGCTTCGGTGTCCAACTGCAGCGCGTGGGCAAGATCGCACACCGGCTTCGGCTCTTCCAGGAAATCGAAAACCTTGTTTTCCAAAGCCCAGCCCAGTACCTGCGCACTGAAGCCGGCGGTGGCCAGGCGGAAAACTTCGTCCGGCAGCGGACCCAAGGTGGTGGAAGAAGCGCGTGCGCGGCTGAGGTCGCGCTGGGAATTCTTGAGCTTCTCGCGCAGGCGGACCACTTTGCCGACGACCAGCGTGGCGGGAGCTTTCACCGCGGCACGGCGACATTCTTCGGCGATGGTGGCAAGCGTTGCGGCGACGGTGAACTCGTCGTGCCAGAACGCCATTTGGACCATGGCGGCCGGGGTGTCGGGAGAACGTCCGGCGGCGATCAGGTGCCCGGCTATCTTCTCCAGGTTGTGGACCCCCATCAGGAACACCAGCGTGTCGAGCTTCGCAAGAGCGTTCCAGTCGATCCGCGACTCAGTCCCGTCGGCGTTGTGGCCGGTAACAATCGCCACCGATGATGCGGCGTCGCGATGGGTGACGGCGATGCCTGCACTCAACGGCGCCGACAACGCCGAGCACACGCCGGGGATAACTTCAAACGGAATGCCGTGGTCGGCGAGGTACTCGGCCTCTTCCCCGCCGCGCCCGAACAGAAACGGATCCCCGCCCTTGAGGCGAATGACTACCTTTCCCTCGCGCGCTTTGCGCATCAGCAGTTCGTTGACTTCATCCTGGCGCGAGTCGTGCTTGCCGACGGGCTTGCCCATGTAGATGCGCTCGGCGGAGGGGCGTGCCAGGGCGATGACTTCCTCCTGGATGAGGCGGTCGTAGACGATGACATCGCCGCCGCGGATAAGCTCGGCAGCCTTCAGGGTCAGCAGTTCCGGATGTCCCGGTCCTGCGCCCACCAGATAGACTTTTCCCAGTTGCGGCATAGATGTCCGGAGGCAATGAAATCAGTGATTGGTTGCGGACCGCGCTTGCGCGTGGCCCGCAACCCGCCGTGTTCTACAAGAACGCTCGGCTGATGAGGACCAGCACGAACAGCAGGATGACCCCGGTTCCGAAGGTGTACCAGATCAACTTCTTCTCAATCGGAAGCAGGGGCTCCTTTTCGACTTTCATTCTTTGCATTTCATCTTTCAAACGCACATCTGCCATACATCACCCCTTTACGATAGGCGGGAACACTCCGGCGAAGAACAGCCAGGAAATCAGCAGGCCGACCCAGATGATGAACCCGAACAGGCACAACACATAGACGGCTGCCAGCTTGGCAATTCCTTCCTCCCAGAGTTTGCGGAAGTTGGAGAGCACACCAATGGCGAAGAACGTAAGCACGAAGAACAGAGCACGAAGGACATTGGCCTGCCCCATCGAAGCCTTGATTTTGGGGACCAGCGCCGGAACCAGCACGCCGAGGGCCAGCACGATCGCGAACGTGGCAATGTACCCGAGAATGAATTTCGGGAAGCGCTGCCAGATCGTGCTGAATTTCACCTTCTCGCCCTCGCGATGCTCGATCTTGGCCGACCACACCCACGCCAGGATGAACGCCCACACGCCGATGAAGATGTCGATGAACACCTTCACCGTGGTGCTGACGCCCATGATCCAGTTGGGAGCGTAATTGACGCCGGTTACGGCCATCGCCTTGGCGCGAATGAGCGAATCTGTAATCGCGCCGCTGGCTACCGCCGCGCCATCCGTCTTGACCGCCAGCCCCATCCATGCTCCGGCAACCATCGGCTGGTTATACAGCCAATGCTGGGCGGCAAAGGGAAGGATCAGCAGTTCGACGACGGCGAAGATCACGACCAGGGAAGAAACCATGATGGGGATGATCGGCCGAGCTTTAATGGCGGCGCCGGTGGCAATCGCCGCCGAAACCCCGCAGATCGAGATGCCGGACGCCAAGGGCGCTGCCCACTCGCGGCTAAACCCGAAATACCGGCGCGACACGAAGTACACGATCGGCCAGTAAATCAGGTACGCCTCGACGATTGCGCATGCGCCGCGGAAAATCACGGAAGTAGCAAGGGCCCGCTGCTCCAGCGCGGCGATGCCCAGGAACCCGCCCAGGATGACGATCGCCGTCTTGATGTAGAGCTCAGGCCGAATTGCCTCTTTCATGCTCTTGGCAACGCCCGGCAGGAAATTCCCCACGATCAAGCCCGCCAACAACGCCAGGATGAATCCCGACTCGTTGGTCAGGTTGAGCGACCAAGGGATCTTTAAAGCCGCGCGTTTGTCCGGAGTGGCTGCAATGTAGGCAAAGCTTCCCAAGAACCAGCACAGATAACTGATGAAGAAAACGCCGGTAAAGCCTTTTGCGAATGATTTCAGGTTGGCGCGCAATGCCTTCGCGCCAGCCAGTAGGATCGCCAGCAAGAATATGTATGTGCCGAGCAGAGAAACCAGGCCCGGCAAGGATTTGTAAGCCTTCGACACAGGGTTGAGAGCCTTCGCCGGCGTTGTCCAAACCGCCGTCGTGACTACCCACCCCAGGATGTCGGCCCCGAACAGCAGGCCGAGCGAAAGTACGAACACCCCCAGACCAATGCACACAGCCAGCCAGTCTTCGCTCAGCCACGGTTGTGGTGGCGGAGCCGCAGGACGTACTTCTGGCGGTGGCGCTGGTCTTGGTGGTGCTTCCACCAATGTTGCCATGGTTCACCTCACCTCACGTACAGAGACCGTGATCTTGTAGAACACGGTGATCAAGAGAGCCCCTATCGCCCACACGCCCAGAACGATGACCCACTCCGGGGCGGTTGGCGAATATCGAGTGACCGATCCCAGCGGCGACGGAACAAAGCCGCCGACGATCAGCCCCAGTCCTTTTTCAATCCACAGAGAAACGAACACCAGCAGGGCCGCGACCGCCAGCAGCGTCTCGTTGTTGCGCAGCTTGGGGACTAGCAGCAGAACAAGTGCGACGATGCCCGTGACGGCCGATATCCACATCCAAGCGGCCAGATGGCGATCGCCATCGAGCCCAACGAACAAGAACCTGAAGTGCTCCATCTCCTCCGGAATTCGGCTGTAGAAGACCGTGAACATCTCGAGGAGAACAAAGAAAACACTGAGCGACATGGCGTAGGCGACGATGACGCCGAGCTTGCGGATGGCGTCTTTGCCGGCGTCGAACGAGGTCAGCCGCCGCAGCAGCAAACACAGCAGGATCAGCAACGCCGGCCCGGAGGCGAATGCCGAAGCCAAGAAGCGGGGTGCCAGGATGGCCGTCATCCAGAAGGTGCGGCCCGGGAGGCCGCTATAGAGAAATGCCGTAACCGTGTGAATGGAGACTGCCCACGGAATCGAAAGAATAATGACCGGCTTGATCCAGCGCGGCGCGGGCACGCCGTTGCGCTCGGCACTAAGCATGACGATGGAAATCACGCCGTTCAGCAGCAGGTAGCCGCCGAGCGAGACCATGTCCCAGAACATCACGGAACTGAGCGTGGGATAGCGCAGCACGTTGAGCACGCGTGCCGGTTGCCCCATGTCCACCAGGATGAAAAGCATGCACATGGTCACGGCGGAGACCGCGAGGAACTCGCCAAGAATGGTGATCTTGTGGAACGCCTTGACGTCGTGCAGGTAATACGGCAGCACGACCATGACCGCCGACGCCGCTACCCCGACAAAGAACGTGAACTGCGCGATGTACAGGCCCCAGGCCACGTCGCGGCTCAGGCCGGTGGTGGCCAACCCGACCCGAAGCTGGCGGAGGTAGCAGGCGCCGCCGAGCGCGATCAGGAGCAGGAGGAACGCGAGCCAACCCCAGTATCTGCGGCTGCCTACCATCGCCTTTTCAAGCATGAACATGGCGGTCAAACCAAATAGAAAACCGAAGGCCCGGTACCCAGTTCCGGCATGCGCTGCACGGCATAGCGGGCGCGCAACAGTTGGCGCACCGTCGACTGTTCGTCGTTGAGGTCGCCGAACACGATGGCTTTCTCCCGGCAGGCCTCGACGCAAGCGGGCGCACGGCCTTCCGCCAGGCGCTCCTCGCAGAAATTGCATTTCTCCACCACGCCCTTGGTGCGCGTGGGGAAGTCGGATTTCAGGTCGTGGATGTATGGCCGTGGGTCCGACCAGTTGAAGCTGCGCGACCCATACGGGCACGCCGCCATGCAGTAGCGGCAGCCGATGCAGCGGTGCTGGTCCATCATCACCACGCCGTCCTCGCGCTTCCAGGTGGCCGCCGTGGGGCAGACGCGCACGCATGCCGGCTGCGCACACTGGTTGCACAACACCGGGAGGACGTGGCCTTCGTAGGCGCGGCGCGTGTAGTCGGTTTGCTGGAAGGGGAACACCTTTTCGTATCGCTCCTTCCACACCCATTTAACTTCCCGGTCATGCTCGGGTATCTCGGGAATGTTGTGCGCGAGGCGGCAGGCGCTCAGGCAGTCGTCGCAGTCATTGCCGGGGCGGCATTTCTGAAAATCGATGACCATGCCCCAGCGTTTTGCCGTGCCCGGAGATTGCGGCCCTCGATCCGCAGCGCCAATCACCTGGACGGCTTTGGCGGCACCTGCTCCCGCCACCGTGAAGCCCGCGATCCGCAGAAAATCCTTGCGCGTAATCTTCATGGCGTCCTCCGGGCAACGGAGGCCGGGTCCACGTGGCAGTCCCAGCAGTACGGGCCGGAAACGGCAGCGTAGGTATGGCAGCGATCGCAGAACTCCCCTTTGTTGGTGTGGCACTCGCCGAGACAGGTGCCGGAGAGATTGACGCGGTATTTCTTGCCGTCGTACGAGGTGTAATCCAGGCGGCGCTCGCGCACCGCGCCCTCGCGCCAGTCGGTGAGCAGCTTCATGTGAGAGGCGCGCATGAAGGCCACGGGCGCCACGCAGGATTTCGACTGCTGCGGCAGTTTGAGTTGCGGCCCTGCCGTGGTGGTTTTTGCATAGACCGCATGCCACACGGGGTAGGTCACCAGCGCGACGAACAGGAGCAGGCCGATAGCGATGAGGACGCGGTCACGCATGCGCCACCTCCGCCACAAGCGGCTCGCCTCGCAAATCGGTGGTGCGTACTTTTTCGCCGCGCATGACCAGCGCGTTGCCCAGCAGTTCGTGCACGCCGGCGACCTGAACGCCCGGCACCCAGTAATCCATCAGCGTCGGCAGCGTCGCCTTGTCGATGGCGCAAATGCAGGCCAGCAGGTTGACGCCATGCATTTCCTTCACGTACTTGACGGCGTTCGCGCGTGGGAAGCCGCCGCGCAGGCGCATTTCGAGGTTTTCATCGGTGCCCAGGCCGGCGCCGCTACCGCAGCAAAACGTCTGCTCGCGAATCGTGTTTTCGGGCATTTCATGGAAACGGTTGCAGGCGCTGCGGATGATGTAGCGTGGTTCCTCCAGCAGGCCCATGGAGCGCGCCGGGTTGCAGGAATCGTGGAAGGTCACGGTCCAGCGGTCGTTGCGCGCAGGATCAAGCCGCAGCTTGCCGTGGTGGATCAAGTCGGCCGAGAACTCGCAGATGTGCACCATGCGCGTCGAGCGCGCGTTCTCGAACTTCGTTCCCGTGATGGGCGAGACCGGCTCTTCCAGGAAATCGGCGGGGCCGTTCATGGTGTCCATGTATTGGTGGAGCACGCGCCACATGTGGCCGCACTCGCCGCCCAGGATCCACTTCACGCCGAGGCGCCGGGCTTCTTCGTACACCTTCGCGTTGAGGCGCTTCATCAGCTCGTGCGAGCTGAACAACCCGAAGTTGCCGCCCTCGGAGGCGAAGGCGCTGAAGGTGAAGTCAAGCCCGATCTCGTGCAACAGCATCATGTAGCCGAGCAGGGTGTAGTAATGCGGCTCGGCGAAATAGTCGGCCGAGGGCATGACGAACAGGATTTCCGCGCCCTTGCGATTGATGGGCACCTCGACGCGTATGCCGGTGATCTCTGCCAGTTCGTCGGCGGCGAATTCCAGGCTGTCCTTGAAGCCGTGCGGCTGGATGCCGAGGTGATTGCCGGTGCGGAAGCAGTTCGCCGCCGGTTCCAGCACCCAGTTGGTGTTGCAGCCGATCAGGTTCAGCAACTCGCGGCCGATCATGGTGATCTCGGCGGTATCAATGCCGTAAGGACAGAAGACGGAACAGCGGCGGCATTCGGTGCACTGGTAGAAATAGAAGAACCATTCTTTGACAACGTCCTCGGTCAGCTCGCGCCCGCCCGCGAGCCCGCCGAAGATGCGGCCGGTCGGAGTGAAATACCGGCGGTACACGGAACGCATCAGTTCGGCGCGCACGACCGGCATGTTTTTCGGGTCGCCGGAGCCGATGTAGAAATGACACTTGTCGGCACAGGCGCCGCAGCGCACGCAGATGTCCATGAACAGCCGGAACGAGCGGTACTTTTGCAGCCGCTCCTTCATGCCCTCCAGCAGAATCTGTTTCCAGTCCGGCGGAAGTTTCCAATCGGCGTCGAAGGGCTGCCAGTCACGCGGGTTCGGCAGACCGAGGTAGCGGACGTTCTTGGCCGCGGCGCCATAACAGAAGAAGCCCTTGCGGAACTGAACCGCAGGGTTCTTCCAGTCTCCGTCCGGCTTCCTCGCCTCAATCTGCAGAAGCTCTTGTGGCATGGTCGGCCTCGAGCGGAAGGTCCGCTCCTTTCAGCTTGTCCCGGAATTCCTCCTCCCACTCCGCATAGCTGTGGGTCTTGACCGGGTAATTCCACGGATTGATGTGCCGCTTGGCGCGGCTGTTGTTCGCCAGATTGCGCGTGGGACTCAGGAAGACACCGCCCAGGTGCATCAGCTTGCTGAACGGGAAGTACGCCGCTAGTACGCTGATCAGCGCCAGGTGGACGGCGAAAACCGAACCCAGCGCCACCGTACGCAAGGGGCGAAACGCCGCCAGGCCGAGCGCGAACTGTTTGACGCCGACCACGTCCACGCGGGTCACGTAGCGCATCAGCATCCCGGACGCGGCGATGCCGAGGAGCACCAGCAGCGCGAAGTAGTCGCTGAACTGGGAAATGTAGCGGACCATCGGGTCGCGGAATCGGCGCAGCAGCAGGTAAGCCAGCGCGCACGCGAATACGATGTCCGAGAGATAGAGCGGCGGCGCACCAAGCTGGAAAAATCCGTCCACGCGTTCGATAAGCAGCAGCACGGCGGGCACCGGTTCCACCAGCAGCCGCAAGTGGCGAACGAGAATGATCAGTAACGACCAGTGAAACGCCAGCGCCGCCAGCCAGAGGTACTTTTGCTCGGTGAAGATCGCGCGCCCCTGATAAAGCCGCGCCTGGCTGTTGCGGAACAGCGAGCGAAAGAGGAGGATTTCAAGGGCCATACGGCCCAGCACGCCGCCCGTGGTCGAGGGGTTCTCCAACGCGGCGCTCTTGATCCAGGGCAGAGACTCTTGCTGCCCGCAGGTGGTCGGGATGCGGAACGGCACGGGCGCTGCCGCCCACTGCACCACGCGGTAGCAGAAGCCGGCGAGGAAGACGACAAAGCCGGCGTACGCGACGGCGGACATCCATGCATTCCCGCCAATCACCTGTCCCGCCAGCGCGGCGGCAACGATGACCGCACCGACCGCGCCAAATGAATAGACCGCCTGCATCCCTTCTACCTCACTTGCGGTGAAGCGCCGGCCGTACCCGCATGCTGCGCCCGGCCTCGTTGGCTCGAACCTCGGCAATCTGCTCGCGGCATTTCATGTACTGGTCGAAGGCCATGAGCGCGAGCTGATCGATGTGCGCCTCGATCATTGCCGGCCTTGGCGGATGCGATCCGAGCAGGATGGACCGCACCAGGAAAACAAAACCGACGGCTTCGCTGGGCGCGAAATCCTGCACCACGCGAATGCGTACGATCATGTCCAATGCCGGCGCGATTTCTGTGGCGTTCATGTTGCCGAGAAGTTCCTGCAGCAGGATCGCCATGCCGCTGCGCAACGCGTGCCCCACGGGGTTGCGGAACGGATCCTTTTCCGACGCCAGAAACGGGGAAGCCAGGTGCGGATAGGATTCGAGGGTTTGCGCGAACCACTGCTCCACAAGTTCATCACTGCTCACCATGACATCACACGCAGCCCGTTGGTTTGGGCAGTCCTGCCAGCTTGCATGCGCCCTTGGCCGGCCCCGAGGGGAACAGCTGGTAAATTTCGCTGAGCTTGTATCCCGTCTCCTTGCAGAGCTTCCGCACCATGGGCGCAATGCCGAACTGGACATAGTAGTTGCGGATGTAATTGATCACCTTCCAGTGCCCCTCGGTGAGGTCGGTGACCGCTTCCGTTTCTGCGAAGTCCCTAGCCACGTCTTCATTCCAGCGTTCAGGCTCCTGCAGGAATCCGTCTTCATCCACTTCGTACTTCCGTCCTTCGATTTCGAATACCGGCACGGTTCTGACCTCGCTCTCAGTTGAGCTCGATGTATCCGCAAGGGCATGCTTCGGCGCACTTCTTGCAGCCGTTGCAGAGTTCGAGCTTGATCTTGTAATGCTCACCTTTGGGAAGTTTCACGAAGCAATTGGCGCTGCAGTACATCCAGCAGGTATCGCAGTCCATGCACATGCCGCACGACATGCAGCGCTTGGTTTCTTCGACCAACTCGGTTTCGGTGAGGCCGAGCTGGATTGCTGCGGGAACCTCGGCGTGCGGCGCCGCCGTCGGATACCACTCGAGCTTCATCTGCTCCTGCTTGATCACGGATGGAGGCACGGCTTTGCTCTCCGGCTGGCGCCCGCACAGAAAAGCGTGAATCGCTTCCGCCACTGCGCGTCCCTGGGCAATGGCGGGGCTGATGGTATTGGCGACGCGCGCATCCAATTCGCTTACTTCCGTGTACGGGCCGGCGGGAGCCCCGGTGAGAGGTTCCCCCACGATGGCAGCGCCTTCGCCATCGCGTTGAAGAGCGAGCTGCGACGGCTTCTGCAAACTCACGGCAAAGAACACGGCGGCGTGAACGCGGCGAAGGTCGGCGAGAGTTACGTCTCGCCCGATCGCCGTGCCGCACTTGATCTGTACGCCGAGGTCGAGCAGGTTGCCGATTTCGGCGTCCAGCACTTCACCCGGGATCACGCTGCGCGGCATTCGGTAGCGCATCATGCCGCCCGGTTGCGGCGCGGCATCGAACACCGTCACCGCATAGCCCCGCCGCGCCATGTGGTAGGCGCACGAGAGTCCGGCCGGGCCGGCGCCCACGACGGCAACCTTTTCAGCGCATGCGCCATTTGGCTTCGTGAGCTTGAACCCGTGCGCGATCGCGTAATCACCCAGGAAGCGCTCGATCTGGTGGATGGCGACCGCTCCATCCTTCGCCTTGCGGTTGCACGCGAGCTCGCAGGGATGCTGGCAAACCCTGCCGCAGACCGCGGGAAAGGGATTGCGTTCCGTGATTCGCTTCCACGCGAGTTCGATCGCCTGCGCGGGCGTGCGGCCGTAGGCCTGCGATTGCGCGATGCTGACCAGCACGTCGCGAATCTGGTTGCCGTGAGGACAACGGTCGGCACAAGGCGGCGTCTTCTCGATATAGCGGGGTCGCAGCGGGCTGATATCGCCAGAGCCCGCTGTCGCCTTCTTGATGACCGGCTTCTTGACTTCCTTAAACAGCCCCATGAGCCCATGCCTGCCTTCCGGCGGGCGGCGATCAGTACCTGATATGCGCCGATCGCGCGTACGTCAGACCGGCGTGCTTGAAGTCGTCAATGTGGTAGCGCGTGAACTCGAACCCGGTGAGCTGGAAGAACCGCGGCCAGCCGATGCGCTCGATCCACTCACCGACACGCTCGTATTTGCGGGCGTTCTGGGCGTACACGTCCACGATCTTCACCACCGCATCCACCACCTCGGGCCAGCGCGGCGGATTGTTGGGAAGAAACGGGACCGCCAGTTTCGAGAACTTGGGCGCGCTGCGCGCGTTGCTCACCTTGCCGCCGACCCAGATCGAAAGCCCGTCGTGGTCGGGATCGTTCATCGGCATCGCCGGGCACACGGTGTAGCAGTTGCCGCAGAACATGCACTGTTCCTCGATCAACTCCACCGAGGGCTTGCCCTCATACGTCGCCGGCCGGATCGCGCCCGTGGGGCAGGATGCGATCAGCGTCGGCACCTCGCAGACCTTGGGCAGCGTAGCGTGCTGGATCTTCGGCGGGACCGTATGGATGCCGAGGATGGCAATGTCCGAGCAATGCACCGCGCCGCACATATTCAGGCAGCAGGCCAGTGCGAGGCGCAACTTCGCCGGCAGGTCGTGGTGCGTGAAGCGGTCGTACAGCGCGTCCATCACCGCTTTCACGATTCCTGACGCATCGGTTGCCGCCGAGTGGCAGTGGATCCACCCCTGCGTGTGGACCACGTTACTGATCGAGTTCGCCGTCCCGCCCACCGGAAATCCCAGCGCTGCCAGATCTTTTTTCAGCGGCTCGATGTTGTTCCTATCCTCCAGCAGGAACTCGATGTTGTTCCGGCTGGTAAAACGGAGGTGCCCGCCGCAGTACTTGTCGGCGAGATCGGCGAAGCGGCGCAGCGTCTGCACCGCCATCAGCCGCGGCGTGGCGGCGCGCACCGTGTAGAGCCGGTCGCCGGACTCGGCAACATGGCAGAGCACGCCCGGCGCTAGCACTTCGTGATACTTCCATTGGCCGTAGTTCTTCTTCACCAGCGGCGGCAGGAATTTTTCGTAATGCGGCGGACCAATGTCGGTGATGCGGAGAGTTTTCGCTGCCGTCGTCATTTCGCGCCTCCGTTCTTGGTTTCGAAGAAGATGTAGGGGTTGTCACGCGGCGCCGCCACCATCTCTGGCACCGGGTCCAGCCCGATGCCGTCCAGGAACGCCGGCATGCCGACGCGCTGGATCAACTCGCCCACGCGCTCGCGGTTATTGCCGTACTCGTCCCAGAAATCCCAGATGCGCTTGACAAGTTCCTTCAGCGTATCCAGCAACTCTGCCGCGGGAACGAAGGGGATGAGGACGGAGGAGAGCAGCGCACCCTGCATGATCGGCGCCTTGGCCCCGATCAGGATGACCGCGCCGCGTTCCTTGCCCGGGCGCAGCGCCTTGGGCAGCACGTTGATGCAGTGCATGCAGTGCACGCATTCGCGGTTGTCGATCGAGAGTTTCTTGCCGTCCCAGCCGATGGTTTTCGTGGGACAGAGGTCGCAGACTTCTTTCTGGATATCCACGCCCGCGGCGGCGTAGTTCGCGACCTCCGCATCGTCCACCTGGATGTCGTCCTTCCAGGTCCCGATGACCGAAAGATCGGCGCGCGCGATGGAAGCGACACAATCGTTCGGGCAGCCCGCAAACTTGAACTTGAACTTGTATGCGAATGCCGGGCGATGCATTTCGTCCTGGTAGTTCTGAGTGACGTCGTAGCACAGCTTCATGGTGTCGAAGCAGGCCCACTCGCAGCGCGCCATGCCCACGCAGCAGTTAGGGGTGCGCACCGCCGAACCCGACCCGCCGAGATCGAATCCGTTTTGCGCCAGTTCCTGGAACGTGGGCTCCAGTTGGTCGGTGGTCGTGCCCAGAAGAATGATGTCGCCGGTGGAGCCGTGCATGTTGGTCAGGCCCGATCCGTGCCGCTCCCAGATGTCGCAGATCGTCCGCAGCGCATCGCTGGTGTAAAACCATCCCGCGGGATGGTTCACACGCATGGTGTGAAAATGCGCGACTTGAGGAAATTCCTCCGGGAGGTCGCTGTAGCGGCCGATCACGCCTCCGCCGTAGCCGAGCACGCCGACCATCCCACCGTGCTTCCAGTGTCCTTTCTTCTCCCTGTAGGAGAGTTCTAGTTGCTGGAGCAGGCCCGCTGCCTTGTCGCTGCTTTCGGCGGCAGACTTGATTTCCCTGACGAAGCTGGGCCAGGGGCCTTTTTCCAGCTCGTCGAGCAACTCTGTCTTCGGCTTTCCGTTCTTGGCATCGGCCATTGGTTTCTCCCTTGCCTGCACCCGGATCTCGGCGGGCAGCAAATCCACTAACAACCGAGGTTAGACCGAAATGTGCGCCGATAATGTGATAGGGGTCAAACGCCGATGTGATGGGGCCGACATCACGCGACGGCGAATCAGCAATCACGAGGGGGGTGACGCGCGACACGCCTCCTACGGACAGGTGCAAAACACCGCCAAAACCGCTGTTTATGCGGCTCTCCCTCGGGTACCATGGTGCTGGCGCCATGGTTCGCCGCCGAGGGATGAGATGGACCTGTTTCCCATTATGGTCAGGCTGGATTTAAGGAGATGCATTGTCGTCGGCGCCGGCGAGATTGCTGCGGCAAAGACGACCACGCTGCTCGGTTGCGGCGCACATGTCACAGTGATCGCTCCGCACGCCACTGACTCGGTCCGGCAGCAAGCGCGCGAGGGAAAATTGACATGGCGCTGTCGCGAATTTGTTCCTGCCGACCTCGATGGCGCGTTCCTCGTGATTGCGGCCACCAATTCCCCGGCGGTCAGTGAACAGGTTTTTCGCGCCGGCAAGGAACGCGGTGTGCTGTGCAACGTGGTAGACGATCCCGAGCACTGCGATTTTTATTATCCCGCTGTCGTGCACCGGGGAGCATTGCAAATTGCCATTTCCACCGGCGGGCACAGCCCCGCCCTGGCGCACCGCCTGCGCGTGGAACTGGAACAGCAGTTCGGGCCGGAATACGAGCAGTGGGTCGAGGAAGTCGGCCGGCGGCGTCGCGAGATCATGGCTCGCGACCTGCCGGACGCGCGCCGTCGCGAGCTGCTGGAGCAGATTGCAAGCCGCGAAGCGTATGAGGATTTTGTTCGCCGCCGCGCGGTCGCCACGGAGAAGGCTGGCGCTACCCCCGCCGGCCGCTGAACTCGCAGCTCAGCGCCACTCCCACTCAATGAAGCCGGGCTTCACTTCCACCATCACATTCACGATCAGCTCCGCCAGACCGCCGTAGAGAATCCGGTTTTGTTCCCACAGCTTGTAGTACGCCAGCATGTCGCGGAACTGGCCCTTGCAGTTGCTGCAGGGCGCGCAGAGATACTTGGGAGTTTCCGCTTCCAGGCAGTCGGAAAATGCGTTCAGCACCTGCTCCAGCTTCTTGCGGCCGGCGACGTTGAAGCGCCAGTCGGGAAAATTGTGCCCGCCCATGATGGCGAAGCCGCTGCCGCCGCCGCAGCAGTAATTGTTCACACCGTGCGGTTCCATTTCCCGGAAACGCGGGCACAGGGCGCGCACCACTTCGCGTTGCGGCTCCACCACGCCCATTAACCGCACCATATTGCAGGGATCGTGCAACGTCACCGGAAAGTCATTGCGAGAAGGATCGAACTTGATGCGCCCGCTCATGACGATGTCGCGCAGCAAGGTGAGGGAACTCTCGCGCGGAACGTTCAGGTCACCGCTCAGCAGGCGGTCGGCGACAACGCACAGCGCCTTGTGCGCGTGGCCACATTCCCCTATGACGATCTTCCTGACCTTGAGCTTGCGCGCGATTTCCGCGTGTTGCAACGCGACGCGGGCGAATTGCACGTCGTCGTACCACAAACCGTAATTGATGGAATCATAGCCCGCCAGCTCCGACGACATGGTCCACTTCACTCCGGCCATGCTCAGGATCAGCGCGAAGGCGCCCGGATTCTCCGGCCACGCCATGATCTCGCCGGCATTGTGAATCAGCAGCACATCCGCGCCTTCCACGTCCCACGGTGTGTGCACCTCGATGCCGGTCCTCTCGCTGATGTCCTCATCAATGAAGGAGATATTGTCCTTCACCACCTCCGGGCTCATGCCGGTTGACGAGCCGACCTTCAACTGCAGCATGGATCCTTGCTGGTGCAGTTCCTTGGCTGCGATTCCCATTTCCTGGCTGAACAGCTTTCTGAGTTCGTGGGCGACGAGCCCGTTGTCGGCGCCGATCGGGCACGTTTGCGCGCAACGGCGGCACAGGTTGCAGCGATACGACAATTCAATCAGCCGCGCCACCAGCGGCCAATTCAATGCGATGTCGCCATGCTGCCACGCTGAGATCAGGCCGCCGTGCTTGACGTACTTGAAGTAGAGCCGCCGCAGGATTTCCGATCGGAACACGGGGCGGTAGAGCTCGTTCCTGCCGCTGGCTTCAAAGATGTGGCACGATTCCGCGCACGTCTGGCAGTGCGTGCAGTGCTCCATGGTCAGCAGCAGCGGCTGCAGAAACGTCCAGTTGTTTTCCCGGGTAAACAATTTTTCCAGACCGGAGAGAAACTGCGCTACCAGGCGCTGCTCCTCGGCCGCCGTTTTCGGTTGCGGGACGCTGACCGCGCAGGTGTCGTCCAGCCCGCATTCGTACTTGTCCCGAACCTGCGGCGCGAGGGCTCCCCACGTCCGGTCATGGCCGTCCAGCGGCGGAGGCAGGGGCATCAGGTCACTGTTCTCGAGATGAGCGACAGGTTCGCGATCGGTGCGAGAAACATCCGCGATGTTCCACAGGCTTTTCACTTGCGAACCTCCTGCGCGGGATTCGTCGCCGCAATCTCCGCCCAGGTCTTGTGCCCGTCGGCCCCGATGTGCGCCGCCGCCCAGGTCGGCTTGTAGGCCAGCTGCTCGGCGACTTTCCTTTCGATCTGCCCGCCGCGCAAGTTCGCTCGGTCATCCCAGCGTACGGCGTGGTAGGTGAAGTACTTCGCGATGAAGTGCGCCATGTGCGTGAACGGTATGTAGGCAACCAGCGCCGCGGCGAGCATCAGGCCAACCCCGAAGCCGGTGCTGACGGCCAGCGAAGTGTCAAACGTTGCCAGTCCCCGCAAGACCGCGCTGGCACTGGCTGTCCGTTCGCCGCGAACGAGATATCCCGCGGCGACGAGCCCGTACGTCAAAATGAAAAAGTGCAAATTGAAAATGTCGGCCGCGCTGGTGTAGTTCTTCAGTTCAGGATCGGTAAGCCGGCGGAACAAGAGCGCTACCGCTCCGGACAACGTCAACTCGACGCCGGCGTAAGCCGTGGCGTGATACAAGCCGCGCATCCAGAAAACGAAGCTCGCATGCGATGGTCCGCCAAACGACGCAACTGCGGCGATCAGCAACCCTGTGGCGATCGTCAGGTAGAGGCCGGCATGGAACAGGAACGACGCGTACCACAGCCGGCGGTTGAATTCCCACAGTCCTTTCAGGAAGGCGATTTCCGGGAGCGTGGCGCGCAACTCGCCGCGCCAGTTGAAGTGTGGCGGCCTTGTCCACCAGTTGCTGGTTTCGAACGAGGAACCCCCGTGCGCGGCGCGTTCGGGGTCCTCATGCGGAACCGGATACAACTCCCATCGCAGGTGGATCGGCGCTCGGGCATACTGCATCACGCGGCGAATGCATCCGGCGAGAAAGATCAGTAAGCCCAGATAAATGCCGACGTAAACTGCAACTGTCATACCTGCCTCCGGACAGTGCTTGGGTCCGGACTGCAATTGCTTCCCTGCCCGCCCAGCGTACCTCCCGGACCTCGCCCCGCGGTGTGACCGGCATCACGTGCCGTGGCCCAAGGCCGTCCGTCACGAAGCTGGCGCAGACTGGTGTCGATCTCGCCACGCTGGCGGCCATCCTCGGCGCAGCTCCATCCGCATCGTGCTGCGTTACGTCCATCCCAGGGCTGAACACAAAAATCAGGCGATCCGCCGGTTCGAGGAAGTGCTGGCAGCCGGTGAACAACCGGACGGCAAAGGAATCCAGTGATCGAACAGGCGCTGGGGTAGGTTCCGTGTCAGCCGAAGACAGTGCGCCCATCCCACCCCAATAGCGGCCAGCCTATGCTTAGGAATTTGCCATCTCCATTTCAGCTTACTGTCCACTTACTGTCCATAACCGTAGGGAACGAGGACGACACGCGGGGACTATAGAGACTAAATAGAAAACCGATGGAGGTCACTAGATGCCGCGAAAATACAAGGGGAAAATGCTAAGTGGAAGATTTGGTAGCGCTACCGGGAATCCCCGTCAAGTGACTTTCATTTTGAGCATTTTTGTAGGGAAAATCGCTGTGTATCAAAGACTTGCGAGAAAGGCGCATTGTTGTAAGCGCCGGAGCAAAAATAGACCGCATCACGCCGCGGGAGCGGCGTGACGCGGCGGAGTAAAAGTAGACCGCCGGATCTTGGTTTCACGAAGTGGTTGTCGTAAGTAGCTGCTTCGTGGAACACCGGAGGGATGTACCAGGTGGAGATCTATGGGCGTATACGGCGAGCGGTTTTAGTCGAGGGCAGAAGTCAACGTTCGGTAGCGCGGGAGTTTGGACTGGCGCGCACGACGGTACGCAAGATGTTGGGTTATTCGATTCCGCCGGGCTACCGGCGGAAAGAGCCCCCGAAGCGGCCCAAGCTGGGGCCGTGGGTAGGCGTGATCGACGCCATTCTCGAAGAAGACAAGACCAAGCCAGCCAAGCAGCGGCACACCGCCCAGCGGATCTTCGACCGTTTGCGGGCGGAGCACGCGTTCCCCGGCGGCTACACGATCGTAAAGGACTACGTGCGTGCCGCCTCGCTGCGCCACCGAGAGATGTTCGTTCCGCTGACCCATGCCGCGGGTACGGCGCAGGCCGACTTCGGCGAGGCGCTAGTGATCGTCGGTGGCGAGGAGCGAAAGGCGCACTACTTCGCGATCGACCTGCCGCACTCGGATGACTGCTTCGTCATGGCGTTTCCGGCGGAGACGACAGAAGCGTTTCTGGAAGGCCACGTTCAGGCCTTCGCCTACTTCGGCGGCGTTCCCACCTCGATTCTGTACGACAACACTCGGCTGGCGGTGGCACGGATTCTGGGCGACGGCACCCGGCAGAAGACGCGGGCGTTTTCCGAGTTACAAAGCCACTATCTGTTTGCCGACAAGTTCGGACGTCCGGCGAAGGGCAACGACAAAGGCAAGGTGGAGGGCTTGGTGGGGTACGCACGGCGGAACTTTCTGGTGCCGATTCCGCGGGCGGCCAGTTGGGAGGAGTTGAACCAGCGGTTGCTGGACGCATGCCGGGAGCGGCGAGCGCGGCGGTTGCGCAGCCACCAGGAGACGATCGGAGAACGCTTTGAGGGGGACCGGGCTGCCTTCTTGCCTCTGCCGGCCAGTGAGTACGAAGCCTGCGAGAAGCGGGTGGCGCGAGTGAGTTCGATGTCGCTGGTGCGCTATCGCACCAACGATTACTCGGTGCCGACCGAGTATGGACATCGCGACGTGCTGGTGAAGGGCTACGTGCACGAGGTGGCCATCGTCTGCGGCAGCCAAGTGATTGCCCGCCACCGGCGCAGTTACGAGCGCGAAGACATGATCTTTGATCCGCTGCACTACCTGGCATTGCTGGAGCAGAAGACGCGGGCGCTGGACCAGGCGGCGCCGCTGGTGGGCTGGGCGTTGCCGGAGTGCTTCGACCGCCTGCGGCGGCTGCTGGAAGCGCGGCTGAACAAGGGCGGCAAACGGGAGTACGTGCAGGTGCTGCGCTTGCTGGAGACGTTCTCTATCCGGGAAGTCGAGCTCGCCATCCTCGATGCGCTGCATCTGGGTACGATCAGTTTCGACGCCGTCAAGCATCTGCTGCTGTGCCGCATCGAGCGGCGTCCGCCGCGGCTGGATCTGGAGAACTATCCGTATCTGCCGCTGGCCGAAGTGCGAACCACGCAGGCAGCCGACTACATGACACTGCTTTCCGCGCAGACCATCGTTTCCTCGAAGACATCTATGGGCGAGGTGACGCGATGAGCCGTGAGGCGAACCCTGCCACCACCGACACGCCGCAGGTGCTGCTGGAACATCACCTGAAGCAGCTGCGGCTGCCGACTTTCCTGCGCGAGTACGACAAAGTGGCGCGGCAGTGTGCCGCCGAGAGCGCGGATTATCCGCGCTACCTGCTGCGTTTGACCGAACAAGAGCTGCTGGACCGCGAGCGGCGGGCCACCGAACGCCGTATCCACCAGGCACGCTTCCCGGTGGTCAAGAGCCTGGACACCTTCGAGTTTCTCGCCATCCCGGCGGTCAACAAGGCGCTGGTGCTGGAGCTGGCGCGCTGCGAGTTTCTACTGCGGCGCGAGAACGTGTTGTTGCTGGGCAACTCCGGTACCGGGAAGACTCACCTCGCGCTGGCCCTCGGTCTGTCGGCCTGCCAACGCGGCCATCGCGTGCGCTTCACCACGGCGGCGGCGATGGTGCACGAACTGATGGAAGCCAAGGACGAGAAGCGGCTGCTGCGCTTCCAGAAGCAGATGGCCGGCTACGAACTGCTGATCGTCGATGAACTGGGCTTCGTGCCGCTGTCCAAGTCCGGCGCCGAGTTGCTGTTCGAGGTCTTCAGCCAGCGCTACGAACGCGGCTCGACGCTGGTGACCAGCAATCTCCCGTTCCAGGAGTGGACTGAAGTTCTCGGATCGGAACGGCTGACCGGCGCGCTGCTGGACCGGCTCACCCACCATGTTCATATCCTCGAGATGAACGGCGAGAGCTACCGCCTGAAGCAGAGCAAGCGCAAACGAGGCTCCCAGCCGAACTCCTGACACGGCCATCCGCCTCACGCACCCTCCGGCAGACGGCGCTGGCCTCCGCTTCAGACGCCCTCCTCCCCGACAATCCCTGATCTTCTAAACACTCCACTGGTCTACTTTTACTCCGCCCCTGTGGTCTAGTTTTGCTCCGCCCTTGACACATCTGGACGGCGGTAACGACCACCCAGAGCCCCCATCCGCCCCTTCTCCGCCCATTGCTCCTTTGTGTGATACCGTGATGGCGAACAAAAGACGAAAGTAGTAGACTTCCACCTTGCAACCTCACGACAAATGGCGTGAGGCTGGGCACTAATCATACTGGTTCATAACGCAGAGCCTGCGTGAGGTTCCCCCGCGAGTCTCCGGATGCCGAATTCCATGGACGAGGGTCGCAAACGAGTGTTGCTGATCGCTGCGAGCATCCTTGCGGCGCGGCACCTCGCCAACTGGGACGGGCGACCTTCGCCGGCCGTCGAGTCAGCCATCGCCAATGCGATTTCTCTGGCTGAACGGATCATGGGCAAAATTGACAGCAGGTGGCCTGCGAAGTGAACTGCCGGAGGTCGGACAGGGAGAGTCCGGGATGGAGAAACTCTTAGAGGGCATGAAGTGACAGTTTCCCGTTGCACGTCTTGCGGGTGCTGGGCTGGTCCCGCCTTCTAATCTGCCACCAAAAACTCTAACGCCTGCTCGCGTGTTTCAAACGTCGGAAACTCGCGCTGGGAAAACGTCTTGATCGCCTCGTAGAGGACCTTGGGCAGGCTCCCCGTATGTACCCACGCAGCACGCTTCACATAGGGGCGATCATAGGTCGTCGCTTCCTTGATTCGGGTGACGGCGTCCTTGCTGAACTGAGCGCCTGCAAAATCGGCCATGAGCAGTACCGAATTTTCAGGCTGAGCGGTAACTACCCGCCTTACTTCATCGGCCACAGCCTTCACTTCGTCCGGGGTACAGTTGGTGAAGTCGGCAATGAGGATTTGCTTACCGCTGTGGGCAATGAGGCTGACACGATCCGCGCTTTCCATGGCGCACCACCGTCGCAGGTTGCGTGGGTGACGATTTAGAACCTAATACACCCGAAGCAGGGCCGAGTCCAGCGTCTCGGAATGCCGTGAGCAGCTATCGCGGCTTATCCCAGCCTCGCAGACGCGGCCACCAGCGGCGCACGTTCCCGCAATACTCTTCGTAGTCCGCCCCGAACTTCTTCCGCAACGTCGGCTCCTCATAAAAGATCACGAACAGATGCACGGCGAGGGCAACAGCCGCGGCGGCAGCGACCGCTGCCGGGTTGGCATGCCCGAATACAACCCACAGGCCGATCCACCCCGCAGCGAAGCCGACGTACATCGGGTTCCGCACGTAGCGATAGAATCCCACGACCACTAATCTCTTTGGCGGAGCGATAGGGGCAGGCGTGCCGCGTCCCGTCCACCCGAAGTCCCAGACGCAGCGCAGGGCGACAGAGAATCCCAGCACGGACGGAACCGCTGCCAGCCATCGCCAACGCGCCGCGCCCGCCATTTCTACGTTGAAACCAAGCCATCGCGGTAGGAGCCAAAACCACAGCGCGAAGAACGCCGCACCCACCGCCAGCGAGGCGACCGCCGTTAGCCAGCGATTGCCGTGCCCGGCCGCTGGAGCCCTCGTAGACTGTGCATCCGTCATCGTTGGCGTGACCGATGCCACAGTCTACTGCAACAAGGGCACTCGGGCAGGGAGTCGGTGGCGGGACTCCGTTCGGGACTGGGGCATTCATGCGTGGACATCCCATGGACGCTATCGGACTTGCCGAGGTTTCGGCCGTCGGGATTTGGTATCGTTCCGGGTGTCATCGCGGTCGGTCGGGACACCACAATCCCAGATGATGCGGGGATGAAGGGGCGACCCAGATGAAACTCAAGCTCAAGGCACGCGTCAGCCGCTCGGATGCCCGGACGATCCGGCATGCCCTTGGGCAACTGTCTGCGAAGGGTTCCGTCAAGAAAGCGGGCGACGAGTTCGTCGTCGAAGCCCAGATGGAAGGAGCCAGCGCGAAGGAACTGAACCGCACGCTGCTTTCCGCCCTGAGAAAGATTGAGAAGAGAACGACGCTCCGCGCAGAATGGATTGCGGGCGACATCACTGAGAGGTTCTTCGACTACGTCCTGAAGAAGACGATCAAGGGCTGAGCCGCTGCTCTGCAACTATGCGGTTGGGTTCGGATGTCTTCCAGGAGGCCGATTTGTGGCGATCTGGGCTGCCGGACGGGGTTCGGGCCGGAGGAGGCGTTTCAAAGCCGCTGGCAGCCTTTTGGGCCAGACTGGAGGAATAATTCCGGGCTAGGTTGCGACACGTGATAGCAATTCCTGAGCGTCTTTCCATGTCTGGTAACTAGCCATGTGCCCGAGGAAACGTCCCACAAGGGATCGTTCGAGCGGCCATTCCAAAAACGCCAGTACCATCCGTTCAACACACCAGCGAAGGTGGATCAAAGACTTAAATAGGGCTTCCTGCTGTGGCGGAGCAAATACAACTCCATGCACAATTCGGTTTCTGATCTCGGCTAGGGAGAGTCCTCTGGATGACCCAACCACAGGCCACAGATCATCATCATGGAAGCCGTCCTTGCCGAGTGATTCCGTACATTTTCGATAAACCGTGGCGAATGCAATCCGGTTCAACTCCGCCTTTTTTTCGTAAACAAGGTTTCGACGAGCACTGTCTTCTTTGAACAGCGCGTGGCCTTTTATGAATGATCTGAAATCATTGTCGAAAGTGGCCCACGACTGCGGATCGAGTATCGTGCTGAGACCCGCGCTCTGGCGATAACAGGTAACCAAGGTTTCGAGCGCAGCGAAGCACTTCAGAAAGCTGGCCTCAAGCGTCCCTTCTTGCGAAGACACGACAAGATCGATTGCCTGCCGCAGTGCCTCACGTCCGTCATTCTGCCGGAAGCTTGAGAAGGCGTGCCTCAGGAAGGTTTCGAACTCGGGATCGTCAATCAACGTTTCCTGAGTCTTTATTTCTCTCGGCTTCGGAACCGCCAGTCGGCTGCGGTAGAAATGTGTTTCAGAGCGTTCAGTGCGTAGGCTCCAACCCCGACACACGCACCTGTGCCGAGTTGCCAACGACGTAAGAAGGAGCAGATCATCTAAGGAATCTCTGAACAACTACAGCGCTCGTCTCGCTGAAGGGTCGCGGATGTCGGATTCAATCGGTTTGACTGAACCCACGAAGGGTGCGGTCGCTGAATTTGCGGCCCGGCGA
>JBEKZP010000044.1:0-22622 GCA_049509755.1 Terriglobales bacterium | reverse complement strand
TTGTTCTTCCCCAGAACCTTGGTGATCGCCGCCGTCAGCGTCGTCTTGCCGTGGTCAATGTGACCGATCGTGCCCACGTTTACGTGCGGCTTGGTGCGCGCAAATTTTTCTTTCGCCATATTTCCTCTACAAATCCTTTAATGAACCGCTTCCTTCAACAAATCCGACGCAGGTAATTCAGCGTCCACCTGCGCAGTCGCGAGATACACCCACTTCAACAGCAGCAGCGAATCTGTACTCTTCTGTCCGGACCGGCGCGGCAATCGAAGCCACAACCCGAGTTCATCCACAGCCTGCACCAGAGTCCGGAAGGATTCCTTGCCCTCGAAAATCTGTTTGACCGCCATGCGGCCTTCAGGAGACAACCAGACCATGACCGGCTTATCGGTCAGCAACTTCTCGATTTTCAGAATCGAAAACTGATCCACCGTTTGTCTCCGTTACTCTCGAAACCCATCCTGGATTCTCTGCTTTAACTGCTGCATTGATTCCGTCAAACGCGAATCCAAAACGTCGTCTGCCAATTCACGAGAGACCGCAATGTTACGAACGCCCTTCGGACTTCCAATTCTCACGATCCAACGCAGGTTCGCACCTTCGTACAAAACAGATTCCAGGACGTAGCGATCCGAGAGTCGCCGAAGCAAATCCTGAACCAGACTGCCGAGTTCTTCGCCACGACGGCGCAGCCGCTCTTGGCCGAATATCACAGCCAACTCGCCCCGCGCATACTCCTCGTCCGTAATCCCGAATCTACGAACAATCTCCTTCTGTTCCTCTGTCAGCGGCTGCAGTTCGCTCGCAGGCGCTTCCATCGCTCGCCGCCACGCTTCGGGAGAGCTGGAATTGCTGCGGATATGAATCTCAAACTGCTGTCCCTGAGTGCTCATAACGCTTTTGTCACCTATTCACTGCCCTGCCCTGCACGCGGGCGATAATTTCATCCGACACCGAGCGCGGCACCTCTTCATAGCGCGCGAAGTGCATGGAGAAGGTGGCGCGGCCCTGGGTGTTGGAGCGCATCTGGGTGGCGTAGCCGAACATTTCGCTCAGCGGCACCATCGCCTTGATGACCTGCGATCCGGCGCGGTGTTCCATGCCCTCGATGCGGCCGCGGCGGGAGTTCAGGTCGCCGATGATGGCGCTCATGAAATCTTCCGGCACCACCACCTCGACCGACATCACCGGTTCCAGCAGCACCGGCGTGGCCCTGCGCGCGGCCTCTTTGAACGCCATGGAACCGGCGATCTTGAAGGCCATTTCGCTGGAGTCCACGTCGTGATAGCTGCCGTCGTAGAGGATGGCCTTGACGTCCACCATCGGGTAGCCCGCCAGGATGCCGCCTTCGAGGGCTTCCTTGATCCCGTGGTCCACCGGCTTGATGAATTCCTTGGGCACCGAGCCGCCGACGATTTCGTTCTCGAATTCGTAGCCCTTGCCCGGGTTGGGTTCGAGCTTGATCTTGACGTGCCCGTACTGGCCGCGCCCGCCGGTCTGGCGGATGAACTTGCCTTCCGCCTGCGACGGCTTGCGGATGGTCTCGCGGTAGGCGACCTGCGGCTTGCCGACGTTGGCCTCCACCTTGAACTCGCGCATCATGCGGTCAATGATGATTTCCAGGTGCAGCTCGCCCATGCCGCTGATGATGGTCTGGCCGCTGTCGGGGTCGGTGTTGACCTTGAAGGTCGGGTCTTCCTGCGCCAGGCGCCCGAGCGCGACGCCCATCTTTTCCTGGTCGGCCTTGGTCTTGGGCTCGACCGCCACCGAAATCACCGGCGCCGGGAATACGATCGATTCCAGCACCACCGGGCTGGTCTCGTCGCAGATGGTGTCGCCGGTGGTGATGGTGCGCAGGCCGACGCAGGCGCAGATGTCGCCGGCGTAGATTTCGCTGATCTCCTCACGCTTGTTGGCGTGCATCTTCAGCAGGCGGCCGATACGCTCGCGCTTGTTCTTGCCGGGAAGCCAGATGTTGTCCCCGGTCTTGAGCTGGCCGGAGTAAATGCGGATGAATGCGAGCTGGCCGACGAACGGGTCGGTCATGATCTTGAACGCCAGGGCGGCCAGTGGGGCGTTGTCGTCGGGTGCGCGCTCCACTTCCTTGCCGGTGTCGGGATCAATGCCCTTGACCGGCAGGACATCAACCGGCGAGGGCAGGAAGTCCACCACCGCGTCCAGCATGGGCTGCACGCCCTTGTTCTTGAAGGCCGAGCCGCACAGCACCGGGAACAGCTTCAAGCCGATCACGCTCTTGCGCAGTGATCGCCGCAGCTCTTCCGGGGTCATGTTCTCGCCTTCCATGTACTTGTGGAGGAGGTCGTCGTCGTTTTCGACGATGGTCTCGACCATCTGGTTACGGAACGCGGTGGCCTTCTTCTTCAGGTTCTCGGGAATGTCCTGGATTTCGGACTTGGCGCCCAGGGTCTCTTCCAGCCATACGATGGCCTTCATTTCGAAGAGATCAATGACGCCTTTGAAATTGGATTCGCTGCCGATGGGAAGCTGGATGGCGACCGGACGGGCGTTGAGGCGCTTGCGGATGGTCTCGACGGCGTGCTCGAAATCAGCGCCGGTCTTGTCCATTTTGTTAATGAAGCAAATGCGCGGGACGCCGTACTTGTCGGCCTGGCGCCAGACGGTCTCCGACTGCGGCTCGACGCCATGCACGGCGTCGAACACGGCGACCGCGCCGTCGAGCACGCGCAGCGATCGCTCCACCTCGGCCGTGAAGTCCACGTGGCCGGGCGTGTCAATGATGTTGATCCGCTCATCGCGCCAGGTGCAGGTAGTGGCGGCGCTGGTGATGGTGATCCCGCGCTCCTGCTCCTGCTCCATCCAATCCATCGTGGCGGTGCCTTCGTGGACCTCGCCGATGCGGTGGGTGCGGCCTGTATAGAACAGGACGCGCTCCGTCGTCGTGGTCTTGCCGGCGTCGATATGCGCCATGATGCCGATGTTGCGGCAACGATCTAATGGAACCAGTCTTGCCACGTCTAACCTAACTTCCTTCCGAATCCCCGGGCTCGTTCACTTACCACCGGTAATGCGCGAAGGCCTTGTTGGCTTCCGCCATGCGGTGAACGTCTTCCTTCTTCTTGATGGCAGCGCCGCGATTGTTGGCGGCGTCGAGCAGTTCATTGCTGAGCTTGTCGGTCATGCCCTTCTCGGCGCGGCCGCGGCTGTAACTGATCAGCCAGCGGATGGCGAGCGAGGTGCGGCGATCGGGGTTCACTTCCACCGGGACCTGGTAGTTGGCGCCGCCGACGCGGCGGGTCTTGACTTCCAGCACCGGCTTGGCGTTCTCCACCGCCTTCTTGAACAGCTTCAGGGCTTCGTCGCCGCCCTTCTCCTGCATCTTCTTCATCGACGAGTAGAAAATGCTCTCGGCGGTGGACTTCTTGCCGCCCCACATCATCGAGTTGATGAACTTGGTGACCAGCGTCGAACCGTAGATCGGGTCGGCGGCAACTTCGCGCTTCGGAGTGTGTCCTTTTCTTGGCATATAGCTATCAGCTCTCAGCTCTCAGCTCTCAGCTTGTTCCGCGAGAGTCCGAAATTTGTTTCAGCCATTCCCTCAGGGGCTAAAGCCCGGTATTGCTGCGGCCCCGAATGGCACGGCTAAAGCCGTGCCCTACCCGTTAGGCCTTGGGGCGCTTGGCACCGTACTTGGAGCGGCTCTGCTTGCGGCCGGCGACGCCGACCGCATCCAGGGTGCCGCGAATCACGTGATAACGGACGCCCGGAAGGTCTTTCACGCGGCCGCCGCGGATGAGCACGATGGAGTGCTCCTGCAGATTGTGGCCGACGCCGGGAATGTACGTAGTCACCTCGATGCCGTTGGTCAAACGGACGCGGGCGACCTTGCGCAGGGCGGAGTTCGGCTTTTTCGGCGTCTGGGTATAGACGCGAGTGCAGACGCCGCGCTTCTGCGGGCAGGACTGCAAGGCCGGACTGGCCGTCTTGTAATTCGGGGCAGTACGCCCCTTGCGCACCAACTGATTAAACGTAGGCACTCTTGGCTGCTCCTTTTGCCCCATCCCGCGCAAAACCGGCGCGTGCCGGGGACCCCGATTGGCGCTCGCGCGCCTCACACTCCGGAGAACGCGCAAACTGCGCCTCTCCGCGAACTCCGGCGGGCACAGCGCCGCACGCTCGTGCATTGGTTGCTGGCCGGCCTGAGGCCGCCATAAATCCCGCACCTGTGCGGGAGATTTCGGTTTCCGTTAGGCTGGGAAGGACGACGGTGACACCGAGCCGAAGCGGTAGGTGTTCCGTTTCGTCTTCCTCGTCCTGCATACCCCCACCAAAGACGGTGAGGCAGCGCAGGAACGTTTCAGCGAGGGCACCCTTACGGGTGAAACTCAGCCGCTACAAGCAAGCCAAACTTAACTCGCAGAACCTTTTGAATATAACAATTCAGGCGCGAGGCGTCAACCGCACCATCTCAGAAACTAACCACGAAGGGCACCAAGGAACACAAAGGAAAGCAACACCCGCACTCCTTCGCGGTCCTTCGTGCCCTTTGTGGTTCGGTTCTTTTGTCGCAGCGGCGGCGCCTCGGGTCGGAAGATCCCTCGCTGCGCTCGGCCCACGCTGACCTGAGATCCCTGGCTGCGCTCGGGATTTCGGCAGGCGGCTCTCCCCCCTCGGCTTCGCTCGGGGTCACGCCGCCTAAGCGCCTCAGGTTGCCGAAAATCTCACCAGCTTCTACACTGAGTTCTTTCCCAAGACCTTGCAAAAGGGGACCGTCCGGCCTGAAGGTCGGGCGGGGAGGAAGCATGCGGCGGTCGGCAGTCATATCCAGGCTTCAGGCATCAGAGTTCAGGATCCGGGCGATTGGCAAGTTGCAGCTCAGTGCCCGCCCGCGTATTTGCGCGGCGCTAGCCGTTGTCCTCATGGTCGCGCTCGCCGGATGCGGCGGCGGCGGCAGTTCGAGTACAAGTACGATTCCGAATACGATCACGGCGAGTCCCTCCTCCATCTCGCTCAATTTGGGCGACGTGGCCGCGATCAGCGCCACAGTAACCGATTCGAAGGGAGTCGTGGTCACCAACCCGCCGACCTTCACCTACTCATCCAGCAATACCGCGGTCGCAACCGTCTCCACCGCGGGTTCTGTATGTGCGGGAAAGTGGGACGCGCTTTTCATCGTCTGTGACACGACGGGCGTGCAGCCGGGCACGGCAAACATCACGGTGACCAGCGGTACAGTCACCGGCACGGTGCCGGTGTACACGCACCTGCACGTTGACCGGGTAACGGTCAGCCCGTCGTTGGTGAATTGCGTTTCGTCAAGCCAGACGCAGCAACTGTCGGCCAAGGCGTTCAACAATGGCGTGGATATCACCTCGACGGTGGGGCCGATTAGTTGGTCGACTCTCTCGATTGACGTTGGCACGGTGGACATCAACGGGCTGGTGACCGCAAGGACGCCCGGCCAGACTGGAATTGTCGCGTCTGTAACCTCGGTAAACAGCGCGGCAGCGGCGTGGGTGACCTGCCCGGTGCAGAGCATCAATATTCACCTCACCAGCGGGCCGGACACGACGTTCTCCCTGGGCGCGGCGGGGAGCACGGTCAGCCTGGCAGCCGACGTGGTGGACAGCCACGGAGTGTCGGTAAGCGCGCCGCTGAACTGGTCGAGTACCCAGGCGGCGGTAGCGAACGTGAACGCGGCGGCGCTGGTCACGGCAGTGGCGGCGGGGACAACAAGCATTTCGGCGAGTTGCGCCGGAACATGCAACATCGGATTGGCCTCCGAATACAGCAACGCGGTCACGGGAACGGTGGGGGGAACATCGGCGACGACGGTCTACGCCACCGGAACCGGCGCCACCTCTCTGGTGCCGATCGATACCAACACCAATGCCGCCGGCGCCGTGATCACGCTGCCCGACATGCCCAATTCATTCCTCTTCAACCGTATCGGCTCCACCGGGTATCTGGGCAGCAGCACCGGGTTGATAATGCTGGATACGGCCAGCAACGTGGTGACCCAGAACACCGCCGTGACCGGTACCGTGCTGGCGACATCTCCGGATAGCAACCGGGTGATCGTGGCCGGCTCCAACATACTGTGGGTGCTGGGCGAGGGAACCAATATCACGACCGAGGCGGCGCCGATCCTCTCAGCCAACGCCGCCGACTTCACCCCCGACAGTCAGGGCGCGTACATCGTCGCCGGCAACACCGTGTACTTTTGGACGCCGGGGGGATCGTTCCGCCCCATTCCCCTGGGCGGCGCCGCGAATGACGTGAAATTCCTGCCCAACGGCGCGTTTGCCTACTTTGCCGGAGGCGCGCCTGGTGCAGCCGTGACGGTGCGCGCGGCTTGCGACAATTCGCTGGACGACAGCATCGCAACACCCGGAGCGCCCAGCTTCCTGGGTCCGCTGCCGAACGCGGGCACCGTGCTGGCCGTGGATTCCCCGGGTATTGACGTGATCAAAGTCACCACCACCCGCGTCGGATGTCCGCCACCGCTGTCCGATACGCTGACCAGCGTGAATTTTGGCGTCGGACCGTTCACGGCGCGCCAGTTGATCGTGTTATCGGATGGGTCCAAGGCGTTCGTGACCAGCAACCTTGGACAATTGCTCGGCCTAACGACAGCAACGGCGACGCCGTTTGCCATTCCGCTGGCGGGCGGCGCCAATGCCTTTACCGGCGGTGCGACACTCGACGGCGCCAAACTGTACGTCGGCGGCAGCGACAAATTCGTTCACCGCATCGATGTCGCAGGTGGATCAGACGCGCAACAGATTGGTCCAAGTGCGGGAACCGCATTTTCGTTCACCCCAGATTTGGTGGCGGTAAGGCCGAAATAGGCTTCAGGCTCTAGGCTTCAGGCTCTAGGCTTCAGGCTCTAGGCTTCAGGCTTCAGGCAAAAAGCCCTCGCGAGTGCGAGGGCTTTTCCTTCGTCAAAGCACATTCTTACCACCACCGTATTCCGGGTCCGGTTTCCCTGGAGACCGGCGCCTGGCGACTGCAGCCTGCTACGAACTGAACGCTTCCTCGTAATCCTCGGGATCGATGCCGTGGTAGGTGAGAGTGTGCTTGAGGCGGCTGCGGAGATCGCCGGGCGTCGCCTCGATGAAAGCGCGCACCGCGGTTTCCATGGAAACTTCGTCCTCGCCATCATCGGCGGTGAGCGATTCGGCGCGGTTTTCCATGGCGTCTTTGACCGCGTCGCGAACCGGCGCCGGCAGTGCGCCCATCAGTTCGGCAACAATTTCGTTGGCTTCGTCGGACCAGGTCATTTCAGTTGCCAGTTGCTGGTAGTTGGAACAGTTGGTCACCGGTGACGAATTGCTAGCCGGCTGCTTTGCCTTTGTCCTTGTCCTTGTCCAGGCCGCGCGCGACCGAGTCTAGCACGCCATTAATAAAGACGATGGACTCGGACGAGGAGTAGCGGCGCGCGATCTCGATCGCCTCATTGATGATCACCGGCCGGGGCGTCTGCGGCATGGCGAAAAATTCCGCCACCGCGGCGCGCAGCAGGTTGCGGTCCACGGCGGCCATCCGCTCCATGCGCCAGTTCACGGCGTGCTGCTCGATGATGCGGTCAATTTCGCCGGCTCGATCCTGGGCCACGCAAAACAGCTTCTCGGCGAAGTCGCGGACTTCGTCGTCCATGTCGTTGCGTTCGGCCCAGAAGGTGCGTCGGACCTCCTCGGCAGGCTGCTTGCCCATATCGGACTGAAACAGCATCTGCAACAGCAGTTCGCGGGATTTGCGGCGAGAACCCATATAAGTCAATGGCCGGCGGTCGATGGTCGATGGCCGGTTTGATTGCGAATTAGCGATGGCGGGTGGAGTTCTTCTTAGCTCTCCCCTGCTTGCGCTTCTTCTCGGATCTTGAATTCATCACACGCGCGGTTGAGCCCAAAGACTTGATGCGTGAGCCGTCGACCGTCGACCGTCGACCATCGACTGTCTTCAGTTGAGCCATCTCCACCGCAGCCAGCGCCGCATCGCAACCCTTGTTGCCCGACTTCAGTCCGGCGCGGTCAATCGCCTGCTCCAGCGTGTCACAGGTCAGAACGCCAAACGCGTGCGGCACGCCGGTTTCCTGCGCCGATTGTCCGATGCCGCGCGTGACCTCGTTGGCAATCACTTCGTAATGCGCCGTCTCCCCGCGGATCAGGCACCCCAGGCAGATGATGGCGTCGTGTTCCCCGGTTTTCGCCAGCATGCGCGCCGCCGCGGGAATTTCAAACGAGCCGGGAACGCGCACGATGGTGATGTGCTTCGGATCCGCGCCCAGGCGATGCAGCGCGTCCTGCGCCCCGGCGAGCAGACGCTCGGTGATGAACGCGTTGAAGCGCCCGACAATAATCGCGAAGCGCAGGCCGGTTGCGTCCAGCTTGCCTTCGCGCGTGTTGGCGGCGCGCCAGTCCTCCTTATAAGAAAAGACCGTAAGGCGCCCGGCGCCCGCGGGCATTTCCAGGGTAAACATGCGCGCGCCCCAGTCGGTGTCGGATATTTCACCGGCGATTTTGAACGCGCGCTTGGTTGCGATTTCGTAGGCCACATCGGCGCTGTCGGTTTCGATCACCAGGTCGCAATCGGGAAAGCCGTGGCCGATGCCGATCTCCACGCCGGCTTCGCGCGCGTCGAACTTCACGCCTTTGCTGCGGCGGCCTTCCCAGGATTCGCCGCGCGCCAGGCCGAGCGCGTCGAAAAACTCCACCAGCGCGCGATAGTCCTGCTCGCTTCTCGCCACCAGCAGCTTGTGTAGTGATTTGATCATCAGGTGATCTGGTGATCTGGTGATCTCGTGATCGCGGTTTCGGATTTCAGATCACCCGATCACCCGATCAGCCGATCACCAGATCGAACTATTTTCCTTTAAAGTTCGGCGCACGCTTTTCCAGGAACGCCTTCGTGCCTTCGGTCTTGTCTTCCGTCGCGCAGCAGACGCCGAACAGCGTGGCTTCCAGGTACAGTCCTTCCTGCAGCGTCATCTCCATGCCCTTGTTGATGGCCTCGATGGCATACTGCACGGCGAGCGGAGCGTTGGCGATGATCTTATGCGCGATGGCTTCGGCGCGCGCGATCAGCTCCGGCTGCGGCACCACCTCATTGACCAGCCCGATGCGGTGCGCTTCGGCGGCAGTGATCATCTCGCCGGCGAGCACCAACTGCATGGCGATGCCCTTGCCGACCAGCCGCGGCAGGCGCTGCGTCCCGCCGTAACCGGGAATGATGCCGAGGTGGACCTCGGGCTGTCCAAGCTTGGCGTTGTCGCTGGCCAGGCGCATGGTGCACGCCATGGCGAGTTCGCAACCGCCGCCCAGCGCAAAGCCGTTGATGCAGGCGATCACCGGCTTGCCCAGGTTCTCGATCAGGTTGAGCACGCTCTGGCCCTTGTGGGTGTACGCCTTGCCTTCGACCGCGTTGTGCTTGGCGAGTTCGTTAAGATCGGCGCCCGCGATGAATGCTTTTTCGCCCGCGCCGGTCAGGATGACAACGCGGATCGCGTCGTCGGCCTTGATGGCGTGGAAAACCGCGCGCAGCTCTTCCATGGTCGCCATGTTGAGCGCGTTAAGCACCTTCGGCCGGTTGATGGTGACGTAGGCAATTGCGTTTTTCTTTTCGAAGAGGAGATTTTCGAAAGTGGCAGGAACGGCGGACGATGACATGTTCTTTCTCCACGTCGGAAAATTAAGAATGAAGAATTAAGAATGAAGAATCACGCACTGCACGGACATTTCCATTCTTCATTCTGAATTCTTCATTCTTCATTCGACCAGATTCGATCAGTCGGCGGCGACACCGGCTTTCTCGGTCGCGAGCCCTTGCAACTGCGCGTCCTGCGGCACGGGCTTCGCGGGATCGGACCAGTCGTAAAATCCCTTGCCGGATTTCTTGCCGAACCAGCCGGCCATGATCATGCGCTTGAGCAATGGCGGCGAAGCGAAGCGCGGCTCCTTGAATTCGTCGAACATGACCTGCGTGATGTAGTAGGTCGTGTCCAGCCCGACAAAATCCAGCAGCGTGAGCGGGCCCATGGGGTAGCCGCAGCCGAGTTTCATGGCGGTGTCAATGTCGGTGATGGAGCCCACGCCCTCTTCATAGGCGCGGATGGCGTCGAGCATGTACGGCACCAGCAGCCGGTTGACGATGAACCCGGTCTTGTCGCTGGTGCGCACCGGCACCTTGCCGACCTTTTGCGCGAAGGCGTAGCCGGTTTCGAAAACCTCGGGCGCGGTGGTGATGGTGCGCACCACTTCGACCAGTTGCATCAGCGGCACGGGATTGAAGAAGTGCAGGCCGATGAAGCGGTCGGGACGCTTGGTGGCCGCCGCCAGTTCGGTGATCGAGATGGAAGAAGTGTTGCTGGCGAAGATGGCGTCGCGCTTCACTACCGCGTCGAGCGAGGCGTACATCTTCCTCTTCTCTTCCACGTTTTCAATGATGGCTTCGATGATCAGGTCGCAGTCGGCCAGGTCCTGGGGCTTGAGCGTGCCCTTCAGCCGCGCGCGGATCGCATCCGGCGCTTCCTTCAGCTTGCCTTTTTCGGCAAACTTGGCAAGCGACTTCTCGATACCGGAGAAGCCTTTGTCGAGGAAGCGCTGTTCGGCCTCGAGCACGGTGACCTCGAACCCGGCAGTAGCGCAGACTTGGGCAATGCCGGAGCCCATCAGCCCGCAGCCGAGAACGCCTACTTTGCGAATTTCCATAAGAGCCTCTTTCAACCACAAAGAGTACGAAGTATCACGAAGGGCCTTTGTGATCCTTCGTGTCCTTGGTGGTTAGTACTTATGAATTCAAACGTTCCACGATCATTGCAATTCCCTGTCCGCCGCCGATGCACGCCGTCGCCAGCCCGTACTTCGCGCCACGGCGCCGCAACTCGTGCAAAAGGGTAATGATCAGCCGCGTGCCCGTTGCGCCCAGCGGATGCCCGAGCGCAATCGCGCCGCCGTTCACGTTCACCTTGCTGCGATCGAGGCCCAATTCTTTTTCCACGCCGAGGTATTGCGCCGCGAACGCCTCGTTGACCTCGATCAGGTCCATGTCTTCGAGCTTCAGCCCGGCTTTCTCCAGCGCAATGCGCGATGCCGGCACCGGGCCGCGTCCCATCATCTTCGGCTCTACTCCGGCGATGCCCCAGCTCACGATCCGCCCCAGCGGTTTCTTGCCGCGCTTCTGCGCCTCGTCAACCGACATGACCACCACCGCCGCGCCGCCGTCCACGATCCCGCTGGCATTGCCGGCGGTGACGGTTCCGTTCTTGCCGAACGAGGGCTTGAGCTTGGCGAGGCCTTCCATCGTCGTCTCGGGACGCAGGTGGTCGTCCTGCTCGAACATTTCGCCCGTCGGCTCGCCCTTGCGGTTCTTGAGCGGCACGGGGACAGTCTCTTCTTTCAACCGGCAGGCCTTCTGCGCCGCCGCGGCTTTCTGCTGCGATTGCAGCGCGAACTCGTCCTGCATCTCGCGCGTGATGCCCTGCTGCTCGCCGTAAAGCTCGGCGGTGTTGGCCATCTGCAGGCCGCACCATGTATCGAGCAGCGCGACCATGAGCGAGTCTTCCATCTTGCTTTCGCCCAGCGCGAGGCCCCAGCGCGCGCCGCGAATGACGTGCGGCGCCTGCGACATGGACTCCATGCCGCCGGCCAGTACGCGCTGCGCTTCGCCCAATTGAATCATCTGCGCCGCATTCACGATGGCTTGCATGCCCGACCCGCACAGCCGGTTGACGGTCAGCGCCGGCGTTTCAATCGGCAATCCGGCGCGCAGGGCGACATGGCGGGCGCCGTAGAGCGCGTCACACGAGGTCTGCAAGGCGTTGCCGAAGATGGCGTGATCGAATTCCTTGGGGTCCATCTGGGCGCGCTCGATCGCGCCTTTGGCGGCGACGGCCGCAAGTTCCATGGCGGTGAAGTCGCGCAGCTTGCCGCAGTAGCGGCCCATCGGGGTGCGCGCCCCGCTGACGATAGCGATATCGTTTGGCTTCAGCATACAGAGAGGTTCCGCAGGGATGATGGAACCGTTCAGTCTAGCAGTGGCGGAAATCGGACACAACTAGCCACGGATTTACTCGGATGAAGACGGATCGGATCGGGAAATGCAGGTCCTACTAATCGGCGTTCATCTGCGGCGAAACTACGCCGTGACGGCAGCCGCATCCAGCACCGGCGCGAGCGCCTTGACAGTGTTCGCGCCACCGGCCTTGGCCGATTCCAGCGCGCTCTCGGCGCGGTTGATCAGCTCGCAGACGATGTCCACCGAATCGAAGCGCGCCTGCATGACGGCTTCGGCAATTCCGACGGTCATCGACGGCGGCGTGGATTTACCCGGGGGGTGGACATTGGCCAGCACCTTGCGGAGCTTGTCCACGACGAAGAACGCGTTCTTCTCGCCGGTGTCGGCCAGCAGCAGCGCGATGGTGGTGAGATCGTAACGCACCGCCACGTCGTTCTGGCGGATGTGACCGTTGAGCACCTGGCCGAGTTGCTGGACCAGCGTTTCCACCGCCGCTTGGCCATACTCCTTGATCAGCGACGAGGACTTGCCGAAGTGCATGAGCATGATGCAGCAGGTTGAGTTCTGCTCCAGGCAGCGCTTCACCTCCGACAGCAGCACGTCAACGTACGACGAGCGCTTGAGCAATCCGGAACGCTCGTCGGTGATGGCGAGGGTCTTGACCAGGCTGCGCAGGCGGGCGTTGTTGACCGCCAGGATCATCTGCTCGGCGATGGTCTTGAGCACGACTTCGTCGGTGGGGCGCCAGTTGCGCGGCGCGCCGCACTGCTCCAGGATCAGGATGCCGGCAAACTCGTCGCCATCCATCAGCGGCACGGCCAGGAGCGATTCGATCTCCAGACCCTGGATGTGCTCGCGAATGGAATCCATTTCCGGCGCCGTAGGCACGTTCAGCAGCATGACCGTGCCATGCCTCACCGAAAGCGCCAGGCAGGACATCACCAGCTTGACCACCGCCATGACGTCGGCCGCCTTCACGCCCGGGGTGCAGTATTCCAGCGCCGCCGACGGCGGCTTGCCCGGCGTGCACAGCCCGGCGATGCAGCGGCTGGCATTCCAGTGCCGCCCGATTTCGTTGACCGCGGTGAACAGCACGCCCTTGACGCTGCCCTGGCGATAAATGTTCCGGGTGATCTCGGTCACGCGCGCGAAATTGTCCACCGCGCTTTCATTCGCGGCGGCCGGCGCGGGTACGAAATCCGCGGTAGCCGGCGCGGGCCTGGCGGCGGGCGGCGGGGCCGGCTCGGACTTGTAATGCGGCGTGAAGCCGGCGCTCATGTACAGATCGTGCAACTTCTCGATCTTCTCTTCTTCGCGCGGAAACAGTTTGTGGATGCGTTCCAGCCGTTCCACCGCCTTGGCTCGCATCGAGTACTGCAGGAAGATTTCCGCCTGCAGCATCAGGTCTTCCAGGACGGTGGTTTCGCCCTCGGGTGTTTCCGGCGTGTCGCTCTCTGCCTCCTCCAGCTTCAGCACCGAGGTAAACCGCGACGCGATGGCGTTGTAGTGAGTGCCGTCAATCTTGCCGCGCAGCATTTCCAGGCGCCGCTGGTGGCCCAGCTCGTAGGCGTCAACCTCGGCGGCGCGGTCCAGGCAGTCGGCGGCCTTGATGAAATTGCCGGTCGCGTAATAGAGCTCGAACAGCTTGAGCAGCGTTCCGCAGTAATCGAACTCGCGGTTGGAGGCGTTGTACACCTCGACCATGTATTCCAGGAACTCGATCCCGGCGCGATGCTTGTCGGAAATGTCCTTCATCAGCGCAACGAATTCGCGCTGGTTGCCGCTCTTGAGCTGGTGGACCTCGAGTTTGTGCGCCAACTCCAGCGCGTGCGGCTGGTGGTCTTCGTCGAGCAGCGCGGCGATCAGCGCGCCGACCTCGCCGACTTCCTTGGGATCGCGCTCGAACAGTTCCCAGATCAGCGGCTCGGCCTCAACCAGCCGCTTGGCTGCGACCAGGGCGTCGGCATAGGCCTCGCGTTCCTCGATCCGGCTTTTTTCGGCGGTGGCAAACGGCTCCAGCACGGTGATGGCAGGCTGCACCAGCCCGGCGGCAAGCAGCGCCTTTCCGTAGGAAAGCGCCACCTCGGCATTGCGCGAATCCATCTGGTGCGCGCGCTGATACCAGGGAAGCGGATCGGCGCCGGCTTTGACTGCGAACATGCCCACGTAATGAAAGGCCACGGCCGCGGTCTTGCCGTCGCCCAGTTCGGCCGCGAGTTCTCCTTCTTGCTTGTAGTGCTCCTCGCTGGGATCAAGCGCAATAACGCGCTTCAGGACCGCGAGCGCTTCCTGTTTTCTCTTTTGCGAGTCGAACCCGTGCAGCGCCGCCTTGTAGGCCTCCATGGCGTCGTGACGGTTGGACTTCTCCACCAGTTGTCCGAACTTGAATGTCTGGTCCACCGACGGCGCGCCCACCCGCGCCAGCTTCTTGTAAGTGGCGGCGGCCTTGACGTTGTCACCGATAGACGAATGATGGTCGAACAGGGTGGAAAGGTGCTTCGCTGCTTCGCTCGCGTGGCCCAGCGCCACGCACAGGTCGGCCGCCGTCTGGCGCACCACATCGTTGCCGGGGTCTTCCTGCAGCGCACCGAGATACTCTTCCAAAGCGGCATCCTGCCTGCCTTTTTGCAGGTGCTTCTCGGCTCGCTCGAGGCGTCGGCTGATGTCCGGCATAGGAGGAAATTCCGCGTCGTACCGGGGCGGGTCCAGCACCCGTTGCGCGCGTGCAAGGGGCCCCGTAGCGCCGGGCTATTGTATGCACAAGCACTGCCCGGGGCAATTGCACATTCGCCTTACTTTAGTCCCGAGTCCCGAGGCCCGAGTCCCGAGTGCACTGGTCGGGTCTCGCGACTCGGGACTCGCGACTGTTCTCGGCTACAATTCCCGGATGCCCGACGACCTGCTGCGCTGCCGGCCGCAGTTCCCTATCCTGGACGAGACCACGTGCCTGATCGGGAACTCGCTGGGCGCCATGCCGCGCGCCGTCGAAGAAATTCTGAGCGCGCGCAGCGCCGTCGCCCGATGAACTACCGCGCCGTCCTGTTCGATTTCGATTACACCCTCGCCGACTCCTCGCGCGGAATCGAAGACTGCGTCAACCATGCGCTGGCGGAATTGGGATTGCCGGCAGCGTCGGCCCGCGCCGTATCGGAAACGGTCGGCTTGTCCCTGGCGGAGACGTTCTGCCGCCTCACCGGGCCCGCAACACCGGAGCAGTGCGCCGAATTCTCGCGCCACTTTATCGCCCGCGCCGACCACGTGATGGTGGATTCAACCATGCTCTACGACACCACGCGCACCGTGATCCCCGATCTCAAACAGCGCGGCCTGGCCCTCGGCGTGCTCTCCACCAAGTTCCGGCGGCGCATCGCGGCCGTGCTGGAACGCGAGAAAATGGGCGGCTATTTCGACGTGATCGTCGGCGGTGAGGACGTCGCCAACCACAAGCCCCATCCTGAAGGCGCGCTCAAGGCGGTGCAGGCATTCGGCGCCGCCGCCAGCGAAACTCTGTACGTGGGCGATAGCGTGGTGGACGCGGAAACCGCCCGCCGCGCGCAGCTTCCGTTTGTCGCCGTGCTTACCGGCGTGACTTCCAGGCACGCTTTCACCAGCTACCGGCCGGTGGCGGTGGTTGAATCACTGACGGCTGTGCCCGGCTTGGTGTCGTCAGACTCTGCTCGCGCAAGCAAGTAGTTTGTCAGTTTCTGGGTCTGTCAGTTCTTCTGCCGTCAAGCCACCTGCAAGCCTACCTCGACGAAATGTGCTTCCGGTTCGACAATCGCAAGAATCCGTTTTTGTTTCGTGACACCCTCAGCGGATGCTGAATGCCAACAATCTTGAGTTCAAGCAACTCACGGCTTCGGCTGCTTAGGCCACTGCGTTGAGGGCGGTTTCGTTCCTGGTGGCACGTTGACGATTGCCCTCTCCGTATCTATAAACTGATTGTCGTGGATATTGAATTCCACGTTAGGGTCCTCGTTGTGGATGCCCTCCTCCGCCCCCACTATTGTGTTATCGCTGATTTCCCACTTTGGATGACTTCTCTGCTGTCGGAAAGACATTGAAAACGTCTGCCCTTGCTTTCTCAGCCGGTCGTTAATGTAAGTGGCGTCTGGCGACTGGCCATTGTGCTTTTTTCTGTAGCGCTCAATGATGGTTTCCACGATTTTCTGTTTTTCCACCTCTGTTAGCGGTTTCGCTGGCGGCGCTATTGGGGAGGGTGTTTGAGCGATGGAACCGGCGGCGGTATTGTGCTTCTCTGGGGCGGTAACCGACTGCGTGTATCCAGCCCTCTCCTGCACTGACTTCTTGTAGCCCTTATCTACGACCCATGCCACACCCCCGCTAAGGAAGGCAAAGACGCTGGCAATCACAAGCACAAATGCCCAAGTAGATTCAATCCCGAGAGCCTCATGAATGGCCTTGACCATCTCAAACATGGCGCCACCTCTACGCATTGGAGTTTAGACCCCCCCTTGCGTGAAGCAAGAAATCTTGATCTCGCTTGACAGTTCGCCTTTTATTCGCTCATACTCGCGCACGGAGGAGCGCTCCCATGGCCCTGACGCGCCGCCAACGGCAGGTTTACGACTTCATCGCCAACTTTGTGCACGGGCACGGCTACTCGCCCTCGTTTGAAGAGATCGGCAACGGCCTCGGCCTCAGTTCGCTGGCCACGGTGCACAAACACATCAGCAACCTGGAAAAGAAGGGCCTGCTGCGCCGCGACTACAACCGCAGCCGCTCCATTGATTTGCTGCCGCCGCGCGGACGCATGAAGCAGATGATGGCGGCGCCGTTCTCGCTTCCGTTGCTGGGACGCATCGCGGCCGGGCAGCCGATTGAAGCCATGGAAAATCCGGAAACGATTTCGCTGCAGGATTTCACCGGTTCCAAGGACGTTTTCGTCCTCCAGGTGCGCGGCGATTCCATGCAGGACGAAGCCATCCTCGACGGCGACTACGTGCTGGTGGAAAAAGCCCCGGCGGCGCGCGACGGCGAGATCGTGGTGGCGCTGGTGGATGGCACGGAAACCACGCTCAAGCGCTTCTACAAGGAAGGCGACCGCATCCGCTTGCAGCCGTCCAATGCCGCCATGCCGCCGATCATCGTTTCCGCGGCTGCGGTGCAGTTGCAGGGACGCGTCATCGGCGTGCTGCGCAAGTATTGAGGATTTTGGCACAGCGCCTATTCCGCCATTCGCTCCTCTGCGGTATAAGTAACGGCTGAGTACCTTCCCATGAGCGAAAACAACTACCGTCTCGACTACGTCGAATTCCCCGCCAACGACATCAAGGGCACGAAGATCTTCTATTCCACGGTTTTTGAGTGGAAATTTGAAGACTACGGCATGGAATATACCAGCTTCCATGATGGCCGCATCAGTGGCGGCTTTGCCAAGGGCCTGTCGGTGGTGAAGGGCGGCCCGCTGCTGGTTATCTACGCCGACGACCTGGCGACCACCTACTCCAAGGTCATTGCCGCCGGCGGCAGGATCACCAAACCGACGTTTGAATTTCCCGGTGGCCGCCGCTTCCACTTCACCGACCCCAATGGAAACCTGCTGGCGGTGTGGTCGGATAAATAGGTTTTAGGCTTTAGGTTTTAGGCGTCAAGCGGTCGGAATTCGGGAAATGAAAAAGCCCAGCAATTTTGCCGGGCTTCTTCTTGCCTAAAACCTAACGCCTAAAACCCAAAACCTATCCCCGGGTCGGAATTCGGGAAATGAAAAAGCCCGGCAGTTTTGCCGGGCTTCCTCTTGCCTAAAACCTAACGCCTAAAACCCAAAGCCTATCCGCCGATGTGCCGCTCCAGCGCCTTCTCGATCTGCTCCTTGGGCACATAGCCGACGATCTGTTCTTTCACCTGGCCGCCTTTGAAAATCAGCAGCGTGGGAATGCCGCGGACGTTATAGCGCTGCGGCGTAGCGGCGTTCTTGTCCACGTCCATTTTGCCGACCTTTACCTTGCCGGTATAGGTGCTGGCGAGCTCGTCCACGATCGGCGCCAGGGCGCGGCAAGGGCCGCACCAGGCCGCCCAAAAGTCCACGATCACCGGCTGGTCCGACTTCAATACCGCCTGGTCGAAATTCGCGTCCGTTACCTCAAAAATCGCGTCGCTTGCCATCGATCCTCCCCGCTATGAGTGCCCACCGCTGTTACCCGTCCCTGGGCCTTTCCGCCCAGGCGTGCCAGGCGGCCAAACATCGTACCATTACATTCGATGCGCCACAGCATGAGAAGACGCAGCGCTGCCCGCCTGAAACCCGCGGCCTGCAGTCTGGAGCCTGCAAACAGGCGTCGGGCTTGAAGGTTGAGAGTGATTCGGAGTTGACCAGAGGCAGGGGACGCTGCGGTGCTGAGTTGGATGCCGACGTCTGAAGCTTGCCCGGAAAATATGACGTCCCGGCTCATCACCGGGACGCCACGGCAGCCCTCCCCCAGAACTGCCTTCGAACGACTGGATTATGACCCATCGCCAGCCGGTGTAAATGTCACTTCCGTAACCCAAAAGTAACCCCTGAGTAATCAAGGAACGTGAGAATCGGTGGCGGTCCGTGGCTGGTTTTCTGGCTTCAGGCCGGCTTCACACAAATCCGGCACGAATTCGCTATCGTGTGGCTCGTCATTCGCGGTGTTCCGAGTGAGGTTCCTATGGCAACAAGACCGCGCAGTGAGCGGATGCGGCTGCTGATCACGCTGGCCTTCGTGGTATTCCCGGCGGCGGCGCTCATCGGCTTCAGCGTGCTCCACCTGCGCTCCATCCAGCGCGACCGCGCCGTCGCCAAGCTTCGCATATCCCTGCGCCCGTAATGGGAGTGTCTGACCCGCGTCTCAGCGAGGCACGATTATCACCTCCCGAAGCGCCTGAAATCCCTGTATCATTCCGGAAAATCGAGAGGAAGCGGCTATGCGGTACCCGAAAGCTACGAAAGAGGAACTTACCGCGCCCCCGGCCCAGTACCGCGTGCTGGGAGTCGAAATCCACACCACCAGCGAATCGGTCTTCTCCATCGGCGATTTCGATTCGCTCGACGCCGCCAAGAAAGCTGCCGAGCAGAAGGCCTCTACGGGTGTTCCCGTTTTCATCTATAACGACCACGGTGAGCTCATCGTGCGCTACGGAAGCTGGCACTAGTTGAGGCGTTTTCGAGCGGAAGCGAAGCGGGCTTTGCTGAAACTGAAACTCGAAACTGAAACTCTCTGGTGCCGGGAGGGGGATTTTGAAAACTCGGTCGCGTCCTTCCTGTCGAATCAGTAAGTTGCAGTGTTTTCTGTAATTTGCCTTTAGTTTCCGACCTGCTATCTTCGATCTGGGGGCGACATGGCGTAAAAAACATTAGGAATATTTAGGGATAATTTGCGCTGCCAGCGCCCGGCCCCTCCTCTTTTCAGCCAAAAAAGGAGGGCAGCTTGAAGCCGCCCTCCTGCGCAAGATTTCGTTCGCTTCGCCGAGGCTGTCGAACTCGCAGGTGTCCGACATCTCGCCGCCGAAGACCTCCGCGTAGTACTCGCTTGGCATCATGGTCTCCGGTCCCGCGATGAGGGCGGCGAAAAAGCCGTCGAGTTCTTCGAGGTTCATGGCCTCGCCGCCCTCGCAACTCTTGAGAAAGTCTCCGAGACGATCAAGTCGCTCAAACCGAATAATAGGGACGAGTTCGACGGCAAGTTCTGTCACCAGATTCTTCCGTTGCTGAGAAAACAGCCGGGATTTGTGGATCTCCTTGCGGTCATGTCCGACAGCCGCGGCGAGCACACATTTGCCGTGACTCTCTGGAAATGTAGAACAGATGCTGACCGATACGAGCGCGAGCACCTGCGGGATTTGGTGAAGATTCTGCAACCGTTACTCACGACGGGCGCCACATTACGCTGGGACCACGCCGTTTCGCTGCGCGCGCACTAAGAAGTGGCTCGCGGGGGTGTGAAGTTCTGAAGCGGGCGCGAGTGCCCGCACAACAGAGTTGGCCGCAACAGGTGCAATGCGACAGCGATCCGCGCAAGGTGAGCGGCGTTACTGATACCGTTAGCATGGCCTCGGCACGGCGATTTGGTGGTCTCCCGCGCGATTGCCTCGCCCGTATACCGGCACATGCCGCCAGCTCTTCATCCATTGACACTGATGTGCAGCGACTTGAGAAACTTGATGTCCTGGGGGTTGAACCTGCACTCGATCGCGCCATTCGTCCGAGCCGGCAAACTGACCAGCTCTGCCTCGAGCTTCTTGATCGCGATCGTGGCGTTGAGGACCAGGGACACGTGGTAGCCGCCGGCCTTGATTGTGGCGATCGCCTCGGCGATCTGTTCCGACTCGGAGACCGAGTCGTTGATGGCCGCGCCGAGGTCCGCGATGAGCCTTTTCAGTCTCTCATCCATGGTCCCTCCTTCCTGGCCGGCTTGCGCGAAGCGGTTCTCGGTTCCACTTCAGATCCACGCCGGCTGGGGCTTAACTGAACCCCAAGAATGGACAGCGTTGGCTCTGCGCCTCTATCGATCTCCTGACAAAATTGTATGGCTCGGCAGCAACGTGAGTCTGTGACGTAGAGCACCCGAACGCCTCGGGTTATCCTCTGCTTCTGGGCGTTCTGTACGAATTGGGCCGGCATTCCGCGAGCAAACTAGCACTGGTCTAATTTTCCTGCGCTCGCAAAAGCATCGCGCCCTGGCTCGATTTCCACAGTCACTCACCCTTAAGCCGGCACTCCGAACGGCGGTGACCGAGCGGCGCGCGTTCGTGCTCACTGTGGCGCGCGAAGTTACACGCTTTGTGCGAACGGACCTCTCGCCGCCCGCAATGCTACGCCTCTCGACACGCGATTTCATGAGAGCCGACCGCCTAGCTAACCCCGCTTCATGGCGGGCTTTGGAGACCACGCGCAAAGCTTTCCTCGTCGCCTTGCGCGAGGAGAAAAGCGGCGGCCAGGGAGAGGAGCGGGAGGGCAAATCCAAGTCGAGTCTTGGGGCATCTGCGCAGGGTCGTTGCTCGCGGCTCGGCTGGGGAATTCAACAGGTTTCCCTCCGTGCAGATGCCTGTCGGCCTCCCGACCTCACAGGTCGGTGTCGAGGAGTAATACTGCACGCTGGCTCGAAAGACGCCGCAGTGACATTGATCCCGCGGCCTCGGCGCAGGCGCCCCCGTGCACGTCCTTGCTGCGGCGAACCGTGGCTCATTTCTAACAGGTGACGTGCAGAACCGCGTTGGTTTCCTGCAAATCCTCTTTCAACTTCTCCAGCGCCTGCGCCGTGGGAAGCACCACCAGTTCGACCCTGCGGCGCTCTGCTTCACGCCGGACTTCCTTCATCAGGGGCATGGCTCCCGAAGCACCGGTACCGATCACCAGCCGCCGGCAGTTCCAAGGTATATCCTCCTCGAGTGACAACGGCGTGTGGCCAAACTGGTCGCGGAACTGCTTGGATAGCTTCTTCTTGCGCTTGCGTGCCTCTCCCCGGTCCACGATGACGTCGTGCTCATACGTGACGCCGTCGATCCGAATTGAACCGAAGGAGAACGCTTCAAACTGCATGGCTCTTGTGACCGGATTATACTTCGCGAGAGCAGCGCAAATAGGCTTTGCCGCCCACGTCTTTCACCGACGACAAGCCCAGAACAGCCGGCACAAGTGTTTGTCCGCCACCCCCTACTGCAGCAAGCGCGGGCTGGCAAGATCCAATGTATTGCTTGTGGGGCGCCGATGCCTGCTCGTCCCGGCGGCTTAGGTCGGTGCCGGACGCGTCAGAACCGCGCCGGCAGCCTGGTGACAGTGGCAGTCGTTCGATCGAGAAGAAGCCTTTCTATCACTTTCACCCCGGCAGCAAGGCGCTGACCGCGATCATTCCCAGAGTTGCGGGACCGCAAGGCCTCCGCCATCCTGGAAGGCCGCAACCCGCCCACAACCGCGCCAGACGAATCTGAATCGGAGGACGCTGATGAAGATCACTCCGAGATTGGAGAGCTTGATCGGACAGCATAGTGTCCCGGCCAATGAGCGGCCTTTTCTCTTTCAACCTCGCCCAAAAAACTTCAATCGCTGCGCCGCCAACGGTCCCAGGCACGAGAACGGAACATCCTCATCCCAGCTTACTGTCCACTCACTGTCCATAACCGCAGGGAACGAGGACGACACGCGGGGACTATAGAGACTAAATATAAAACCGATGGAAGTCGCTAGAGGCCGCGAAAACACAGGGGAAAAATGCTAAGTGGAGGATTTGGTAGCGCTACCGGGAAGCGAACCCGGGTTTGAAGATTGAGAATCTTCCGTCCTATATAGACAGAATAGAACGGGCAGACCATATAGACTCTCGTGCCTCAGGAATGACGTGTTCTAACTCACACTTGATCTGACAAGCCCTCAGTTAGGCAGCCGAGACGCGCTATCAAAGGTTCTGGCTTGGAAGAAAAGAGTTGAAACGCCGCCGCGGCGCCGTTGAGTGCTCCGCAAACGGTGGCCCACCCATTGATGCCGCCGGCGCCGTAAGTGAACATCTCAAAGGGAAAATCCTTGTACGGCGCCCCTAGGGAATCTCTGAACAACTACAGCGCTCGTCTCGCTGAAGGGTCGCGGATGTCGGATTCAATCGGTTTGACTGAACCCACGAAGGGTGCGGTCGCTGAATTTGCGGCCCGGCGAG
>JBEKZP010000043.1:0-23074 GCA_049509755.1 Terriglobales bacterium | reverse complement strand
TCTTTCTGCCTCACTTGCCCTGTGCATTACAAGTTAGTTCTCACGCACACACTGAAGCCCCTCGGAATGACAATAATAAAGGACTTTTGCGGCACGGCTGAAGCCGTGCCCTTCCCAAACGAGCTTCACTCGGAGTTTTTCAGCAGCCTGCTAAAGCCCAATATTTTTGCGACCTCGATCGGCACGGCTCCTTCGACTTCGCTCAGGACAGGTTCCGCCGTGCCCTACCCAAAAACCGATTTTTGAAACCAGTTCTACTCACTACCTGCGAGCAGTTTCTCTACTCGCTCCAGATCCTGCTTCACCTGCGGATCGGGATTGATCTTCCATTCCTCGCGCAGTTCCTCCCGAGCCGCCTTGAGCTTGCCCTGTTTCTCCAGTGACGTCGCCAGCGCGTAATGGAATCCCGGCTTGGCGCCGAACATCTCGACCGCCTTGCGGAAATATGGCTCCGCCTGCGCGTAGTTTGCCTGCTGCATATGCGCCAGACCAAGGTAGTAATACTCGTCGGCATTGTTCGGCATCAGCGGGACCGCGGTTTCGAGTTCCTTTTGCGCTTCCGGGTATCTCCCCAATCCGTACATCGTGATCCCCACCGCGAAGTGCGTCGCCCAGTGATCCGGCTTGATCTGCAGCGATTCGCGATACAGCGCCAGTGCGTCCTCGGGACGATGGCGCTTGTAGAACTCATTCGCCAGGTGATTGATCGCGATGACGTTTTTCGGTGCAGCGTTTACGGCGTGCGCGTAGAGGATCAGGTCGTTCATCCAGTACACGTTCTGGATGGCGGTACCGGCGGCGAGCGCACTGCCCAGGACCAGGGTGATCACCATCGGCACTTGCGGCGCGCCGAACAGTTCCGGCCCGTCTGACTTGATGGACCGAATCGCCCATGCCAGCACGATGGCGAAGCCCACCGAGGGCAGGTACAGGTAGCGGTCGTGCACCAGGTCTTCCTGAATGAACGCGTAGATGCCGGCAATCGGCGGCACCATCAGCACGGCGATCCACCAGGCGCCGAACGCGGCCACGCGCGAACGGCGTGACGCCCACAGCAGCGCACCGACCGCCGCCGCCACGCCGAGCAGCGGCAGCGCGAAATTCGTCAAGCCCGGAGTGTGAACCAGGGGCGTGTCGTGGAACACCGACAATCCCACCGGCCACAGCAGCTCGCGCACGTAGAACCAGAGGAACGACGGCAGGGTCAGCGCCACGTCGAGCCACGGCTTGGCTTCGGGATACCCGAGTCCACGCAGGACGTAGTGACGCAGTGCCATGTAAGCCAGCGCGACCGCCGCATAGGGCGCATAGCGCCTCGCCATTGACGCCAAGGTCTCGCTTTGACCGCCGCGACGCGAAAGGATCAGCCGGTCGTAGGCGAACAGCAGCGCCGGCACCATGACACCGGTCTCCTTGCACAGCATCGCCAGCCCATACGACGCGGCCGAGGCCGCTCTCCACCATCCCGCGCCTTCCCCACCGTCGCGCGAGCGCGCGTAGCTGACAAAACTGCCGATCACGAACACGGCCAGCAGCGGCTCGGTGACACCCGATACCCACGCCACGGTTTCAATATGCGTCGGGTGCAGTCCGTAGATCACGGTTGCGATCGCGGCCGTCAGCCGGTCGCCCGTCACTCGCCGCGCCAGCACGTACACCATCAGAACCACCGCCAGGTGCACCGCCACGGTGGTCGCGTGCCACCACGCGGGATGCAATCCAAACAGGCTGTAGTTGATCGTCAGCCACAGCTCGAACAGCGGGCGGTAGTAATTTCCCGGCTGGCCCGAAAACTGGCTCCAGACATGCTCCACGAACAGCCGCGGCGCATGTTGCCAGGAATGGACCCGCGGGTTGCTGATGATTTGCGGCAGGTCGTCATAGACGAACTGAAAGCGCAGCGTGTTGACGTAGGACAGGGCGGTCAGCACCAGCGCCAGCACTACCAGCACCCGCGCCGCATCCGGGCCTGTCGCCGGGCTGATGACCCGTGGCGCGTTCTGCCCTGCTGCATCCTCTGCGCTGATGTTTTTGTTGACGGAGGTTCCTGCTGCCGTGTCTGCCAAAGGCTCTCCCCTGGTTTTTGGAGGTGGTCCCGCTATCTTATCGCGGAAGCTACTCCCTCCCATCAACAACTACCCGTCACGTGCCGTCCAAAATATAATGGCTGCTTCAAGTCCACATGAACGCCATCGAGACCTACGCGCTGGAAAAAACCTATCTCGCTGGCTTCTGGCGCAAGCGTCCCAAAACCGCCCTGAAGCCGCTGACGCTTACCGTCCCCGAAGGCGAAGTCTTCGGCTACCTTGGTCCCAATGGCGCCGGCAAGACCACCACGCTCAAACTGCTGATGGGCCTGATTTTTCCTAGCGGCGGCTCGGCAAAGGTCCTGGGCGCCGACTGGCGCGACCCGCGGGTAAAAGCGCAAATCGGTTTCCTGCCCGAGCAGCCATATTTTTACGATTACCTGACCGCCAGCGAACTGCTCGACTACTACGCCCAGCTCTCCAGCCTGGATGCCCGCGAACGCCGCCGCCGCATTCCCGCCGTGCTCTCGCGTGTCGGCCTGGCAGAATCCGGGCACACGCAGTTGCGAAAATTTTCCAAGGGAATGTTGCAGCGCGTCGGGATAGCACAGGCGATCATTCACGATCCCAAGCTGGTCTTTCTCGACGAGCCCATGTCGGGCTTGGATCCGGTGGGCCGCCGCGAGGTCCGCGACCTTATTCAGTCGCTCAAAGACGAGGGCAAGACTGTATTCTTCTCTACCCACATCCTCTCCGACGCCGAGGCTTTGTGCGACCGCGTCGCGGTACTGCACAAGGGCGAGCTGCGCGGGGTGGGCGTGGTGCAGGACTTGCTGGCCCGCTTCAGCGGCAAGGTCGAGATCATCTGGGATGGCGCCGCAGCCATCGCCGCCGTGCAGGCGCTGGGCTCCGAATGTCACTGCACCGGCGACAGCATCCGCGCCGTCCTGGGGCAGGAGCAACTGGACGCCGCCATTGACGCCATCCGCCGCGCACGCGGCCGGCTGATGTCGGTTACGCCGGTCCGTGCCTCGCTGGAGGACTACTTCCTGGAGAAGTTGAACGAGCGCTCTGCCGTGGAGGTGACACAGTGAAGGGCAGCGCAAACAATACATGGTTGTCATTCCGAGCGCAGCGAGGAATCTGCTTATCCCATCGACCATCGACCGTCGACCGTCGACTCAGGGGCCGGGCATGATCAACCGCGTCGCCGCTATTTCGTTCAACACCTTCCGCGAAGCGGTGCGCGACCGCGTCCTCTACAACCTCATCTTTTTTGCCCTGCTGCTGGTGGCCTCGGCGCTGCTGTTCGGCCAGATTTCGATCGGCATCGAGCGCATGGTGCTGATCAATCTCGGCCTGACCGCGGTTTCCCTCTTCGGCATCGTCATCGCCATCTTCATTGGGATCGGGCTGGTCTCGAAGGAAATCGACAAGCGCACGCTCTACACCGTGCTGGCACGCCCCGTCCGGCGCTGGGAATTTCTTCTCGGCAAGTTTTTCGGCCTGGTGGGCACGCTGGTGGTCAACACGTTTTTCATGGCGATCGGCTTCTTCGCGGCGCTGCTGTACCTTGTCCATCACTTCCAGCGCGGTGACGCCTACCTGCTGGTGGCGCTCTACTTCATCGTCCTGCAGTTCGTGATCATCACCGCGGTGGCGCTGCTGTTTTCGTCATTCTCCTCGCCGTTGCTTTCAGCCGTGTTCGCCTTCGCCCTCTTCATCATTGGGACGTTTGCCGAAGACCTGCGCGCGTTTGCCGCGCTTGCCCACGGCCCCGCCGGCTGGATTGCCACCGCCGCGGCCTATCTGGTGCCGAACTTTTCCGCGCTCAATGTCATCTCTTCCGTCGCTCACGGCGAGCCGGTGGCGCGCACCCTGATCGCGTACAACAGCGGCTACGCCGTGCTTTACGCTGCCGCCGCGATTTCCGCCGCCGCTTTGATCTTCGAACGCAGGAATCTGAAGTGATCAGTCGGCGTTACAAATCGGCCATCGATAATCGGCAATCGGAAATTCTCTTGCCGTTGTTCTTGCCATCGACCATCGACCGTCGACCGTCGACCTCATGAAGCACCGCGCCGCCATTACCGTCGCTCTGGCCACTGTGCTGGTGGTGTGCATGAGCGGCGCCGTCCTGCTTCTGCGCCGCATCGATCGCCTGCGCTCGGGCGCGACTTTGGAAGAGGTGCTGTACATTCCTTCGCCGAAGATCCTGAAACGCATGAGCCTGGGCTATAACGGCCTGGCCGCCGACATCTACTGGACGCGCGCCGTGCAGTACTTCGGCGCCAAGCATCGCGCCCGCGCCACCCAGTACCAGCTGCTGGCGCCGCTGCTCGACATCACCACCGAACTGGATCCCCACCTCATCGTGGCTTACCAGTTCGGCTCCACGTTCCTGGCGCAGAAACCGCCGGAAGGCGCCGGCGAGCCCGACAAGGCGGTCGCGCTGGTGGAACGCGGCATCCAGGCCAATCGCAATCGCTGGCAGCTCTACTACGAGCTTGGATTCCTGCAATACATGGAACTGCACGATCCCGCCGCCGCCTCTCGCGCCTTCGAGCGCGGATCGCAAATTCCCGGTGCACATCCTTTCCTGAAAATTCTGGCCGCCGCCATGGCGCAGCACGCGGGGCAACTGCTAACCGCGCGCATGCTCTGGACCACCACCTACGAATCCACTGAAGACCCGATGATCCGCGCCAACGCGCTCAAACACCTTCGCGCCCTCAAGGTGGATGAAGATGTCCCCAAACTCGAAGGGCTCGCTGCCGAATATCAGCGCCGCACCAGCCGCCAGCCCGCCTCATGGGCGGATCTGATCACTCCCGGCCTGCTGCGCGGCGTTCCCGTCGACCCGGCCGGAAATCCTTACAAGCTGATGCCCGACGGCCGCGTCCAGGTCGCCGATCCCGATTCCCTGCCCTTCATCAACCAGGGCCTTCCGGCGGGAAAAAAGCCTGAGTTGCTGGTGGTGGAGAAGTCCAAGCAGTCATGACAAGTCAGAAGTCAGAAGTAAGAAGTAAGAACGAAGAAGTGAAAACCGGCCCGGTCCGGATTACTTCCCCGTCGCTCGTCATTCGGACTTCTTACTTCTTACTTCCGCTTGCGTCCTTTGCGGGTTGCTGTTGATCTAACTTGGTATGCCTTCCTTTTGCCGCATCGCGCTTGTCCTGCTTGCGAGCGCGCTTTCTTTCGCCCAAACCGATGTCCACAAGATTGCCGAGGCCGTGGACCGCCGCTACAACAACCTGCAATCGCTGGAATCGCAATTCACCGAGACTTATCGCGGCGCCGGCATGGCGCGCAACGAATCGGGAACGCTCTGGCTGAAGCGTCCCGGCAAAATGCGCTGGGACTATCGCGAGCCCCGCCCCAAGCTCTTCATCTCCGACGGCAAGACCGCATGGTTCTACGTTCCCGGCGACCAGCAGGTGCGGAAAGCTTCGGTCAAGAAACTCGACGACCTGCGCTCTCCCCTCCGCTACCTGCTGGGCAAGACGAAACTTGAAAAGGAATTCACCGCGCTGTCGCTGGCGCCCGACGCCAAGCCACTCGACCCCGGTGACATCGTCTTGCGCGGCGTGCCCAAAGGCATGGAAGACCGCGTCAGCCAGGTTCTGCTGGAGATCACACCCGACTCCCAGATCCGCGCCATCACCATCGACGAGGCCGATGGCTCCACCACCCAGTTCCGCCTTTCCGAGCAAAAGCAGAACGTCCAACTCTCCGACAGCCGCTTCCGCTTTACCCCGCCTCCCGGCGTGGAGACGGTGGAAGCCACAGAGATTTCGCAGTGATCGCCGTCAGCTATTGGCCATCTGTAACCATGAATGCTTCTGGTTCCCCCCGCCTTAATCCCAAGTAGCGGTGCTACACTGGTAAACAACCAACTCCCTTCGATGCAGGTAGAATTAACACTCTGGAATGGCTGAATTTGTCATCAGAATGGCCGACGAGCGCGGCCACGTGCTCGAACAGATGGAGAACGGAGTGTCCTCCAGCGAAGTCCGCGAGCGCTTCGCCCAGCAGGGTTATCTTGTTTACTGGGTAAAGCCCCGGAGCATTCTGGCGGGTGGTCAACTCCGCCTTCCCCGCCGCCGCAAGATCAGGGTGGACCAGTTCGTGGTGTTCAATCAGCAGTTTGTGACGCTGATTCACGCCGGCCTGCCCATCCTGACCGCCCTGGACCTGCTAATCCGCCGCCAGCGCAACCTCTATTTCCGCTCGCTGCTGGAAAACGTGAGGGACCGCGTCCGGGGCGGCGAACTGCTCTCCGACGCCTTTGCCGCGCAGGGAGCATTCCAGCGCATCTACACCACCACGCTGCTGGCGGGAGAAAAAAGCGGCAACCTGGAAGAGGTGCTCAACCGCTACATCGGCTTCCAGCGCCTGGCCATCGCGTTTCGCAAGAAGCTGCTGGCCTCGCTGGTTTACCCGACGCTGCTCGCCATCCTGGTGGTGGTGATGATTGCATTCCTGGTGACGTACGTGATCCCGCAGTTCGCGACACTGTATACCGCCATCGGCCGCCCGGAGGCCATTCCGCCGCTCACCCAGATGATGCTGGCGGTTGGCGTCGGCGCTCAGCATTACGCCATTCCTGCCGTCGCCGTCCTGCTGATCGTGTTTGCCTTGCTCTGGCGGTGGGCCAGTTCCGAGAGCGGCGGAATGTACCTTGAGCATCTGCGTTCCCGCATCCCGCTGTTTGGCGATATATCCTTGAAGCACCAAGTCGCGGTGTTTGCGCGCATGCTGGCGACTTTGCTCTCGGGCGGCCTGCCGCTGGTGCCCGCGCTGGAGACCGCCGGCGCCTCCATGCACAGCCGGCTTTTGGCCAAAAGCATAAGCAAGGCCGCTGTCCGCGTGCGCGAGGGTGCGTCGCTTTCCACGAGTCTGGAAGAGACCGGCACCATCCCCGAACTGGCGGTGGAGATGATCGAGGTTGGCGAGTCCACCGGCGCTTTGCCGGCGATGCTCACCTCGGTCGCCGAGTTCTTTGAAGAAGACGTGCAGACGGCGCTGGCCGCCGCCATGTCGCTGATCGAACCGGCGATCCTGATCGTGATGGGCATCATTGTCGCCTTCGTGCTGATCTCGCTCTACCTGCCGATTTTCACCCTCGGCGCCGGAGGCGTGCGATGATGCAAGTTCCGGCGCTTGCGACGTTCTTAACAAAGAGGAATTTGCGATTGGCGTCGACCAAAGCCTGTCCCAAGCGCAGCCGAGGGGACGATCGACGGCCGGCTTTGCCAACGACTAAGGACCAACGACCAACGGCTCATAATGGCAACTGACAAGAAATCTCTGTTCGTCAACGGCGTCCCTGGCGTCGTCGCCGCCACGCCGGCGGAAGAAGAATCGCGCGCCCGCGACCTGGCCCAACGCTACCGCTGCGAGTTCCTCGACCTGCGCAATCACCATATCCAGCACGACCTGATGCGCAAGGTCCCGGTCGAGCTGATGTTCCGCTTCAACTTTGTACCGCTCGAGGAGTTGGCCGACGGTTCTCTCGCCATCGCCATGGCCGACCCCAGCCAGCTCATGATGATCGACGAGATCGGATTCCTGCTGCACAAGCGGATTCGCACCAAGGTAGCGACCCTTTCGCAGATCAGCGACATCCTGAAGAAGACGGAGCAGTCGCAGCGCGTGCTGGAAGAGGCCAGCGAGGGCTTCACGCTCGACGTGATTCCGGAGGACGACGCCGCCTCCGACGAGAACATCTCCATCGAGCGGCTCACCTCCACCGAGGGCGATATCTCGCCCATCATCCGGCTGGTGGACACCACCATCTTCACCGCGCTGCAGCGGCGCGCCAGCGACATTCACATCGAGACCCGCGACGACTCGGTGGTGATCAAGTACCGCATTGACGGCGTGCTGACGCAGGCCATGCAGCCCATCGCCAAGGAGCACCACTCCACCATCCTGTCGCGCATCAAGGTGATGAGCGAGCTCGACATCTCCGAGCGCCGCGTCCCCCAGGACGGCCGTTTCCGCGTCCGCTACAACAGCCGCTTCATCGATTTCCGTGTCTCGATCATGCCCTCCATCCACGGCGAGGATGCCGTGCTCCGCGTGCTCGACAAGGAATCGATGAGCGAGAAGTTCCACCAGCTCAATCTCGACGTGGTCGGCTTCGACGAGGACAGCCTGCGCCGTTTCCGCCGCTACATCAAAGAGCCGTACGGCATGGTGCTGGTCACCGGACCCACCGGCAGCGGCAAGACCACGACGCTCTACGCCGCGCTCAACGAGGTCAAGACCGACGAAGACAAGATCATCACCATCGAGGACCCGGTGGAGTACCAGGTCCGCGGCATCACCCAGATTCCGGTGAACGAGAAAAAGGGGCTGACGTTTGCCCGCGGCTTGCGCTCCATCCTGCGCCACGACCCCGACAAGATCATGGTCGGTGAAATCCGCGACACCGAGACGGCGCAGATCGCCATCCAGTCCGCCCTCACCGGCCACCTGGTGTTCACCACGGTGCACGCCAACAACGTGGTGGACGTGCTCGGGCGCTTCCTCAACATGGGCGTCGAGCCTTACAACTTCGTCTCCGCGCTCAACTGCATCCTGGCGCAGCGGCTGGTGCGCATCATCTGCGATAGCTGCAAGAAGCAGTTGCGTTATCCCGCCCCGGTACTGGAGGCCAGCGGACTGGACCCCAAACTCTGGGGCGGCGTTCCCTTCTATGAAGGCGAGGGGTGCATCGAGTGCTCCGGCACGGGCTTCCGCGGGCGTACCGCGATTTCCGAGCTTTTGGAACTCAGCGACCGCATCCGCGAAATGATTCTGGAACGCAAGCCGACTTCCGAGATCCGCCGCGCCGCCCGCGAAGAAGGAATGCATTTCCTGCGCGAATCGGCGCTTGATAAAGTAAAGTCAGGCACCACTACCCTGAAGGAGATCAACAAGGTCACGTTCATCGAAACCACGCGATGACCCTCAGCTTCTGACATTATGGCTTCTTCCGACAAACCGCGCATCGCCTGTGAACTCACGCCCGAGCGCGTGATCGCCGCCCGTGCCGCCGACTCCGGCGCGGTGGAAGCCGTGTCGGCGCGGACCTTGCCGGCGGGCAGCCTGGCTCCTGGCCTCGCGACCCCGAATGTGGCCAACAGCGGCGCCCTCCGCGAAGCCATCTCCGATTCCCTCGCCGCCGTCGGTTCGCGCTCGCGAGACGTGATTGTCGTGGTTCCCGACGCCGCCGTGCGCATCGTTCTCCTCGACTTCGAAGAGTTGCCCGAGCGCCGGAAGGACGCCGACTCCGTGGTCCGCTTCCGCCTCAAGAAATCCTTGTCCTTCGAGGTGGATGACGCTGCGCTCTCTTACGACGTCCGCCGCAGCAATGGCGCCATCAAGGTGGTGGCCGCGGTCGCGCCCTCCGGCGTCCGCGAGGAATACGAAGCGCCATTCCGCGATGCCGGCTTTAATCCCGGCGTAGTGCTGCCCTCGATGCTGGCCTCGCTTGGCGCCGTGGAAGCCACCGCGCCTACGCTGGCACTCAAAGTGGACCTCAGCAGCACCAGCGTCGCCATCGTTCAGGGCGAAGACCTGCTGCTCTATCGCACCCTGGAAAACGCGCACGGCGCCCGGCTCGACGCCGTCGCTCTCGCCGACGACATTTATTCCTCGCTGGTCTTCTTCCAGGACAACTACGGCATGAAGGTGGAGCGCATACTGCTCGGCGGGCTGGCTTCGACCCAGGAGATCGGCCCGGCATTGGAATCGCAGACCGGGGCCCGCGTCGGCGATCTGGTTTCCGCTTCGCAAGCCGGCGGCCAGAGCGGCCTGGCGCCGGCGTTGTTGGCAGGTGTTGTGGGAGCGTTGCTGGGATGATGTCATCCCGCGGGCGAAATGAACGAGTAGCCGAGAGCTGACAACCGATAGCTTGATCACATGAAGATCCGCATCAATCTCGCTTCCGAGCCTTACGAGAACGCCAGGCAGTTTTATGTGCGCTGGGGCTCGTTGCTGCTCGCCGTGACGTTGCTCAGCGGCGCGCTGGTTTTCGGCGCGGTGTCGGGCTGGCGCAACGCGCACGGCCTCAGCGGCAAGATCGCCGCTGAACAAGCCAACCTCGACAAGCTCAATCACCAGGAACAGCAGGACATCGCCATCCTCAACAAGCCCGAGAACCGCGACGTTCGCGACAAATCACAGGTGCTCAACGGGCTCATCCGCAGCAAGGAATTTTCCTGGACCCTGATCTTCTCCGACCTCGAGCGCCTGATGCCGACGCGCCTCCATGTTCTGTCCATCACGCCGCAGCTCGATGTGAACAACGACATCGAGGTGCACATGGTGGTGGCCGGCGATTCGCGGGAGAAGGCCATCGAGCTGATTCAGAACATGGAAAAATCCCGTGAATTCCGCCACGCCCAGGTGCTGTCGGAGACCGAAACGCGCCGCGAACAAGCCGGCACACAGGCCGGCGACACGGTGCAGTTTGAAATCACCGCCCAGTACGTGCCGGTGGCGCCGGTTGCGGCCGCCGCGCAGGAAAGAAGCGGTCAGTAATGGCCAACCTGCGCCAGGCCCGCCGCCGCATCTACGTGGTTCTGGGTGTGCTGCTGGCCGCGGATATCGCCGCCGCCGTGGTGCTGCTCACGCCCCTGGCCGGTTCCGGCGCCGCCCGCCAGCAGGAATTCGACGCCGTCCGCCGCCAGTTCAAGCAGAAAATGCAGCTCGTCATCCCGCCCGACCAGGTGCAATCGCGCGTGGACCAGGCGCGCGCCCAGATTGATGCCTTCTACAAGGACCGCCTCGCCGGCGGCGCTTCGGCCCTCAGCGCCGAGCTCGGCAAGCTGGCCGCCGCCAGCGGCGTCCGCCTGAACTCCGCCCATTACCTCGAGCTCGAATCCGACCTCCCCGGACTCGTCCACGTCCGCGTGGACGCCAACATCTCGGGCGACTATGTTGCTACCGTCAAGTTCATCAACGCCGTCGAGCGTGACAAGATGTTTTTCATCGTCGACCAGGTCAACCTCGGCGAGCAGCAGGGCGGAACTGTCCGCCTCGCCGTCGGCGTGGAAACTTATATGAAGGGTGCCGCGGAATGAAACTGGGCGCGGAAAATCGGACGGCGGCCTTGGTGGCCATTGCCCTCATGGTCATCGCCGCCTTTATGATCGTGCGCGTGTGGAGTGGCGGAGGCAAACCCGCGGCTGCTGCCAATCCCACCCCGGTTCAGCCGGAAGCTGCCGCTGCGCCCGCGCCCGCTCGCGGACGCCGAGCCGCCCGTGCTGGCCGTGGCGGCGCGCGCAACGCGCCCTCGGGCTCCGCCGTCACCCTCGACCCGCGTCTCCGCCTCGACCTTCTCAAGTTGAGCGAAGACACCGAATACAAGGGCGCCGGGCGCAACATCTTCAGCGTCCAAGCGGAAATTCCCAAGCCGATTGAACCGGCAATCAAAGACGCCTCGAAGACTCCTCCACCGCCGACGCCGACGGGCCCGCCGCCTCCACCGCCGATCAACCTCAAGTTCGTAGGCTTCGCCAGCGGCGCCGGCGAGCCCACCAAGGTGTTTCTCACTCAAGGTGATGACATCTTTGTCGCCGCCGAGGGCGAAATCGTCAACCGCCGTTACAAGGTCATGCGGATCAACGCCAACTCCGTGGAGATTGAAGACGTGCTCGGCAACAACCGTCAGACCATTCCGCTGACAGCGGGATAGCGCGTGGTTCGTTGTTGCGACAATGTTTCAAAGTTTCAGCGTTTCAAAGTTTCGGCCATCAGGTAATTCCGGACTGATAAACTAAAGGCAATGCGTTCCCGCTTCCGCCGCCGCGCCCACCAGTCGGGTTACGTCCTGATGGTCATCATGTTCTTGATGGTCCTGCTGATCGTGGGCTTGCTCGCCACCGCACCCGCCATCAAGACCCAGATCCAGCGCGACCGCGAGCAGGAAATGATCCATCGTGGAGCGCAGTACTCCCGGGCCATCAAGAAATACTTCAAGAAATTCGGGCGCTATCCCGGCACCCTCGATCAGCTCGAAAATACCAACAACATCCGCTTCCTGCGCAAGCAGTACAAGGACCCCATGTCGCCCGACGGCAAGTGGCGCCTGCTGCACGTTGGCGACGTGAAGATCGGCAACACTTCCAATGTCGGCACGCCGGTTTCCGCCATGGGCACGCAGGGCGGCGCCGGCGGCAACCTCGGCCAACCCGCGGGTCAGTCCGCTTTCGGAGGATCGCCAGGAACCCTGGGCGGAGCGGGCACCAGCTTTGGCGGAGCGGCAGGGGGCCTGGGCGGAGCGGGAAGCACAATCGGCGGCCTGGGCGCCATGGGCGGATCGTCGTCCTCGGCCGCAGGCGCCACCGGCACGCAGGCAACTCCCGGGGGCGCGGTCGGATCGCAGACATCCACCACCGGATCCAGCAGCATGATCTCCAGCACCAATGCCATCGGCGGCGGGGTCATCATCGGCGTTTCCAGTCTCAGCGAAAAGGAAGGCCTGCACGAGTTCAACGAGAAGACCCACTACAACGAGTGGTTCTTCTTCTATGACCCGACCACCGACCAAGGCGGCCTCATCAACGGTCCTTTCACCGGCAAGACTTTCACGGCCGTCGGCGGTATTGGCACGCCTGCCAGCGCCCTCGGCCAGCAACAACCCAGCGGCTTCGGCCAGCCTTCCTCATTCGGTCAGTCCTCGTCGTTCGGCCAGTCCGGCGGCATGGGCCAGCAAACCCCGCAGCAACCGCAAAATCCGCGCTAAAGGCCGCTGCCGAACGCCGCTCGCCCGCAAGCAAAAAGCCCCGCGTTTCCGCGAGGCTTGAATTTGCTTTAGCTAATCGCTAACAGCTAAAAGCTTCTTACACGTTGAACGAAGACCCGCACCCGCAGGTGCTCTTCACGTTCGGGTTCTCGAACTTGAATCCGGCGCCTTCCAAGGTCTCGACGTAGTCAACCTGCGCGCCGTTCAGGTACATCAGCGAGGTCGCGTCCACGTACACCTTCAGACCGTCGAAATCGTAGCTCTTGTCCATCAGCCCGGGCGCGTTCTCGAACGACATGGAATACGAGAACCCGGAGCAGCCGCCGCCGACCACGCCCACTCGCAGTCCGGCCGGAACCGGGTTCTGCTGGGACATGATTTCCTTTACCTTTGTAATCGCGTTGGGTGTCATGTTGAGCGGAGCAGTCTTGGTTGGGGTGGTCGTCGTGGTCGCCATTTCTTCTCCTCTGAGTGATTTCCGAGCCAAATTATACCAAAGAACCCATGCCGGTCACATCTCGCTGTGACCTGCAGTTGGCTCCAGTGATTCCATTACGTTATTAGATGATTTCCCCTGCCGCGAGGTCGCACCTGAATCCTCCGCCGGGCCGACAGCGCCCAGCCTATTCAGCCCTCCGGGTATGCCTTGACACTTACGCCTTGCCGCGGGCTGAAAATAATCCCCGTTTTCGCCCTCCCCGTGGGCATATAATTTGTCGAGGTCCTGCCCGCATTGGGACCTGGGCACATAACAACCGAGGTGGCGCATGTCATCGACGTTGAGCAATCTACTGATCGTCTGGGGCGTGCTGACGGCCGTCCTGGTGATTCTCCTGATCTATCGCAGCACCCTGGCCATGCGTGAGGACGATCAACTCTTCCTCAGCAACTCCGAATCCCACATGCAGATCGAGCAGCAGCAGGTGATTGCCCGCCTCAACAAGGTCAATTTGCCGGTTCGCATACTCGGCGGCGCTTCCGGCCTGCTCATCCTCATCATCGCCGGGCTGTGGATTTACGAGGGCCTCAGCCGCGTCCAGTAGCTTGGACGCCGAGCGGTGCGCCGGTCAGTGTGGCCCGGGATTCCAGCCCGTTTGCCATCGCCAATCGACAATCGGAAATCCATTTCCGTGTTCCAGAACCAGCACTCCCGGCGGCGCTGAATATTGCTATCATTACCCGGTGCGAGAGTGGCGGAACTGGCAGACGCACCAGACTTAGGATCTGGCGGGGCAACCCGTGGGGGTTCGAATCCCCCCTTTCGCACCACAGAGTTCCAGTTTCGAGATTCAGTTTCAGTAGGAGAGGTCCCTCGCTGCCGCTCGGGATTTCGCCTGCGGGCTCCCGCTGGGCTGCACCTCGCTCACGCCCGCAAAGCGGCTCAAGTTCGAATCCCCCCTTTCGCACCAAGCTTCCCAGCCTGCTTGCTTTCTTCTTGAAACTGGAAACTAGAACCTAGAAACTCGTTCGCGTGCACCTGCACAACGCCCTCATCCTGTTTGCCGCCGCCCTGTTCGCCGGCGTCGCCAATTCCATTTCCGGCGGCGGTAGCTTTCTTTCCTTCCCGACGCTGTTGTTGACCGGCGTTCCGCCGATCCAAGCCAATGCCACCAACACCGCCGCGCTGTGGCCCGGAACCGTCGCCAGCACTGCCGCCTACCGCCGCGAGGTCGCCGCCCATGCCCGCCTCCTGCCGCTGCTGACCATGGTGGGCGCTGCCGGCGGAGTCATCGGCGCCAAGATCCTGCTGCGAACTCCGCAATCCACTTTCATGCGCCTGATTCCCTGGCTCTTGCTGGTGGGAACTTTATTTTTTGTCTACGGCGTCCGCATTGCCCGCTGGGTGCGCGAGCGCACTCATCATCGCCCCCGCGTCTCGGCGGCAACCCGCGGGGTAACCGTCGTGTTGCTGCTGCTTATCTCCGTCTACATCGGATACTTCGGCGCCGGTGTCGGAATCCTGGTGGCTGCCGTTTTCGCTCTCATGGGAGTGGAAAGCATGCACGCCATCAGTGGATTGCGCACCTACCTGGTCAGCGTTTCCAATCTGGTGGCGATCATCACGTTTATCGCTGCCGGCGCCATTCTCTGGCCGCAAGCGTTGGTCATGGTCACCGGAGCAGCCCTCGGCGGATACGGCGGCGCGCATTACGCCCGGAAAATGGACCCGCGCCGCGCCCGTCAATTCATTATCTTCATCGGCTTCGCCACTTCCGCCTATTTCTTCATCCGCGCAGCTTAGGGCCTGTCATGCTGAACGCCGATTGAGCGCGTTCGAATCGTCAGATCGCCCGATCGCCCAATCACCAGATCGCCCGATAAGTTAGAATTCCCCCATGGCCTTTCCAGCTCAACCCAGCATCAAGCTCGTCAATACCGCCGAGTACCGCGAAAACTACGCCAACAGCGTGCAGGTGCGCGTCAACGTCTGGGACTTCTTTCTTGTCTTCGGCACCCTGCAGCAGCCGAGCGAGCACGAGGTCGAGGTGCGCAATTACCAGGGCATCTATCTCAGCCCGCAGCAAGCCAAGGCGCTGATGAGCATCCTCCAGCAGAATGTATCGCAATACGAGAAAACCTTCGGCGAGATCAAGCTCGACCCGCACATGACCGTTCCCGGCGGCGTCAACTGACCGATTCTTGATGGAGCGCGATCGCCGCGCTGCGCGTCGCCGCATGTCTGTGGGCCGCCGCGCCCTCGCCATTCGCGCCCGTGTATCATCCTTCCCGTGCCGACGACCTCCGCACGCGCGCCGCTCCTGACGAAACCGACAATCGGTAATCGACAATCGGCAATTCTCTTGCTTCTGCTTTTTGCGGGACTCCTCCTCACTCACTTCACGCTCCTGGGTCTTCCCTACTTTTGGGACGAAGCCGGCTACTACATTCCCGCCGCGCGCGACCTCCTGGTCACGGGCACGCTGATCCCAACCTCAACCCTGAGCAACGCCCATCCGCCGCTGCTGATGGCGTATCTGGCTGCCGCCTGGAAGATGTTCGGCTACTCGCCGCCGGTCACGCGCTCGGCCATCCTGCTGGTTGCCGCGTTTACTCTCCTTGCCGTTTACCGGCTGGCGTGCCGGGTTGCCAGTGCCGGCGTCGCCATCGCATCCCTCATCTGCACCGCGCTGTATCCAGTCTTCTTCTCGCAAAGCGCGATAGCCCATCTCGACCTCGCCGCCGCAGGCCTGATTCTTTGGGGCGTTTATTTTTATCTCGCCGATCGCCGCATCGCCGCCATCATCTTCTTCGCTCTCGCCTGCCTCGCCAAAGAAACCGCGGCTCTGGTCCCGCTGGCGCTTTGGGCGTGGGAGTTGATCGCCCGCGCGATCGCCAATCGGCAATTCCCAATCTCCAATGCCGTTGCAATCACCCGATCACCCGATCACCCAATCACCAGATCGTTCGCGTTGCTGCTCTCAGTGGTTCCACTCGCCGCCTGGTTTGCCTTCCACTACGCACGCACCGGACACGTCTTCGGCAACCCCGAATTCTTCCGCTACAATCTTGGCGCCACGCTCAATCCCGTGCGCTTCCTGGCTGCGTTCGCGCTGCGACTCTGGCACCTGCTCGGCTACATGAACATGTTCCTGCTGACGCTGGCCACCGCCGTGGCCATGTTCCTTCCACCGCGCACCAGCAACAGCGGAGTGCAAACTCCCGCCATTGCTCGGCGCGTCCAGGCAGTGTTTTATGTGCTCATCGCCGTTCACCTGGTGGCGCTTTCCATCCTCGGCGGCGCCGTCCTGGCGCGCTACCTGCTTCCGGTTTACCCGCTGGTGGTGATTCTTTGCGTTTCAACGCTGCGCCGGCGCCTGCCGCGGTGGCCGGGGTTCGTTGCCCTCATCTGCGCAGGGTTCGTGATGGCGCTGGTCACCGAACCACCGTACCGCTTTGCGCCCGAAGACAATCTTGCCTGGTCGAATTATGTGCGGCTGCACCAGTCCGCCGACGCTTTCGTGGCGCAGCACTATCCCGCGGGGCGCGTTCTCACCGCGTGGCCTGCTTCCGACGAAATCACGCGTCCCTGGCTCGGTTACGTTCCCCAGGCAGTGGCCATCGTCCGCATCGAGGACTTTTCCGCCGCGCAGGTCCTCGGCGCTGCCGACGCGCGCTCCAGTTACCGCGCCGCGCTTGTCTTCTCCACCAAGTTCGAACCGCGCCATCTGTTGCGCGTGCCTGGGTGGGAACGGCTGCAGGAGCGCTTCTTCGGGTATCACCGCGACCTTCCGCCCGAACTCATCGCCCGCATACTGGGCGCGCGTATTGTCTTCGGGCAGCGCCTGGGCCAGCAGTGGGTCGCCGTGCTCGAGGTCGAATCCATCGAGAATGTCCGCCTGGAGCATTTCTGATTGGTGATTTGTGAGCTGGCGCAACTGAATTAAGAATGAAGAATTAAAAATGAGAATTAAAACCGATCGCGCGCGCGCTTCTCATTCTTACTTCTTAATTCTTACTTCCCTGCACCCCGGCGCCTGAAGCCAGTTTTCTTGCCTGTTCGAAGATTTTCCTGAACATCTTTTCCGTCAGCTTGCCCGTCTGCGTGTTCTGGTTCGACGGGTGATACGACGCCAGCAGAATCCTGCCGCCGGGCGTCATGTAGCGCGCGCCATGCGCGAAGACATACTCCTTCTTGCTCTTCAGTTCCCCGCCGCGGCGCAGGTAGTTCAGGTAAGCATCGAATCCAATCCGCCCCAGCGCGACGATCACTTTCACATTCTTTAATCCCGCAATCTCGCGATCAAGGAACGGCGCGCAGTTCGCGATCTCGTGCGGCGTTGGCTTGTTCTGCGGCGGCGCGCAACGCACGGCGGCGGTGATGTATGCGTCCTTTAATTTCAATCCGTCGCCGACGTGCGTCCCGTTCGGCTGCGAAGCGAAGCCGGTCGAGTGCAGCACCGGGTACATGAAGTTCCCCGATGAATCGCCGGTAAACGGCCGCCCGGTGCGGTTGGAGCCGTGCGCGCCCGGCGCTAGTCCGACGATCAGTACGCGCGCGTCAGGATCGCCGAAGCCGGGGACCGGTTTGCCCCAATACTCCCACTCGCGATAGGCGCGGCGCTTTTCGCGCGCGACGGTGCGGCAGTGCTCCACCAGCCGCGGGCAGCGCGTGCACGCGATCACTTCTCGGTTGAGCTGATCCAACCAGGCAGGCATCGGGACGCCATTTTATCGTGTGCTTGGGTTGCGAGGTTGGTCGTCGGCGATCGGGTGATCCGGCAATCGGGTGATCGGGTGATCGAAAAAGATCAGCAGATGGCCCGATTTCGCAACTCACTGCTCACAACCGGGAAAACACTCCCAAGCGCTTCTCCGACTCGGTCAGCGCCTCCATCTGCTGGTCCAGAGCGCTATACTCCTGGCGGTTCACGGCACGGAAGGCACCGTAGGAATCCTCGTCTTCCCAGGTGTCAATGGTTACGTAGCGGGAAGGATCGGTGATGTCGTGGAGCAACTGCCCAGCAAGGCCCCGTTCAGCAAGCGCTTCGAAGAGGCCATCGGGGAAACCTGCGAGAGCGCCCCGGTGCGGCGGGTGGCGCCCCGATTTGGACTGGCGGGAAGCACCGTACGCGGCATCGACCTGATTCATCTGACACGCTGGGCTGCAGGACGCAGGAAGCCAGCATTACGGCAGATGGGCATCGATGAGATCCATTTGGGGAAGAAGCAGAAGTTGCTTATGGTGGTGAGTAATCTAGCGACGGGAGAACCGTTGTGGTTTGGTCGGGAACGGAAGAAAGAGACGCCGGATGAGTTCTTCCGGGAGCAGTTGAGCGGCTTCCAACGGAGCGCGATCCAGGCTGCTTGTATCGACATGTGGGAGCCATTCCGGCATCGGGCCAGGGGGGACGGAATTCGTTCCCTACTTCGAGGTCGAAACCGAATCTTTTAGTTGCGTTCCGATCATCGAGGCAACGGCATCCATGCTTGAGTCGTAAGCGCTGGGGGCGTAGGAGGCGGCGAGCTTGCGAGAAGCAACGCCCTCTAGACCTGCCCAAGCCAGAATCGGGCTTGGACGGTGAACCCCTGTGTCAGTCGGTCGGGACACCTGTCCCCTGTGGCGACGGATCGAATAGTGGTGGAAGACCGCCGCATCCTTAAGAAGATGCTTGAAGCGGAGTTGCCCTAGTCTGCCGAGGCAGCCTTTTCCAGCGAATTTCTAATAAAGCCGTGGTGGTGAGCAGAGAAGGCCAAACAAGATCGAGTCAAACTGATTCGAGGAGGCGCAATTGAGCAAGACACCGCAGCAGTTGTACCAAGAGCGGCAAAAGCGAGTGAGTGATGCTATAGCGCTGAAAAGACCGGACCGCATACCGGTGTTTGGCGAGACTGCCCGCTACGCCAGGGAATGCTTGGGAATCAGCGACGAAGAGAGGTGGAGGAATGTCGAGAAGGCCCTGGAAGCGGCGTTCCAGTCAGCCGTGTATTTCGAACCTGACTTGGGAGGCTTTGACCTTGGGGCAGGCAATGCCGCTATCGTCCCCGTTCTGGGCCCGCTGGATTGCAAACGCTATATGTGGGCCGGCCATGGGTTGCCCGCGAATGCTGGTACGCCTCAGTGGGTGCAAGCCGAAATCATGTCGGCCGACGAGTATGATGCGCTGATCTATGATCCCTCTGACTTCGTTGCCCGCAAGTACTGGCCGCGCGCTTATGCAAAGCTCGCTGGTCTGGCCTTGCTGCCTCCGATTCGCGAGGGCATGGACTTGTATGGGGCGCCCACAAGTTTTGCCGTCTTTGGCACTACTGAGGGGCTAGAGGCTCTAGACACCTTGAGGCAAGCTGGGCAGGCGGCCCAGGAGATCGCCGTCCTCATGAAGAATTGGACGGAAAGAATGAAGCAGGCCGGCTTCCCGCTTTTTTTCTCCGGCAGAGTTTGCCAGACGCCCTTCGACATGATCTGCGATTTTTTGAGGGGACAAAAAGGGATCATGATGGACATGTACCGGAGGCCGGAGAAGCTCCTCAAGGCATGTGAAAAGCTGCTTCCAATGACGGTCGAAGGGCTAGTGCGGAGTGCGAAGGGACCCGGTAGTTCCCTTGTCGGCTGGAGTGAAACCGGCAGTTCCCTTGTCGGGCTGGGGCTACGTGGATCCATGGAGGGCTTCATGTCCCTGCAGCAATTCCAGAGGTTCTTCTGGCCTACCGTGCGGGAAGCAATGGTTGCGCTGGTTAAGGAAGGTCTCACTGTGATGCTTTTTTGTGAGGGAGATTTGACTTCCCGCCTGGAGACTATGTCCGACGTACCTCCGGGAAAAATCTTCTATTGGCTCGAGCGAGTAGATCTCGTGAAGGCCAAGAAAATTCTCGGAGACAAGGTCTGCATCTCGGGCAACGTGCCTATTTCACTGCTTGCCACAGGCACACCCGATGACGTCAGAGCGTACTGTAAGAAGATCATTGACATCATGGGCAAAGAGGGAGGACTCATTTTGGGACCCAGTGGCATGACCGACGAAGCCCGAGTCGAGAACGTGAAAGTCATGATCGACTTCACGAAAGAGTATGGCGTGTGTTAATTGCGGGCGCCGCAGCATTCCAGTCCTGCTGAACGACTACTTCGACTACCCGTTACGGGAGGCCAGTGTCGCCGGTCATCACCAATCCAAAGGAGGCTGTACCTAGGAGGGCGGATGACGGGGCGTGTGCCGCTTTCGACTATTAATCAGGGCAGCATTGATATCGGCCACAGCGCGGCGGAGTTGCTGTTGGAGTGTATGGGATCGACGACACCGCGCCCGCCGAAGCGCATATTGTTGCCACTACGACTAATCGTTCGTGAATCAAGCCGGCGACGGGGGTAATTAGGTTCTTGGGCACGGGGCCGAGGCGACTTGCGTAGGCCAGCAAAACTTCGATCCCGCATTGAATGCGGCATGGCGCACTCAGAAGCTATATTTCAAAGCGAATTGGTCATTTTCTGCTTCTTTGCCAAGCCGCTCGCCGCTAAGAATAGCAAAATGCCCACCGTAACACATGGTGCCGCGCCAGTTGCAAGCGCCTGGAAATGAGCGAAGCCAATCAGTTCACTCCCGAGCTTCGGACCGGCGGCTGCGCCGATCATCACGAATGCCTGCGCAGCGCTGGCAAACCGACCGGAGGGGTCAACCCGGCTCACGAAAGCAATGGCATAGGGAAGACAGAACATCCACGCCACGGAGAGCACTGCCATGTAGACGCCGAGGAAGACTGGTGAGGCGGCGCTCACCAAGAAGAACATGTCTATCGTGATCACGATCAGGCTAAGAAGAACCGGTCGCAGGAGCCCCGCACGCTCCCCCAGGAGGTGGGCTGCGACCGGACCCAGCACGGCCAGCGGGGTGGTCATCGCGAGCGCGGTAGCCATTGTGCGACCGTCAAATCCAAGCCCATTGCCGATGGTAATCACGTAAGTCGCGACCGTGGCTATCCCAGCCGCAACGCTCGCCAACGCCAAGCATGCCAGCAGAGGTGCAAGCTTCGATGTGCCTGCGACGCGTGTGGCGCGTTCGGCTTCTGCGACAAGGTCCGGAAGACCCAGCAGCGCCGCGGCCGCCGCCACCACCCCGATACTGGCTACAAGCGCGAAAAGTCCTGCGGGACCGTACCGGCCGACCAGGTTGGGCGACAGGAAAAAAGCAGTACCGACCAGGAGCAGAGCGGCTCCCAGCGTCAGCGCGAAAACGCGCTGGGCATCCCGCCTCCGCGCGGCAACTCCGGTAGTGCAGGCGAGCAAGGCCCCCATCGATATCGCGCTCAGCAATCGGCCGAGGACCACGGCCTCCACCGCCGGAATCATCGCCACGGCATTGGCGATCGCCACTAACGATGCGGCGGCCACTGCGACACGACGGGGGCTGAGGCGCAGCCCCCAGGCGGAGACTGCCAACGTACTGATTGCAATTAACAACAGCTCGCCAGAGGCGAGCCAGCCGATTTGGGATGTGGTGAGCAATCCATTCTTGATCAACGCCGCGACCCAGATCGGCTGGCTGCCGGGACCGAAATAGGCCAGCGCGCTGCCGATGCAAACAGCCGGAACTACAAGCTTGCCGGTTCGCTCACGAACTTGAAACCGCGTCGGGGTTGAAAGTGGTAAAGGTGACTTGGGCAAGTCAGTAAGAGCATTAGGCGGCGGCATATTTGATCTCCTTGCAGGGTATGTCGCCTGAAACCACGTCCCCAATCGGCTGGCCGTTCAACTGGCTGTCCAGCCAACACACTTGCCCCAAGCTCAAAACACCCACTGCCTGGGCGCTCCGGCGTATGAAATCACGACGTCCGCATCGCGTATCGCTCATACCATTGATTCCTCCTGTGCCTGCAATCTCGCCAGTCGCAGGCTTTCGCGCCAGAGCCGTTCCGCGGCGATGTCGTCCTGTGCGGCGTTGGAGACTTTGGCGACCTTGCATCTCGCGAAGTATTTGCCGGTGACGCCTTCATCCTGGGCGACGAGGCCAGATAGATCGAGGTCCGGGCACTCTCTGCAGGCGTGAGGTCCGTGATGCGCTGTGGTCGCGGAAAACATGAAACGTATCAATCGCGCCTAAAAAAATAGTACAACTTCGCTGCGCTGTCAAGCCAATCGTTGATCTTTTTCAATTGCGTAGGGCCCGAAGGTGCTGGCTAGCGCCGAGGAAGAAGCGGCTCACATCTAAGAGGGCTGGTAGCCCGGCTGAACACTGACACAGGGTGCTCCGTCCAATCCCAGCAGCTACGCGCCGTTCTTGAAATAAGCTATATGGAGCCTCTGGAATGAACAAAATGCTCATTCTCGCCTTTTCTGTGGCGATTCTCCTCTGAGGCACAGAACTGGAGTATGCAGCCCCTGCAGATTCCGACCGCTGGGCGGCTACGGTCGGTCCGCTCAATGCACTACCGGATTATCCTTGACCCCAGCTAGTACGCCGACAGTGGCAGAACCTGAATGGCTTATGGCAGTACGCGATCACCGCCAAGAATGCGGAAGGTCAGAGCCGTACCCCCCTCGTAATGCCGATAGGCGCCTGGTGGAAGCCACGGCGGGGCGGCTGAGTAGATTGCCCAGCCGTAACCTAATGAAAACAGTTGTTTGAGGGCGAGTAGAAGATCCCTTGCAGATCGTCATCTGCGAACCAGCTGCGCGGCAGCAACCCCTCAGGTGACAGCAGCAACACGGCTGACCCGGCGGCGCCCTTCCAGCTATCGGGGGCAATTGTTATTTCGTGGGCCCCTAAGGAATCTCTGAACAACTACAGCGCTCGTCTCGCTGAAGGGTCGCGGATGTCGGATTCAATCGGTTTGACTGAACCCACGAAGGGTGCGGTCGCTGAATTTGCGGCCCGGCGAG
>JBEKZP010000042.1:0-24368 GCA_049509755.1 Terriglobales bacterium | reverse complement strand
GGCCTCAGAAGCCGGCGCAGTGGTGTGCCTGGGGAAACCGGCCTGATTTCACTCCAAGATAATTACGTTTTACTCCAAAATAAAGACGTTTTTACACCAAAATAGCGGCGTCAGCCCCACCGGTTTTGGCGATGCGGGCTGCGGAAGCGCATCCGAGTCGAAGGACACCTGCGGTTTTCAATTCCACTCTGCTTCCCAAAAGCATTTCCACTGTGACCGTTGCGGTGCGGTCGCCCGCACGAACGCTGGCTTCGATGTTGCTTTCAATATCCGCTCGGCGGAGAATCGCAGCCTCAACTTACTTTTGTCGACGGAGGTACTTTGATGACGTATCGCCTCAGGTCGGTCGGTGTGCTTTCAGTGGCGAAGGTCTCTGGGATCTTCCACGGGGCAATGGGCTTGTTGTTCGTCCCATTTTTCCTGCTTATCTCGATGATCGGAGCTGTTGCCGGCAAGCAGACGGGCGCCCCTGCATTTCCGGCGGTAATCGGCATCGGCCTCGCGCTGGTGATGCCCGTTCTCTACGCCGGCATGGGCTTTCTGTTCGGTGCATTCGGCGCGTTTGTATACAACTTGGTCGCCGGCTGGATCGGCGGGTTTGAAATGGAACTTCAAGCCATGAACTCCGGCGTCTCAGCGGTCGGCGCCGCCATCCCCTAGTGTGCAGCGTGGTAAAATCACAGGTTTGTCCATAGTTTCCGCGTGCGGCCATGCTGCGCGCCGAGGATTTCATGCCGGACACCATGCTCGCGGTAGTGAAGCCCGAACCCAAGCCGGGCGCCGAGATCCGCGAGGTCCAAATCCCCGCCTTCGGCCGCACCGATGTCCTGGTCAAGGTCAGCGTCGCCAGCGTCTGCGGCACCGACCTGCACATTTACAACTGGGACCCGTGGGCGCAGCACCGCATTCATCCGCCGCTGATTCCCGGACATGAATTCTGCGGCAACGTGGCCGCCGTCGGCGACGAGGTCACCAGCGTCCAGGAAGGCGATTTCGTTTCCGCCGAGATGCACGTCGCCTGCGGCAAGTGCCTGCAATGCCGCACCGGCGAGGCGCACATCTGCCAGCACGTTTCCATCATCGGCGTGGACAGCGACGGCGCCTTCGCCGAGTACGTCGTCATTCCCGAGTCGAACATCTGGAAGCTCGACCCGTCCATCCCGCAGGAGTACGCCTCCATCCTCGACCCGCTCGGCAACGCGGTGCACACCGTGCTGGCGGGCGAGATCGCCGCCAAGACCGTCGCCATCACCGGCACCGGGCCGATCGGACTGTTCGCCATCGCAGTGGCACGCGCGTGCGGCGCGACCCAGGTCTTCGCCATCGAGGTGAATCAATATCGCCGCAAGATCGCGCAGCAGATGAAAGCCGACTACGTGCTCGACCCCGCCACGCAGGACGTGCGCCAGATCATCATGGACCTGACCGGCGGCGTGGGCGTGGACGTGGTCTGCGAAATGGCCGGCCACCCCGACGCCATCCGCACCGCCTTCAACATCGTGCGCCGCGGCGGGCGCATCTCCCTCCTCGGCCTGACCTCCAAACCCATCGCGCTGAATTTTTCCGAAGACATTATTTTCAAGGGCATCACCGTGCAGGGCATCAACGGCCGGCGCATGTACCAGACCTGGTACCAGATGACCGCGCTGCTCAAGGCCGGCAAGCTCGACCTGCACCCGGTGATTACCGACAAGCTGGCGATGAAGGACTTCAACCAGGGCATGGAGCGCCTGAAAACCGGCGAGGCCAGCAAGATTCTGCTGTACCCGAATGGAAGCCGCTAGCCACGGATCGCCGCCGATTTGCACGGATACAGAATGAAGAATTAAGAATGCAGAATGAAGAATGGGAGAGCCGGGCCCATTTGTTTTGCTGTTTTCATTCTGACTTCTGACTTCTTAATTCTTAATTTGTTCGATCCGTGTGTATCCGTGGAGATCCGTGGCTAATCAATAGACGGGGGTCCAAATGCCGACTGCCACCCGCACCAACCCGCTCTCCTATCTTTCCGACCAACTGAACGAACTGAAGGACAAGGGCACGTACTTCCGCCTGCGGGTGCTGGAGGACGAGCAGGCGCCGGAGTGCACCTTCGACGGCCGCCACGTCATCAACCTGGCGTCGAACAACTACCTCGGCCTGACCACGCACCCCAAACTGCGCGCGGCGGCGCTGGAGGCCACGCGCAAGTACGGCGTCGGATCGGGCGCGGTGCGCACCATCGCCGGCACCATGAAAATCCACATGGAGCTGGAAGAAAAGATCGCGCGCTTCAAGAACGTAGAAGCCAGCGTGGTTTTTCAATCGGGCTTCGCCGCGAATTCCGGCACGGTGTCGGCGGTGCTGGGTAAGGACGATTTCATCATCTCCGACGAACTCAATCACGCCTCCATCATCGACGGCGCGCGGCTGTCCAAGGCCAAGATCCTGGTCTTCCGCCACAAGGACGCGGCGCACGCGGAAGAGCAACTGAAGTCAGTCGCCAACCAGTCCGGACGCAAGCTGCTGATCACCGACGGCGTGTTCTCCATGGATGGCGACATCGCGCCGCTGCCCGCGCTCTGCGATCTCGCCGAAAAATACGGCGCCATCATGATGGTGGACGACGCGCATGCTTCCGGCGTCCTGGGCAAGAATGGTCGTGGCACGATCGATCACTTCGGCATGCACGGCCGCGTGGACATCCAGGTGGGCACGCTGTCTAAGGCCATCGGCGCGCTCGGCGGCTATGTCTGCGGCACCCGCGACCTGATCGAGTTCCTCTACCACCGCGGGCGGCCGTTCCTGTTCTCCACCTCGCATCCGCCTTCGGTCGCCGCCACTTGCATCGCCGCCTTCGAGGTCCTCGAGCAGGAGCCCGAACGCATTGAGAAGCTGTGGGAGAACACGCGCTACTTTAAGAAGGAACTGGGCAATCTCGGCTTCGACATCGGCGGCCGCAACACGCCCAGGAGCGAAACCCCCATCACTCCCATCATTGTCGGCGAAGGACGGCTGGCGATGGAGTTTTCGCGCGAGCTGTTCAAGGAAGGCGTGATGGCCACCGGCATCGCTTTCCCCACCGTGCCCGAAGGCAAGGCGCGCATCCGCACCATCATGAGCGCCACTCACACCCGCGAGGAACTGGACAAGGCGCTGGTCGTGCTCGGCCGCGTGGGCAAGCGGCTGGGAATTATTGCCTAGCTAAGCAGAAGCTCACCGCAAAGGACGCGAAGGATCGCAAAGGAACTTGCCGCTGATTAACGCAGATCGACGCCGATCAAGAAAAACAAGAATCAGCGTGAATCAGCGTACATCTGCGGCTGTTTTTTTTCTTCGCGTCCTTGGCGTCCTTTGCGGTTCTGCTTTTTCGGCTCAGAGGCTTAGGATCATTCCGCGCCCGCGGTCTGCGCGATTTCCGGCGGCGCGGCAGGACGCAGCGTCAGCCAATCCGTCCGCACCCGCGCCCACTCCTGCACCAGCAGCCCGTGCGATTCGAAGAAGTCGCGTATTTGCGACGCCTGCCAGCCCGCAATTTTCTCCAGGATCGGCAGCAGCATGGCAAGCGCGTTGGCGCTGATCACCGTGCGCTTCGCGATCTGCGTCACATTGCTCGTCTCCGACACCGCAATCGTCAATCCATCCCGCCCGTTCACGTGCAGCATGGCGTGGACATCGGAGCTGCCGTCGCCGGCGAAGATGACGTGGTCGGGCCCAATCTGCAGCTCGGCCTGCAGTTGGTCGAGGCGGGCGACCTTGCCGTATCCCGCGGTGGTGCGCACGATCCTCTCGATCTCGCCCGCGCCGTTGTACTGAAACTCGGTGCCGTAGATGTGGTCCGCCGGGACAATTCCTTCCAGCGCCGACTGCACGATCTCCACCGGCGCCGCCGATAGCACGAAGAAATCGAAATGATAACCATCAATGCCGCTGGCCAGGATCTGGTACAGCAGCCCGATATTCTCCTTCAGCGGAATGCGCTTCCCGACTTGGTGCAGGTGCTCGCGCCGGCAGCGGCGAAATTGCGGGTCGTGCAACAGCAGGTAGGCGAGCTCCGCCCCCTGCTGCACCAGGTTCAGCTTCGCCATCCCGGTGGCCTTGCGTTTGAACTCGTCGGGCGGGATGCCGAGCAGTTCGCTGAGCACGTACCCCGAGTCATTGAAGCTCAGCGTCTGGTCGAAGTCGCTGGCGAATAAGTACCGTTTTATGAGCTTGTCAGCCATATGACTATTAGATTCGCAGCAGCAGCAAACGACATTAAAACCGCGTAAAAATGCGATAAATGTTGTGAATCGCCGGCATCGGTATTTTGCGTGCCTCGCAACTTTCCCTTTACACTCGAAGTTTGCCGATGTGAGCGTATGCGTCTTCGTCAGGCCGCAATCCTGGTGCTTCTTCTCTGTGCGACGCTGGTCGCGCAATCGCCGCAGCCCGCGCCGGCGCATCCTGCTTCCATCGAGCAGCAGTTCCTCGCCGTGCCCGACCCGCGCCAGGCCGAGCGGCACATGAAAATCCTGACCGCCGCGCCGCACATGGCCGGCACGCCCGAGGACCGCAAGACCGCCGATTACGTCGCGCGCAAATTCCGCGAGTGGGGCTTCGACACCGAGATCGTCGAGTACAAAGTCTGGATGAACTATCCCGCCGAGGTCAGCGTGGACGCCGTCACGCCCGCCGGCATCATCATGCACGGGCCCACCCGCGAGCACGTCGAGGGCGACCCCTTCCAGGACGACCCGCGCGTCGTCATGCCGTTCAGCGCCTACTCGCCTTCGGGTGACGTCGAAGCCGAAGTGGTCTACGCAAACTACGGCCGCCCCGAGGATTTCCAGAAGCTCAAGGAAATGGGTGTGGATGTGCGCGGCAAGATCGTGCTGGTGCGTTACGGCGAAAATTTCCGCGGCGTCAAGGTGTACATGGCGCAGGAGTCCGGCGCCGCCGGCATGCTCTTTTATTCCGATCCAATGGACGACGGGTATTTTCGTGGCGACATTTATCCCAACGGCCCATGGCGGCCCGATACCGGCGTGCAGCGCGGCACCATCCAGTACGGATTCGAGCATCTCGGCGATCCCACCACGCCCGGCTGGCCGTCAACGCCCGGCGCCCGGCGCGTCAGCCCGCAAACCTCGCCCGACATTCCGAAAATCCCCACCACACCTCTGTCGTATCACGATGCATCGCCCATCCTGCAGGGGCTGGGCGGGACCGAATCGCCGCGCGAGTGGCAGGGCGCGCTGCCCTTTACCTACCACCTCGGGCCGGGGCCGGTGCGCGTCAAGCTACACCTGAAGCAGGATTTCCGCTATCGCGCCATCTGGGACGTGATCGCGCGCGTCCGCGGCACGCGCTGGCCGGACCAGTGGGTCATCGCCGGCGCGCATCGCGACGCCTGGGTCTACGGCGCCGTGGACCCCATCAGCGGCGCCACCGCCATGCTGGAAGCGGCGCGCGGCATCGGCCGTTTGCTTCGCACTGGCTGGCGCCCCGCCCGCACCATCATCTTCGCCAGTTGGGACGCCGAAGAGCAGGGCTTGATCGGCTCCACCGAGTGGCTCGAGCAACACGAGAAGGAACTGGAGAGCGCCGCCGCCTACTTCAACCTCGACACGGGCGCTTCCGGCCCGAATTTCCGCGCCTCGGCGGTGCCCAGCCTGCGCGGATTTCTGCGCGATATCACCAAGATGGTTTCCAGCCCCAAGGGCGGCACGCTTTACGACGCCTGGCGCACCGCGGCCCGCAACGAGAAAGATTCCGGCGCGAGCACTGCGTCCGAACCGCCGGTCGGCAATCTCGGCAGCGGATCCGACTTCACTTCCTTCCTCGACCACTCCGGCGTGCCCGCCACCGACATTCGCTCCGGCGGCAATTACGGTGTGTACCACTCGGTCTTCGACAATTTCGCCTGGTACAAGAAATTCGGCGACACCAATTTTCTTTACACCCAGGAAATCGCGCGCGTCTACGGCCTGCAGGTGCTGCGCATGTCCGAGGCCAACGTGCTGCCCTACGACTACGAGGCCTACGGCAAGGAAATCGCCGCCTATCTTGACGGTGCGGAGAAGAATGCGGCCGAGCATCTCGCCGACCAGGCGCCCAGCTTCAAGTCCGCCCGCGCCGCCGCCCGCCGCTTCGCCCAGGCCGGCGCCACGATCAACGCTATTGGAGCGCGCTCGCCCTCGAGCGCGGATGCCGAACGACTGAACAATGTGGCGCGCTCGCCCTCGCCCGCGGATGCCGAACGCATGAACAAAATTCTCCTTGCCACCGAGCGCGCGCTCCTGCTGCCCAACGGCCTGCCCCGCCGTCCGTGGTTCCGCCACGCCATCTACGCGCCCGCGGACTTGAAGGGCTACTCGGCCTCCACCATCCCTGGCGTCAACGAGTCCATCCAGCGCGACGACGCCGCCACCGCCGCCCGGCAATTGCAGGAGTTGACGGACGCGCTGAATCGCGCCGCCGCCCTGCTGGAAAGTTACAAGCCCACTACGGAATCAAAAATGGGAGACTGACCGCCGATTTAGACTTAATCAGCCCCGAAGGGGCGGCAGAACATAGCCCGGCACGTAAGTGCCGGGACCGTCGGCCAAAGTTATTCAGAGTCCCGTAGGGACGGCACGAAAGAGTCTCCGTGCCACTCAGAGCTCCACCACCGTCCCCGGCGCGATCTCGACCGGCTGCTCGCCGCGCCGAAAAATCTTCGCCCCCGTGGTTCCCTTCAGCGTCGTCGCGCCGTTCTCGACCCGCAACATCGAACCTTCGCAGATTCCGACCACCGGCGTTTCATTCTCCTCGTGAAATTCGCGCAGCCGCACCTCGCGCGTTTCGCCCATATGCATTGAGTTCGGGTCGGGATCGACATAATGCGCGTTGATCTGAAACGGCACCAGCCCCAGCGCCGTCAGGCTCGGCGGCTCGACAATGGGCATATCGTTCGTCGTCTTAATCGTCGGACACGCCACCACCGATCCCGCGCTTGACCCGATGTAAGGCATTCCGCCCTCCACCCGGAGGCGAATCGGCTCCAGCAGACCATATTCGTAGAGCGTCTTCAGCAGGCGAAACGTGTTGCCGCCGCCGATGAAGATGGCCTCGGCAGTCTCCACCGCCTTCCGCGGGTCGGGCGCGCGATGAATCGATTCCAGCGCGAAGCCCATCTGCGAGAACTTTGCCCGCGCCGTTTCCGCGTACCCGTCGCGATCAAGAAGCGCATACGGAACAAACAACACGCGCCTGACGCCGCCCAGAAAATCCCGCAACTCTTCCTCCGCGTGTTCCAGGTAGCCGCGCCCGTGCTGCGTCGAATTGCTGATCAGCAGCAGCCGTTTCTTATCGTTCACGTTGTCCTCTCCCGCGGCATTGTAGCCGCGGAGCGGCGGAATTCGTTAGCCCACAGAGGAGCAGGGCGCCTGCGGCGAGATCAAGCTCAGCTACACAACCGTGTACGGGAAAAAACTTAGCCACGGATGAGCACGGATCGACGCGGATCATTACTAATTAGCCACTTTTAGCGGATGTCATCCTGAGCGAGGACGCGCCGCTGGAGCCTGCCCTGAGCGAAGCCGAAGGGCGCGTCCGCGTCGAAGGACCCCTACTCTTTCGGACGCGCAGCTCCTGCTAAACTAATCCGTTGCCCCCACGCAAACAATCCGCTCAGCAACCCGCGACCCCCGCGCCCGCGCCGTCATCTCCCAAAACTCCGCCGAAGCATGACGGCAAGCCGCGCATCTTCCTGATTGACGCCATGTCGTTCATCTTCCGCGCCTATCACGCCATGGCGCGGCAGCGGCAGATGAGCACCAAAACCGGCGTTCCCACCAGCGCCACCTTCGTCTTCACCAACATGCTGCTCAAGCTGGTGAAGGACTTCGCGCCCGAGTTCCGCGCCGCCGTCTTCGACGTGGCCGGGCCCACCTTTCGCGACCAGCAGGCGGCGCAGATGTCCGCCGTCGGCAAGTTCGACCTGAAAACGCAGACCTTCCAGCAGCAGGAGTACAAGGGCTACAAGGCGGAGCGCGCGGAAATGCCCGCCGACCTCGCGCAGCAGATTCCCCACATCCGCCGCCTGCTCGAAGCATATCGTATCCCGATACTTGAAATGTCCGGCTACGAGGCCGACGACGTCATCGGCACGCTCGCCCGCCAGGCCGCCGCGCAGTCGCACACCGTCTATGTCGTGTCCAACGACAAGGACATGCTGCAACTCGTCACCGACAAGGTCTGCGTCCTCAATCCGCCCAAGGACAACCTGATTTGCGATCCGCCCAAGGTCGAGGAAATTCTCGGCGTGCCGCCCGAGCGCGTGGTGGACGTCATGGCGCTGCGCGGCGACGCCATTGACAATATTCCCGGCGCGCCCGGCATCGGCGACAAGGGGTCGGTGGATCTCATCCAGCGCTTCGGCTCGGTGGAGAACGCTCTCGAGCACGCCGCCGAAATCGAGAAGAAAACTTACCGCGAATCGCTGCAGAATTATCGCGAGCAGATTCTGTGGTCGAAGCAGTTGGCCACCATTGATGCCAACGTCCCGGTCACGCTTGACCTGGAGCCGATGCGCGCCGTCGAGCCTGACGCCGCCGCCTGCCGCGAGCTTTTTGCCGAGCTGGAGTTCACCACGCTGCTGAAGGAATTCCTGCCTTCGGGAGGCGAACTCGGCGAGACCGATTACCGCGACGCCGCATTCGCCGCCGACGTGGAAAGCGTGCTCCAGTCGGTGAGCAAGCACGCTCCACTCGCTATCGCCATCCAGCAAGGCGATGTGGCGCGGGCGCCCTCGCCCGCGACAGAAGATGAGGATGTCCCGGAAAACGAGACTGCATCTCTGCCCCTCACCGCCGCTGTCTCCAGTGCCACCGCGCCCGACAAGCTCGCCATCTCCGCCCATCCCGGCCACGCACTGTCAATTTCCCTCGACGACGGCCCTGCCGCCGCGCGCGTGAAAAAAGCGCTCGCCGATCCCAACCTTGCGAAATCCATTCACGACTACAAGGCCGCCCTGCACGCGCTCTCCGGCGGACCTGAAAACGCACCGGCCATCGAACTCGCCGGCGTCGAGCACGACCCCATGCTCTACTCCTACCTGCTCGACCCCACCTACTCCAACCACGAGCTGCCCCAGGTCGCGCTGCGCCACTTCAACCTCAAGCTGGGTGGATCGCTCCCCGAAGCCGCCGACGTCACCGGCCGTCTCGCCGCCTGCCTGCGCGAAAAAGTCGAGCAGGCCGGACTGAAGAAGCTTTACGACGAAATCGATCTCCCGCTCGTGCCCGTGCTGGCGCGCATGGAAGACGCCGGCGTGAAAATCGACTGCGACGTTTTGGCCGAAATGTCGAGTCGCCTGGATCGCGACTGCCAGTCGGTGGCGCTCCAGATCTACGAACTCGCCGGGCAGGTATTCAACATCAACTCTCCCAAGCAGCTCGGCGACATTCTGTTCAACAAGCTGAACCTGCCGAAGCCGATGAAATACGGCAAAGGCAGGACCATTTCCACCGCCGTGGACGTGCTGCAGGACCTCGCCGCCGCGCACGAAATGCCGCGCCTGGTGCTCTCCTACCGCCAGCTCTCAAAGCTGAAGTCCACCTACGTGGACGCGCTGCCTCTGCTGCTCAACCGGAGAACGCGCCGCCTGCACACCACCTTCGATCAGACCAACACCGCCACCGGACGCCTCTCGTCGAAGAACCCGAACCTGCAGAACATTCCCATCCGCACCGAGCTGGGCCGCGAAATCCGCGCCGCCTTCATCGCCGAGCCCGGTTGCGTGCTGCTGGCGGCCGATTACTCGCAGATCGAGCTTCGCCTGCTGGCGCACTTCTCCGAAGACCGGTTGCTGGTGGAGGCCTTCCGCCGCGGCGACGACATTCACACCCTCACCGCCTCGCAGGTCTTTGGCGTGCCTCCGCTCATGGTGGACTCCGAGCATCGCCGCCGCGCCAAGGTGGTGAACTTCGGCATCGTCTACGGCCTCTCGGCGTTCGGCCTCTCGCAAACGCTGGGGATTGATACCAGGGAAGCCAAGGCCTACATCGAGGCCTACTTCGAAAAATACCAGGGCGTGCGCCGCTTCATCGACCAGACCCTGGCGCAGGCGAAGCGCGACCAGCGGGTGACCACGCTGTTCGGCCGCGTGCGCCCCATTCCCGACATCCTCAGCAAGAATTCCAACCTCCGCGGATTTGCCGAGCGCACCGCCGTCAACACTCCGCTGCAGGGTACCGCCGCCGACCTCATCAAGATCGCCATGATCCGCATTGACCGCCTGCTGCGCCAACAAAAACTGCAATCGCGCATGCTGCTTCAGGTGCATGACGAGCTGGTCTTTGAAGCGCCGGAAGAGGAAATCGAAACCCTGCGCGCGCTGGTCAAGGCGCAGATGGAGCAGGCCCATCCGCTCAAAGTCCCGCTGGTGGTGGATATCGGCGTGGGCAAGAACTGGCGCGATATGGAGTAAAGGTGTGGCACATGGCCTGCCCTGACCCCGAGCGCAGTCGAGGGGCGAAGGGCGCTCTCGCGCTTGCTGTGGGAAAGTCACACAGCTACTGCGCCGAGCTGGGACCAATGGAACAGCCGCGGCAGCAATTCGCCGGCCATGCCCAGGTAGCACTCGTCAAACATGGCGCGGTTTGCCGGCTCCTCCGGCCCCACGTAATACGTCCTCGCCCCGCCGCTGCGGCGTGCCTGAGCCGCGAATGCCGCCGCCGGGTACACCACGCCCGACGTTCCCACCGCCATGAACACCGAGCAGCGCCGCAGTTCCCGCTCAATCACGTCCATCTCGTACGGCGTCTCGCCGAACCAGCAGATGTGCGGCCGGATTTGCCCGCCGCACGCGCATCGCGGCACGTTGTCTTCGTAGGTGTTGGCGTCCTCGAACGGCGGCCGGGCGCAGGTGTCGCAGCGGCTCTGGAACAGCCGCCCGTGCATGTGGACCACGCTGCGCGACCCCGCCTCCTCATGCAGCTTGTCGACATTCTGCGTGCACATGAAGAACCGGTCCCCGAGCGCTTCCTGCAGTTTCGCCAGTGCGAAATGCGCCGGGTTCGGGTGCTTCCCGCCGTGCGCTTTGCGCCGCATGGAATAAAACTGCCAGACCATCAGCGGATCGCGCGCCCACGCCACCGGCGACGCGACGTCCTCCACGCGATTCCCCCGCCACAGCCCGCCCGCCCCGCGAAACGTCGGCAGCCCGCTCTCCGCGCTCACTCCCGCGCCGGTGAGGACGAACACGCGATCGTTTTGGCTGATGTCAATCATGCGGGTTCCAAAACTTGGTAATTTCGTAAATTGGTGATTTGGTAATTTGAAAACCGGCAACCGGCTCACGCTGGATGCCCTGCGTCTTTCAAATTACCAAATTGCTAAATTACCAAATTACGAAATTCCCAACGCCCTCTCAATCGCTCCCGCGATTCCCTCCGCGATCCGCTTCATGGTGTCTTCCGACTCCGCTTCCACCATCACGCGCGCCAGCCCCTCCGTCCCGGAATATCGCACCACGACCCTTCCGCTCCCGTGCAGCTCCTTTTGCGCCGCGTCAATGGCGCCGGCGACTTCGGGCAAATCGGCGAACGGTGTCTTCTCCTTCACCCGCACGTTCTTGATCGTCTGTGGATAGACCTTCAAATCGCCGACCAGTTCGTGCAGCGGCTTTCCGCTGCGCGCCATCGCCTCCATCACCCGCAACGCGGTCAGCAGGCCGTCGCCGGTGGTGGAATCGCCGTCGCGAAAAATGATGTGCCCCGACTGCTCGCCCCCCAGCGTCGCGCCCGTCTTTTTCATCTCCTCCAGCACGTACTTGTCTCCCACCGGCGCCCGCAGCATGCGCATGCCGCTGCCCTCCAGTGCCACTTCCAGGCCCATGTTCGACATCGTGGTCGCCACCACCGTATCGCCCTTCAGCCGCCCCCGCGCTTTCATGTCGCGCGCCGCCAGCAGCAGGATGGCGTCGCCGTTCACCACTCGTCCTTCGCGGTCCGAGAACAGCGCCCGGTCTGCGTCTCCGTCGAAGGTGATGCCCAGGTCGAAGCTTCCAGGCCGCTCCGCAACCATGCCGGCGACGATGCGGGGATGGAGCGCGCCGCAACTCTCGTTGATGTTCCGACCGGTCGGCCGATCGCAGGTGAATTCGGCGTGAATGCCGCAAGCGCGAAACACCTCGTGCGCCACCGGTGTCGCTGCTCCGTTGGCACAGTCCACCAGCACGCGCAGGCGGCGCAGCGAAGTCCCTTCCACGTTCTTCGCCAGCCACGCGACATATTCCTGCAGCAGCCGCGGCTCGGTGCCCATCGGCCCCGGCGTGTCGCTTTGCCGCGAAGCGGCGGCCGGAACCCGGTTCCCGTGCAGCAGCGCGAAGATCTCGCCCTCCAGGCTTTCCTCCACCTCGTCGGAAAGCTTGTAGCCGTCGTGCGCGAAGATCTTGATGCCGTTATCGGTCCAGGGATTGTGCGATGCGGAAATCACCACCCCCGCCGCAAAACCGCCGCGCGCCAGAAACGCCACCGCCGGCGTGGTGATCACGCCCGCGCTCTGCGAGGCGACGCCCGCCGATTCCAGTCCCCGTGTCAGCGATTCCGCAATCCACGCGCTCGACTCCCGCGTGTCCTGCCCGATCACCACTTGCGCGTCGCCGTGCTGCGCCTTCAATTGCCGTCCCAGCGCCGCACCCACGGCATACACGGTGGCGGCATCCAGCGGCGGGTCGCCCGCCATGCCGCGGATCCCGTCGGTTCCAAATAGCATTCTCATCGGCCGGAAAGCCCTTTCGCGCAGAAAATTTGCGACTCTGAATTTTATCGTAGCCTGGTGGTTGGCGCAGCGCCGGCCCAATTGCAAATTGCAAATTTCAAATTACCAATTCCAAAATACAATCTCACTTCTTCTCTCCCACGGTGAACTCCGTCCACGGCCCCGAAATCATGTCCGTCAGCACCGGTTTTTGCCATGCATATTCCGGATGCGCGGCCAGGAACTCCGCCGCCTTGAAGTTTGCGCCGCACGCATGACCGGCGCGCGCCACAAATGCCATCTTTTTCGCCATGGCAGCGTCGGCGGCCTTGGCCTGCACCGTGCCTCCGGGATGATACGGACCCCAGTCCCATTCCTTCGCCCCGCGCGGCGACGTCTCCACGTGCCCGCATAGCGTCCGCTCGTTCGCCTCTTCCTTCTTCTGAAACGAATCGTAGTGGTCGCTCTCGAACTGCTCCGCCAGCGCGACGTCAATTTTTCCCTTGGACTGCGCCATCAACTGGTTCCAGCGCGCGTGCCGCGCGTTCATCGAACTCGACTTGTCTTTGACATCGAAATCGGTTTCGTCCTTGATCAATTTCGGGCCACTGGGAAAATTCGATCCCACGAAGTACCCGTCCTTCGTACGCCATAGACGAGTGTGTTTCAGGCCCTGTTCGAAGCGCGCCACCTCGCCGGTGTTGAAGTCGGCCAGCAGCCAGTCGTTGGCGTAGCCGCCGTTGTTGCCGTCGTTCATGATCTTGACGTACTCATCGATGGACTTTGCGTACTGGGTCGCTTTGCGCGCGCGCGCGAACTCCGGCTTGCCGTTCGGATCGAACCCGTGGAAGCGCGAGATCGTGGTCTCCGTCACCGCCAGTCCCGCCGCATTGATGGTGAAGTCGTCGTCGCTGACGATCACCCCCGGAAATCCGTCCATGATCATGCGGTAGCCGTTCTGCGGGACGATGTCGAAGATGATCCGCCAGCGCGCCCCGGGAATCACGCTGGTCCAGTTGTTGTGCGCGATCACCGGACGATGATCTTTCGTCCAGCTCCCGGTGGCGACGAACGCGCTGCAATTCCCCGGCGCGTGCAGCGATGGCGGGGTCCCCAGCGCGCCCTGATTTTGGGCGTGCTGGGGTGCAGATGGCGCGCCGGCGCGCTTCTCCTTCGCGTCCAGCCACGGCACGTAATAATCTGGCACCTCTTCGAACGCGTTCAGCGCCACCACGTCCCACACGTCCATGGCGACGCCTTGCGCCTTCAGCCCATTGGCGATGCCCTGCAATTCCTGCTGGTACTCGGCGTCAATGTGCGGCCACAGCACGTCGCGCGCCGTGGCGCGGAAAAATTCCCAGTCGCGTTTCGTGTTGTGCGTGTCCTGCAGCTTCAACGCCCGGAACGCGTCCTCGATTTCCGGCGCCAGCAGGTACCCGTGCTGATAGCCGATCTCCGCCGGCCCTCCCTCCAGGTGCACATACGTCCACCCACCACGCTGAAAGCGCCACGACCTGTGTGGATCCGCCGGTACTGGGACGGGTTGGGAGTTCCGCAGGGTTGCCGACTGGCCAGACAGCGCCAGCATCCCAAACGCCAGCCCGCCCAGGATGACCAACATTAAGAACATCGGGAAACGGGAACTTGGTTGAAAGCTCATCGCCAGAGTTTATGCGCTCGTACTGCCGTTCTTCAATCCGCAATCGGCAATGCTGCTGGATTGCTTTTCAATCGCCCGATCTCCCGATCATCCGATCACCCGATAGAATTGCCTCATGCCTGAACCACGCCGCGAGCCCACCTACGTCCACAGCGAAGATGACGCCGCCGCGCGCAGCCCGATCGCGCGCCAGTTCCTCGACACGCGCCGCCGACTGAATCAGAACGTGGATGCCGCCGACAACTACCTGGTCAAGCGCTTCTACAACCTTGACCACAACACCTACCTGGAAGGCGCCATCCCGGCCAAGTACAAGGAATTGATGGGGCTGGTGGTTTCAGCCGGGCTGCGCTGCGACGACTGCATCAACTACCACATCATCCAGTCGTACCGCCTCGGCGCTTCGCGTCCCGAGCAGGAGGAATCGCTCAACGTCGCGCTGGTGGTCGGCGGCTCGATCATGATCCCGCACTTGCGCAGGGCCTACGCCTTGTTGGCGGAACTCTATTCCTGATTTCGATAGACATTCGGTGGACCGGCCAACAGACCTGATCTATCGTGAAACGACACTCCATCCCTCGCACTGCACAAGCTAATAGCTAAGAGCTAACAGCTAAGAGCTAGTACGGGAACGGCTCCTGATGCCAGCGCTCCCAGATCTTGGCGTCCACGAACAGGCGGAACAGGTTGGGATCGAGGTTGCCGTCTTTTACTTCCATCTCCAGGATTTGCAGCGACTTTTCCAGCGTCACTGCCTTCTTGTACGGACGGTCGCTCGCCCCCAGCGCGTCGAAAATATCGGAGATGGTCATCATGCGCGTTTGCAGCGGGATTTCCGGCGCGGCCAGCCTGTAGGGGTATCCCTTGCCGGTCAGCTTTTCGTGGTGGCCGCGCGCGATCTCCGGAATGCTGCGGATCTCCTTGGTCCAGGGAATCTTGCTGAGAAACTCGAAGGTGTGGGTCACGTGCGACTCGATCAGCACCCGCTCGTTGTCGTCGAGCGATCCCTTGCGGATCGACAGCAACTGCACCTCGTGCGGCGTCAGCAACTGCTCGTCCGCGCCGTCGAAATCCAGGAAGTGCCGCGCCGCGATCTCCGTCAGCTTCTCGAAACTTCCTTCCGGCAGCAACGTCGGCTCGTTCGCCTGCAGTACCGTCGCGAAATAAGCGTCCACTTCCTTCAACTGCTGCTCGATGAAGGCATCAAACTCCGCCTGCTTTGCCACGTACTCTTCGCGCCCGTTCTCTAGAAGGAACTTCGCCTTCGATTGCAGTGCCTCCAGCTGGGCGGCATTCTCATAGGCTTGCTGCTGAATTTCGCGCAGCGTATTTTCTAGTGCCTCGCAGCGTTGCTCGGCGGCATCCCGCTGGTTACGTTCAACCTCCCACTGCAGGCTTCGCTTGAGGAACTGGGATTTCCATTTAATCAGTTTCGGCTGATCGGGATACAGCTTCTCCGCCTTCCTCAGGACGTTTTCGCTCACGCTGACTTTGCCGACATCGTGCAGCAGCGAGGCGTACCGAATCTCCTTCATCTGGTCTCGGCTAAATTTCAGGTCTTTGTACGGCCCGTCGGCGGCGCGGTCCACCGTCTCCGCCAGCGCCACCGTCAGGTTCATCACCCGTTCCGAATGGCCCGCCGTGGTCGGATCGCGCAATTCGATCGCCGTCACGGCCGCCTTCGCGAATCCCTCGAACAGCTTCTCCTGTTGCTGGTACAGCAGGCTGTTTTCCAGCGCCACCGCCGCTTGGCTCGCCAGCGACGCCACCATCTCCTGCTGCCGCACCGTGTACGCCACCACCTGCGTCACTACCGCCGACAGCGAATTCAGCTTCGCCTCGGAGTTCCGCTTGGCGTTGATCAACTGCACCACGCCCACGATCTCGCCGTCCTTGGGATTGCGCATCGGCACCGCGATCATGGACTTGGTCCGGTATCCTGAGTCCTCGTCGAACTTGCGGTTGAACGAGTACGGCACCAGCTCCGGCAGGTGATAGGCGTCTTCCAGATTCACGATCTCGCCCGTCTGCACCACGTAACCGGCGATGGACTTGTCGCTGATGTCCATCACCACTTCGCGGAACGGCACCGCTACCGTGTCGTTCTGCGCCAGCTTGAAGCGCAGGACTTTCCTGGTGACTTCCTTGCGGCTCACCACCAGCTTGGCGCCGCCGTACTCCTTCAGTTCCTCCGGCGCCGGCGCCGGCGCCTCGCCCTCCAGCGGCGCATCTACCACCAGGTACAACGATCCCGCGTCGCTCTTGGTGATCTCCCGCGACTTCTTCAGGATCATCTCCAGCAGCTTGTCCGTGTCGTGCTCGGCCGACAGCGCCGCCCCGATCGCGTTCAGCTCCTTGATCTCGTTGGTCGCTCCCGCCAGCCTCTCGTTCACCTCCCGCCGCGTTGCCAGCAGGTGCATGTGTTCGAGCGCGTTGTCAATCATGCGTTCCACCAGCGACGGCGGAGTATTGGTCGGCAGGTAACCGTACACCGCGCCGTCCAGCCGCGCGTCGCGGTAGCGGGTGTCGGAAAGGGCGATGATGCCGATGTTCGAGCCGCGCAGCAGCGGCTGGTATTGCGCCAGCAGCCGTTCCGAGGAGACGATCACGATGGTCTCCGCCTCGCGCGACGCCAGGTCTTCGTACTTCACCCGCGCGTAGCGCTGGCAGGCGGCAATCGCCTTGTGCGCCAGCGTGTCGCCATCGAAGCAGATGACGGCAGGCATGGTGCGCAATGCGCTGGACACGTTCGCGGGCGTTGCTTTGGTGGTGCTCATAAGCCGGCCTGACCAGCGCGCCCGGGCACACTGGTGCTTGCTGACAGCGCCGTCACTATAGCTCAAGAACCGGGGGAAAAAAACCGTTGCCTCCGCTTGCCAGGGAGGTACCCTCCGTCACGGGCGCCGACTCCGCAATCCATCCGGCCTTTCCCGTTGCCTGATGTATAATCCCTCGCCTCCCCCCCCGGCGTTTCTTACGGAAGTCAGTCGCAACCCGACGAAGAAGTTTCAGTTTCGGGTTTTGAGTCCGCAGTTTCGGGTTCAGCTCCGGCCGTCTGAAACTTGAAACTGAAACTGAAACTCGTTTGGAGGCCCATCATGTCGTCTGATCCGGTGAAAGGGGTTGTACCGCCGAATGGCGGCGGCGCCGCTGCTGACGCTCCCTGGCGCGAAGCCGTCGAGGCGTCCAAGACCGCGGCCGAGCCGCAGCATTTCCTGCAGCGCATCAAACTGTTCAGCGCCCTCTCCGTTGACGACTGCCAGCAGGTGGTCAAGCGCATGAAGCGCCGCGACTTCTTCCCCAACCAGATCATCGTCCGTGAAGGCGCGCCGGGCAATTCCATGTTCTTCATCACCGGCGGCCTGGTTGAGATCCGCAAAAAGGACCCGCACACCGGCATTGACTTCCTCCTCAGCGAGATGGGTCCGGGACAGAACTTCGGCGAAATGGCGCTGCTCACCGGCAAGCCGCGCACCGCCTCCGTCACCTCCATTCAGCCCACCACCTGCGCCGTGCTGGAACAGGCCGACTTCCACGACCTGCTGATGCAGTACCCGAAAATCGGCCTCGCCCTTACCACTGTGCTCGCCGAGCGCGTCGAGAACGCCACCCAGCATGTCGGCATCGAATTCATCAACCTCGCCAAGATGCACTTCGATCCCCGCGTGCTCGGATTGCTTCCCCTGCCCATGGTGCTGCAGCACAAAGTGATTCCCATCGCCTTCATCAATAACCGTCTCTCGCTCGCGATGGTTAATCCCAACAACATCGTCGCCCTGGACGACATCCGCCGCATCATCAAGGGCGTCATGGTCGAGCCCGTCGTCACTACCGAGGAAGATTTCAAAAAGTTCATGAGCACCACTTACACGCAGCTCATGAAAAAGGAAGAGGACAAGTCCGCTACGGGCGTCACACCCACCACGACCCTGGTTGCGCCGCCGGCCTCGTCCGAGGCCATGATCGACATGATGCAGTCCGACCTCATTCGCGACATCCAGGTCTCCGAGGACAGAGCCGCCGAAAGCAAGCAGGACCTGATGTCCGCCAGCGAGGACGCGCCCATCATTCGCCTCGCCAATTCCGTGCTCGGACTGGCCATCAAGAAGGGCGCCAGCGACATCCACGTCGAGCCCATGGAAAAAGAAGTCATCATCCGCTACCGCATTGACGGCGTGCTGCAGACCATCCAGAACCTGCCCAAGAAAGTGCAGCTCGGGCTTATTTCGCGCCTCAAGATCATCTCCAAGCTCGACATCAGCGAGAAGCGCCTGCCGCAGGACGGCCGCATCTCCGTCAACATGGAATCCAGGCCGATTGACTTCCGCGTCTCCACCATTCCCGGCAAGTGGGGAGAGAAGGTCTGCCTGCGCATCCTCGACAAGTCCAACACCATGCTGGGGCTCGACAAGGTCATCTCGCACGAACCCACCCTCAAGCTCGTCCGCGAACTGATCAGCCAGCCCTACGGAATCATGTACGTGACCGGTCCGACGGGATCGGGCAAAACCACCACGCTCTACTCCGCCCTCGCCGAGATCAACGACCCGGGCTTCAACATCTCTACCGCCGAAGACCCCATCGAGTACGACCTCGCCGGCGTCAACCAGATTCAGGCCAACAGCGATATCGGACTCGACTTCGCCCGCATTCTGCGCGCCTTCCTCCGACAGGATCCCGACATCATCCTGGTCGGCGAAACCCGCGACAAGGAAACCGCGCACATCGCGGTGGAAGCCGCGCTCACCGGGCACCTGGTCTTCACCACGCTGCACACCAATTCCGCCGCCGGAGCCTTCACCCGCCTCAACGAAATGGGCATCGAGCCCTTCCTGATCTCGTCTTCCACCATCGGCGTGATGGCGCAGCGCCTGGCGCGGCGCCTGTGCAAGCACTGCCGGGAAGAGTACGTCGCCGAAGACGCGACCTGCGATTACATGGGCCTGCCGCGCGGCTCCAAGTTCTGGAAAGGCCGCGGCTGCGACGCCTGCGCCGGCAAAGGCGTGAAGGGGCGCATCGGAATCTACGAAGTGATGAAGATGAACGCCGAGTTGCGCACCATGGTCGCCAAAGGCGCGCTGACCGAAGAACTCCACAGCGCCGCGCTGCGCCACGGCATGCTCGACCTCAAGAAATACGCGGGCTTGCTGCTGCTGAATGGCGACACTTCGGTGGAAGAAGTCCTTCAGGTCGTGAGTGTGCAGGAATAATTGCCGAAACGACGGCGGGTCACATCCCGCGCCATAAGCCAGCGTTCGCAGTCGAGTCCGCCAGCACAATCAAGCGCTGCGCTGGCTATCAAGCCCGACGTACATGTGCGAACCTTGCCGGTCCCGAAAACAGAAGTTCAAATGACGCTCGCAGAAATCAGGAAAATCGCGATCATCTCAATGTTTTCAGATGACTGGCTGATGGAAAAACTCGTTCTCAAGGGCGGAAATGCATTGAGCTTGGTCTATGGAATAAGCGCCAGGACATCACTCGATCTGGATTTCTCTATTGACGGCGACTTCCCGGAAGTCCGTGAAGCTCATGATCGCATCGAAGCTGCCCTTGTGAGGAGGTTCGCGGCCGCAGGATTCACGGTGTTCGATTTCAAGTTCGAACAGAAACCCAAGTTGCGCGGGCCAGACGAAGCGCCACGCTGGGGAGGGTACGTTGCGAAATTCAAAATCGTCGAAACCGCGCGATTTGCGGACCTGCGCACCAAAATCGATGAGCTTCGAAAATACGCGGAGCTCACAGGCCCACACCAGGAACGGGTGTTCAGCATTGAATTCAGCAAGTATGAATATTGCGAGGGTAAACGTGAGCAAGAACTCGGGGATTTTACGATATATGTCTACTCGCAACCAATGATCGCGGCTGAGAAGCTCAGAGCAATTTGTCAGCAGATGGAAGAGTATCGTCCGCGATCCTACAAAACAGCACGGGCAAGAGATTTTTTCGACATCTACACAATCGATAATACAGACAAGATCGACTGGACGTCTTCGGAGATTCATCAGCTTGTGTCCAACATGTTCGCTGCAAAAGATGTTCCCCTCCGCCTACTCGGCAATGTGAGTGCCTATCGCGAATTCCACCAGCGGGATTGGGCAGCGGTACGGGATAGTGTTGCGGGCGCTATCAACGAATTTGATTTCTATTTCAATTATGTCTGCACCATTATTGAACGCCTAAAAACCCTTTGGAACAAATAAACGCCAGTCGGGCACGTACTGTTTCTCTTTCATCCCATGAAGCAAGTAGAAATCGAACTGAAGACCAAGTTTTCTAAGCCGCATATAACGTTCCTCGAGGTACCCCGCTCGCTGCATCAAATAACCAATCGCCTGATGATATGGATACACGTACTCGAGTTTCTTCAGAGTTGCGACTAGGGTGTTAACTGATACGCGATCTTTTGCGTTTCGGTAGGCTTCCAAGATCTGCTCAATTCCGCCAGAATAGCTGGGGCGAACGACAATATCGATGAGCGTTCGCTCGATACTCGTTGTGGGAATACTTTCTCCGCTGGGTCCAATAACTGATTGCACCTCCAGTTTGCCTGTGTGCTTACCGCTCACGATCACGAACCTGTGCTCACCCCAGGCAAAATTGTACCTGCTTTGCCTCTGCTGATTCGCGAATGCCATATCCAACCTGCCTTGGGACAAAGAACCTGCCGGCCTAGGTTTAGGGCTCTGCTCATCGTTAATGTAAATCGCCGAAGGTAACTGGTCGTTCAAACCGTGCAAGAAAACGGCGGTGCCATGAGACAGATACCCTCTCGGTCTAATCCCAAGCGCAAGTTGGTAGGCGGAAGCTTCGCGCCAGACGTACCGAGTAATTGGGCGATATTCCGTTGACTCGAATCGCACTGCTTTCAATTCTGTGCGTCTGACCAAGAACTCGAGGAAGCTATTCGTTGTCATTTTTTGCGTCAACCGCCAGAATCCACGATTTTTCTCCAGCGTCTTTGCGATGTCGGATCGCGAGAATACACGTTGTCCAGAAGCTTCGAGCAACTTGATTATGTCTGCTCGTGCGATTTCGATGCGTGACACAGGGCGAGGCATCGCATTCTCCTTCGTGGCTGATGTAGGTATATATACCAACATCAGCGCCAACATAAGCATTATACCCCGCCGCCCTGTTATGAAGCATATGACGGTATACATACCGTCATATGCGCCAAATAGACAGCGGCGGACATGGGTTACCGTTTTCATTAATATGCCCTTAATGATGAACGTAATGCCATATCAGCAGGTATATATACCTGCTGATATAACCTCGTCATGGCGCCACTGGGCCCTGTCAGTGGCATTGACACTCGTCCCACCCGCCGCGTAGGCTTGCTGCAACCAAGCAGGGGTGTCGAACCACACGGCCCGTAAGTTCACTCACAAAATCTAAAGAAAGTTGTTCAGGAGGTCGCATCGCATGCGCAAAACGTTTCTCGTGCTGTTTCTCGTTTGTCTAACCGCAGCCCTGACCGTAGCCCAAGCCCCGCCGCCGGCCAGCGTCTGCGAGATCGAAATCAACAAGGTTAAGCCGGGCATGACGGCGCAGTACGAGCAGGGGCGCGCCAAGCACATGGCCTGGCACAAGGCGCAGAACGACAAATGGTCCTGGGAAGTCTGGGAGATCACCACCGGGGAAAACACCGGTAACTACCTGGTGGCCGCCTGCGGCCACGATTGGAAGGACTTCGACACGCGCGACAAGTTCAACGTCGCCGACGGCGCCAACGCCGACGCCACCATGGGTCCTTACCTGGCCGGGGAAACCATGGCGTACTACGTGCACCGTTCCGACCTCACCGTGGCCCACAAGCCCGGCCCGCCGCCCCCGTACCTGAGCTTGATCTTTTTCCATCTCAAGCCGGAGGGGGTGCCCGACTTCGCCGACGCAGTCAAGAAGATCAACGCCGCCTTTGCCAAGACCAACACGCCCACCACTGTTCAGGATTGGTATGCGCTTGCCAACGGCGGACAAGGCCCCGAGCTGGTGCTGGTGCAGGAACGCAAGAACATCGGCGAGATGGCGGGGACAACCGCAAAAACGCTGGACCAGATCATGCAGGAGGCCTACGGCGACCAGGCCGCAACCATCATGGCTGCGCTGCGCAAGGCTTATTGGAGCACCACTTCCGAGCTGCTGCAGTTCCGGTCCGACCTCAGCTACATGGCGCCCGCCGCCAAGTAACTGCGGAATTGCCGATTCTGTGTGGCACGGGTCTCCGACCCGTTGGTAGTGCGGAATGTCGCATTTGGTAGGTGCGCTGCTCGTGGGCAAAACCGCGGGCAGCGCAGTTCTTTTTAGGACGACAGAAAAACAGGGCGGGAATTGTACGCCCAAAAGGCACCGCGAGCCAGCGGCGCCCAGCGCCGGCGTTACTTCCCGCCAGCGTCTTTCGTGCCGCGACAAGATGAACCGCTCGACCTACAATTTAGGTTCCGACACTCAGGATTGAGAGGTAACGTAGCCGTGCAATCCCGCCGGTTTCCGCGCTATTCCATCGACCGGCCGCTGAAAGCCATCGTCTACTGGGAAGACCAACCCATCCGCAAAGTCCACGGGCGAGCCGTGATGGTGGGAGAGGGCGGACTGTGCGCCAGGCTCACCGACCAACTCTACCTCGGCGAGGTGGTGCGCCTGGAGCTGCCGCCGGTGCCCGCGCTCTATGCCATGGTGCGCAATACGCGCGGGACGGAACATGGGTTCGAGTTTCTCTACTCGCGCGATGGACAGCGCCGGGCGGTCAACGAGCTGTGCGCGGCGGTGGCGGAGGAGCAGAGGTAGTTCCGGCCCAGGACTTCCGTCCCGGGTCTACCAGCGTCTCGTCCCTCCCGGACTCAGAGGGCGCTAACCACTCGAAAAAAAACTGCCCGTGGGTCACTTATTGGTCAGCGGGTAGTTCTTCTCGCGCCACTCGCGGACGCCGCCGTCCATGGAAACCACATTGATGTAGCCCATCTCTTGCAGATTGTCGGCGGCGAGGGCGGAGCGGAAGCCGCCGCCGCAGTAGAGCACGACCTCGGCGGAGGTGTCCGGAACCTTCACCTCAATGTCGCGCTCGATGATTCCCTTGCCCAAATGGATGGCGCCGGGCAGGTGGTCCTTGGCGTATTCGCTCTCTTCGCGGACGTCGACCAGGGTGAAGCGGTCGCCTCGATCCTGGCGGCGCTTGATTTCGTCCACGGTGGTTTCACGGACGCGCTTCTTGGCGTCGTTGACGATCTGCAGGAACCGCGGTGAATGTTGCATACCGGAATTGTAAATTTGAAATTTGAAATTTGAAATTGTAATTCCCCGCTAAAATGTCCGCATGGACACCGCAGCGACCCCCAATCTGAGCTATCCCATCGGCAAATTCAACTACGAAGGCCCGTACACCCACGACCAGCGGCGGCACTTCATCGACGAGATCGCGGCTGCCCCGGAGCGGCTGCGCGGCGCGGTGCACAACCTGCGTGAATCCCAGCTCGATACGCCCTATCGTCCCGGCGGCTGGACCGTGCGCCAGGTGGTGCATCATGTGCCCGACAGTCACATGAACGCCTTCATCCGCTTCAAGCTGGCGCTTACCGAGCCGAACCCAACCATCAAGCCCTACGACGAAAAGCGGTGGGCGGAACTGGCGGACGTGCAGGTGCCGATCGAAACCTCGCTGGTGCTGCTGGAGGCGCTGCATCACCGCTGGGTGGCGGTGCTGCGGGCGATGACCCCGGACCAGTTCGAGTTCAAGCTGAAGCATCCGGAACTGGGCGAACTGAACCTGGACCGCTATCTCGGGATGTACGCCTGGCACGGCAAGCACCACGTAGCGCACATCATGAGCTTGCGAAAGAGGATGGGATGGTAGAGAAGCAGGCTTTAGGTTTTAGGTTTTAGGTGTTAGGGAGACTCTGATTAAGTTCTCTGATTTCCACAACGGTTCAAGCTAAAGTGCAGCCAGATGAAGCCTCACAACAAACAGAGGACACTGGCGATGATGACCGGCTTTGAGCGGTAC
>JBEKZP010000041.1:0-25416 GCA_049509755.1 Terriglobales bacterium | reverse complement strand
GGCGATTTATCGCTAGTTTCACAGCTTCGTCTTCGCGATCATCACGTGCATGGAATTGGCAGTGGTTATGTGCGCATTGAGCTGATATCCGAGCGCTGTCAGGTTCATCCCCTCCAAGAGGCATTCGCCGGAGCCGAGCAGAACGGGTGCGTAGACTAAGTGCATCTCATCGACGAGTCCCACACGAAGGTATTCTCGGATCGTGGCCGCCCCGCCGCCCAGCCGGACGTCTTTTCCTTCTGCAGCGTCGAGAGCGCGTGCAAGCGCATCCTGGATGCCATCGGTGACGAAGTGAAATGTAGTCCCCCCACTCATGGTCAACGACGCGCGCGGGTGATGGGTGAGCACGAAAACCGGAGTGTGATACGGCGGATCTTCGCCCCACCATCCCTTCCAGGTGTCGTCGGGCCATGGGCCTCGCACAGGGCCGAACATATTCCGGCCGATGATCCAGGCGCCGACGTTATCGAAGCCGCGCGCGATCAAGTCATTATCGACACCGGTCGTTCCGCCGTCCTTGCCCACCATGGCGTGAAACGTGCGTGTCTTGACGGCCCATTCGTGCAGCGCAGGTCCGCCCACCCCGAGTGGATTCTCGAGGCTTACACTGAAACCATGGATGCGGAGCTTGGGCATCAGACTCCCTTCTATCGCACCTGCGTGTGATCCAACGCCTGGGCAATATACCTGACTTTTCCCCATCAACTGGCGTTAACAGCGCTTATCACTTGTTTGGTCCGAACAGGTCCCCAAAACCCACCTCGCCCTACTGCCTGATTCGCGGATTGAACGCGCTATACAGCAGGTCCGTCAGAAAGTTCACCGCAACGTAAGTCAATCCAATCGCCAAAATACAGCCCTGGACGAGGTAGTAGTCGCGGGTGTTGATGGCCTGGATGGTGAGGCGTCCGATGCCGGGCCAGGAAAAGATGGTCTCGGTCACGATGGCGCCCGCCAGCAGCGCGCCGAATTGCAGGCCGATCACCGTCAAAACCGGGATCATGGCATTGCGCAGCGCGTGGCGGTAGACCACGGTGCGCTCCGGCAGGCCCTTGGCGCGCGCAGTGCGGATGTAGTCCTGGCCCAATTCTTCCAACATGGAAGTGCGCACCATGCGGGTAAGGATCGCTGCGAGCGCTCCGCCCATGGTAATCGCCGGCAAAACCAAATGCGCCAGGGTCCCGCTGCCGGAGACGGGCAGCAGTCCAAGATTCACCGCGAAAAACAAGATGAGCACCGGGCCGAGGGCGAAGTTCGGGAACGAGAGCCCCAGCAGGCTGGCGAAACTGATGGCGCGGTCCTCCCAGCGGTTACGCCGGCGCGCGGAGAGCACGCCTGCGGGAATCGAGGTCGCCAGGGCGACGAGAAGCGATGCCAGCGTCAGCTTGAGCGTGAACGGGTAGCGCTCGGCGATGAGGCTTCCGACGTTCTGGTTGAAGCGCAGCGACTGCCCGAGATCGCCGTGCAGCACGCCCTTCCAATAATTCAGATATTGCCGGCTCATGGGCAGGTCGAGACCATAGGCATGGCGTGCCGCCTGGATGTCGGCGGCGGCGGCGCTTTCGCCAAGCATTTGCTGGATAGGATCGCCGGGGACAAGGTGGATGAGCAGAAACACGATGGAGACAACCAGCCAGACGACGGGCAGAGTGTAGAGGACGCGGGTTGCGAGAAAGCGGAACATTAGTCGATGGTCGTCGGTCGATGGTCGATGGCGGTTTTCGGTAGCCGGTAGTCGCTCATTTGGTAATTTCGTAAGTTCGTAATTTGGTAATTGGAAAACCGCAGCTCGCAGCAGCCGGCGTGCTTAGTCCGCGTTGCCCCTGTCTTCAAATTACCAAATTACAAAATTACCAAATTACAAATTCTTAGTCTCCGGCGCGTTGTGCCGACTGTGGCTCGACATTCTCGATCAGCGCGCGGGAGATGCGGCGGTTTTCCATTTCCAGCACGGTGAAGCGGCGGCCGTCGTATTCGAACGAGTCACCCGTCTTCGGGATGCGCTGGAACTGGGCCAGCATGAAGCCGGCGAGCGTTTCGAATCCCTGGTCCGAGGGCAGCATGACGTGGTACTGGGTTTCGAGGTCGCGAATATTGACCGCGCCCTCCAGCACCATGCTGGTAGCGCCGGCTGGAAGCGGCTGCGGGGCGATGTCGAACTCGTCTTCAATCTCGCCCACCAGTTGCTCGAGCACGTCTTCGACGGTCACCACGCCGGAGGTTGAGCCGAACTCGTCCACCACAACCGCCAGGTGGCGCTTGTGGTGGCGGAATTCGACCAGCAGGTCGGTGAGCGGCTTGGTTTCGGGCACGACCAGCGCGTCGTGCATGACGTCGCGCACCACCATCTGGGCGAGGCGCGCGGCCGCGGGATCGGACGCCGGCTTGGTGTAGCGCAGGCGCATCCAGCGCGTGAGGTCCTTGCTGTAGAGCAGGCCGATGATGTGTTCGGCGCCGCGCTGCGGGTCGTACACGGGAACGCGCGAATGCTGTTCCTCGACGACGCGCGTCAGCGCCTGTTCCAATGGCATGTCGGCAGGTAGAGAAAAAATCCGGGGACGCGGGACCATCACCTGGCGCACGGTGATTTCGCCCAGTTCGAGCGCATGCAGGATCATCTCTTCTTCGACCTGGGAGACGACACCGAAGCGGCGGGAGGCGGTCACGATCAGCTTCAGCTCATCCGGCGAATGAACCCCGGAGGAACGCACCTCATGGGCCCCGAAACGGCGCAGCACAAAACGGGCGGAAGCGCTGATCACGCGCAGGAACGGGCGCGCCACGGTCATGAAGAAATCCATGGGCGCGGCGACGGCGAGGGCGACGCGGTCAGCCCGCTGCAAGGCCACGGATTTCGGCACTACTTCACCGAGGACAACGTGGAGGTAGGTGATGAGGATGAACGCCACCGCGACGGCGGCGGTGTGGGCCAGGACCGTGGGGTGATCGCCGCCGCCCATGGCCAATTGGATCAAGGCGGCCAGGGTGGGCTCGCCAACCCAGCCCAGTCCGAGGCTTGCCAGGGTGACACCGAGCTGGACGGCGCTGAGCAGCTCGTCCATGCGTTCGTGCAGCTTGCGGACGGTGCGGGCGCCGACGCGGCCGGCCTCAATGAGCTGCTGGATGCGAGTGTCGCGCACGCTGACCAGGGCAAATTCCGCCGCCACAAAGAAAGCATTGGCCGCCACCAGCAGCAAGACGGCAAATACCCGCAGGAGGACGTATCCGGCCATTGGCGGAATTCTACAGTAGGCGCACGGCGTTAGGCTTTGGGCGTTAGGCGTTCGGAGCTCGGCTTCAGATATTCAAGCCAACGGCTAGAGCCTAAGACCTAAAGCCTAAAGCCTGTTTCTTTGCTTTCCTTTTTCAACCGGCGGTGTCTAAGAAAAGGGAAAACGAGCACGTCTAGCGGTTCGCACCAAATTGGTCCCAGCATGAATTAGGGCGATATCCGGGGAACCAAATCCGCACCCGGTGCGTAATGATGATCATAGGGCTGTATATCCCTGCGCGACGCCAACACCGTGGCAGCCAGCATCGCCGGCGGGTAAGGCGAGGAGGGCGCAATGGCAAACGGCAATGGTAAGAAAAAGAAGAGACGCTGGCTGTATATCGGCGGATCGATTGTAGGCGTACTGGTCATCGTATTCGGTGTTGTGGCTGCCACCCGGGGCGGAACCAAGATTGACGCGTCGAAGCTGGCCAAGGTGGACCGCGGCGATCTGGCCAAAAGCGTGGTCGCGACCGGGAAAATCGAGCCCATCACCAAGGTGGAAATCAAGTCCAAGGCCAGCGGCATCGTCACGAAATGGAACATCGACGCCGGGCAGATGGTGAAGGCGGGGACGGTGCTGGTCGAACTCGACAAGGTGGAGATCGAAGCGCAGGTGCGCCAGGCGAAGGCGCAGTTCGAGGCTGCCGAGGCCAGCGAGCGCGCTGCGACCGCCGACTACGAGCGCGCCAAGGTGGACGCCATCAGCCCCGATATCCCGATGCTCAAGCGTGCCTACGATCGCGCCATCAGCATGGCCAAGGACGGGGTGGTTTCGGAGTCGCAACTGGACGACGCGCAGAAGGCCTACGAACTGGCCATCAACAAGCAACAGGTGGCGCAGGCGCAGCTCGGCGTCCTGAAGGCAAGAGAGAAGCAGGCGCATGCGCAAGTGGCGCAGGCCGGTGCGACCCTGGCGCAGTTGGAGGAGCAATACACCTATTACACGATCGTGGCGCCGATTGACGGGATCATCCTGTCGCGGGACGTGGAAATCGGAAACGCGGTCAGCTCAATTCTGGTGATGGGCTCGGCGTCAACCCTGGTCATGACCGAAGGCGACACCAGCGAAGTGTACGTCAAGGGCAAGGTGGACGAGAGCGATATCGGCAAGGTGTATCTCGGGCAGCCGGCGCGGATCAAGGTGGAGTCGTTCAAGGACAAGAGCTTCACCGGCAAGGTCACGAAGATTTCGCCGATGGGCGTGGAAAAGGACAATGTCACCACCTTCGAGGTGCGAGTGTCGATTACCAATCCCGGCGGCGAGTTGAAAGCGGCCATGACCGCGAACGCGGAAATCATCCTGGACGAACACAAGAACGTGCTGCGCGTTCCGGAAGGCGCGGTGCTGTACGACAAAGACAAGAAGGCGTCGGTGGAAGTCCCTGACCCGAGCGCCAAGGACGGCAAGAAAAAGGTCGCAGTAAAACTTGGGATCTCCAACGGAGCCAAAGCGGAAGTGCTGGAAGGTCTCAAGGAGGGCGACCAGATTGTGCTGCAGTAACTTGAGTGCGGCACAAAGGGGATCCCCTAAGACCCCTCCAGTTGGGGGATCCCCAGAAAACTTCTAGGCATTGGGCTCAAGGCGGATCGCTTTGGGTGTTGCGTCTGGTTGAGGTCACAATGAAAAAATTGGCGCGTATTGGTCTGGTCCTGGCGGTAGTGCTGTGCACTCTGCCGTTGCTGGCGGAAGAGGCTACGTTCGATCGCACATTGAACGTCAGCGGACCGGTGGACCTGGAAGTCATAACCGGTTCAGGCAGCATCACGGTGCGAAGCGGCGCGGCGGGAACGATTCGTGTCCATGGCACGGTTCGTGCCGGCTTCTGCTTCGGCATTTGCCTCGGTGACGATCCCGAGGCGGCCATGAAGGCGATCGTGGCCAATCCGCCGATTGAGCAGAACGGCAACACGGTGCGCATCGGACACCTGGGCGAGACCCTGCGGCACGACAATATTTCGATCAGCTACGAGCTGGTGGTGCCCGCCGAGACGAAGCTGCTTTCGAAAACCGGTTCTGGAAGCCAGGAAATTTCCGGCGTCGCTGGGCCGGCGGAGGTCACGAGCGGATCCGGCAGCCTCCGCCTGGCGGACATCGCGGGGCAGGTGCGCGCGAACACCGGGTCGGGCAGCATCACAGTGAGCAAACTGCACGGTTCGGTGCGCGCCCACACCGGCAGCGGCTCGATTCGCGGCGAGGGCGTTGGAAGTGAAACGTCCGTCGAAAGTCGCGCCCAGACCGAGGGCAAGGAAGTTCCGCTGGCGTCAGGCTCGCGGATTCATCACGGCATCAGCTATCTCGATAGCTCCGCGGCGGGTTCGTCGGGCGCGGAGATCGATTTCCAGACAGGTTCGGGCAGCATCCGCGTGGACGACGTGCGCGGCGCAGTGCGCGCCCACACCGGCAGCGGCAGCATCGAGTTGCAGGGCCAGCCTGCCGGCGACTGGAACATGAGCACCGGGTCGGGCGGCATTGTCGTGCGCCTGCCCGCACAAGCGGCATTTTATTTGAGCGCGCACACCAGCTCGGGATCCATCCACACTGACCGCCAGGTCACAGTTCAGGGCACGATCGGGAAACGTGACCTGCGCGGAACCGTGAACGGCGGCGGATTTCATCTCGACCTGCACACCGGGTCGGGAAACATACGGATTGAATAGGTATCAGCTATCAGCTATCAGCTTTCAGCTGCCAGCAGGCCCGTCTTTGATCCAAGATTTTCAATGTCTAAACGCTCTAGCTGACAGCTGATAGCTGACAGCTCGCTGCCTTGACTTGTCCGCTGCCTCGCGCTAACTTCGCCCTGCCCTTCAGACCATCCAGCGAAACGAGGCTCCCGTGGCTCAGCGTCTGATCACGTTTACCACCGATTTCGGAGTGAACGACCACTACGTCGGCACCATGAAAGGTGTCATCCTGAACATCAATCCAGCGGCCCAGATCGTGGACATCTGCAACGCGGTGCAGTCGTTCGACATCCTGGATGGGGCGCTGACCATCGTGCAGTCCTACCAGTACTTTCCTGCCGACACGGTGCACCTGGTGGTGGTGGACCCGGGCGTGGGCTCGACGCGGCGTCCGCTGCTGGTGACGGCCGGGAAGCAACTGTTTATCGCCCCAGACAATGGAGTACTGTCGTTCGTGTACGAACGCGAGGAACGGGTTGCGGTGCGGCACATCACCGCATCGCACTATTTCTTGCATCCGGTGAGCAGCACGTTCCATGGCCGCGACGTGTTCGCCGCGGTGGCGGGATGGCTGAGCAAAGGCGTCGAGGTGGCGAAGTTTGGCGATGAAATCACCGACTACACCCGCTTCGCGGCGCCCAGACCGAAGCCGGTGAACGACAAGCTGCTCAAGGGCGTGATCCTGAAGGTGGACAAGTTCGGAAACCTGGTCACCAACATCACGCCAGCCGATTTGCCGCAACTGTTTGCCCCCGAGCCGCCGCCCTTCAAGGTGCTGATCGCGAAACATGAAATTACCAAGATGACGCAATCGTACTCGGAGGGCACGCCGGGTGAGGTGTTCGTGGTGCTGAATTCCGGGGGCTTCCTGGAGATCGCGTGCCATCGCGGTTCCGCGTCGCACATCGTGGGAGCGGGAAAAGGGTCCGATTGCGGGGTGTTGTTTGAGACGGCGCAGATGGGAGTGGCCGCGCCATAAGAGTTTCAGTTTCAAGTTTCAGTTTCAGGTTACTAGTCGCGAGCGTTAGGCGTTTAATTGCGGGCGGAGGGGCGTATATGGCGCATTCATATCGAGATTTGCATGTCTGGCAGAAGTCGATGGATCTTGTGGAAAGCATCTATCGGGCAACCCAGAACTTTCCCAAAGAAGAAACCTATGGTTTAGTAAGTCAAATGCGGCGTGCAGCGGTATCGGTACCCAGCAATATTGCTGAAGGTCAGGGGAAGATGTCACATGGAGAATTTCGCCAAGCCATTGGGCATGCTCGTGGTTCCCTGCTCGAATTAGAGACGCAGGTGTTAATCTCGCAGCGACTGGGATATTTGGGACAACTCGAAGTTGTTGATTTGATGGAGAAGGCAACTGAGATCAAGCGTATGCTGCACGGTTTGGCTGAGTCATTGCTGGAAACTCCAGCGGCCAGAAACTGAAACTCGAAACTGAAACTAAGGGTTTTTTGGTTTTGGCCGCGCGTAGCGCTCCATTTCCGCTGTCCACTGCAAGAAACGAAACAGTTCCGCCCGCTCTTTCCACGTGAATTCGAAAAATTCCAGGAATCCGATGTCCTTCATCATGACGCCGGTGTAGGTCTCGATGCGCCAGCGCAGATACGGACTGCGCCACGGGGCCAGGTGATGGCCGCGGGTGGCGTTCCACAGGAATCGGAGGAGGTACCACATCGTCTGTCAGTCTATCGGTCTGTCGGTCTATCGGTCTATGATTCCGAGCCGATTGACTGATAGACCGATCGACTGAAAGACTGTTTCCATGTCAGACGCGCGCCAAACCGCCGAGGATCATTACTACCAAGCGCTCGACCTCTACGCCGAAGGGCGGCACGAGGAAGCGGTTGCCGCCTACCAGCAATCCCTCGAAGCCGATCCCACCTTCACCGAGGCGATGCACGGCCTCTCGCGCGCGTACCAGGACATGAACCGGCTGGATGATGCGATCGAAATCGCGAACCGCATCGCGCAACTCGATCCCAACGACGTGCTCGCGCATACTTCACTTTCCATCCTCTACCAGAAGAAGGGCATGGTCCCCGAAGCCGAAGCGGAGGGCAACAAGGCAAGGATTTTGGGCTGGAAGCAGCAATTGAAGGAAGGCAAGAAGTAGTTTCAGTTTCAGTTTCAGTTTCAGTTTCAGCCATCTGGTTAATTCTTGGTGGCCATCTCTGTCAGCGACTCCGCCAGTCTGTGCAACATTCGCGCTTCAGACTGAAACTGAAACTGAAACTGAAACTGAAACTGAAACTTTTAAAGGTCGTATTTCTTAAGCAGATGCCGGAAAGACCTATAGGAAAGCTTTAGCATTTCGGCGGCCCGGGTCTGGACCCCGTTGCACTGCCGCAGCGCCGACTGGATCAGCGCCCGCTCCAGGTCGGCAACGTAGCCTTCCATATCCATTCCATCCGGCGGAATGGGGACAGTTGCGGCTGCGCCACCCGCTCCGGCGGCGGCGGTGCGTGCGCGTCCACGCTCCACCGGCAGTTCCACCACAAGTTCGTTCCCGGTGCAGAGGGCGACGGCGCGCTCGATGGTGTTCTCCAATTGCCGCACGTTGCCCGGCCATTCGTAACCGGCCAGCGCCTGCAAGGAATCCGGGACAATGCGCAGGATGCTCTTGCCCGCCGCCGGCGCGTACTTTTTCAGAAAAAAATTCGCCAGCATGGGAATATCTTCGCGCCGCTCGCGCAACGGCGGGACGTAGATGGGGATGACGCTCAGGCGATAGTAGAGGTCTTCGCGGAAATTGCCTTCCGCGGTGGTGCGTTCCAGGTCGCGGTTGGTGGCGGCAATGACACGCACGTCAACCGCGGTCTCGGCGGCCGACCCGAGCGGCCGCACGGCATTTTCCTGGAGCACGCGCAGCAGCTTGACCTGCATGCCGATGCTCATCTCGCTGATCTCATCGAGGAAGACGGTGCCGCCGGTGGCTTCCTCGAACAGCCCGCGCCGGTTCTGGTTGGCGCCGGTGAACGAGCCTTTCAAATATCCGAACAGCTCGCTTTCCAGCAGGGTCTCGGTAAAGGCGCCGCAGTTGGCGGGCAAGAAGGGCAAGCCGGCACGGGTGGAGCAGGCATGGACCGCGCGCGCCACCAGTTCCTTGCCGGTACCGCTCTCGCCGTGAATCAGCACGGTGCTGTGGGTGGGCGCGACGGTGCGGATGGTCTGCTTGAGCTTTTCGATGGTCGGACTCACCCCGACCAGGTTGTCGAGCGAGTTGCGGCTGGCGGCGTCGCGCTTGTAGGCCAGGTTCTGCCGCCGCAGAGAGAGCTTGTCCATCGCCTTGCCGATGGCGAACTTCACGTCCTCCACCAGGGCGGGGCCCTTGCGGATGTAATCGAACGCGCCTCCCGCCTTGACCGCCTGCACGGCCGACTCCAGGTCGTCCACGGCGGTGATCAGCACGACGGCCGTATCGGGCGAGACGTTGTGAGCGTAGCGCAGCACCTCGATGCCGTTGGTGTTCGGCATCTTGATGTCGGTGACGATCACGTCGAAGAGGGCGGAATTGACCTTCTTCTTGGCATGATCGCCGGATTGGACGGTCTCGACTTTATGGCCGTCCTTGCGCAGGGCAATTTCCAGCAACTCGCAAATCGAGCGCTCGTCGTCAACCACCAAAACGTTACCCACGCGCCCCCCTTGCCTCGGCCGCATGGGCGGACTCGGAGGCCGCCGCTGCCTGTCGCAATTGCACGGTAAACTCCGATCCCTGGCCGATCTTGGAGCGCACGGAAACTTTGCCCTCGTGCGCCTGCACGACCTGGTACACGATCGCCAGCCCCAGCCCGGTTCCTCCATCGAAACCCGATTGGAAGGGCTCGAAAATTTTTTCCATCTCCAGCCCGCGCATGCCGTGCCCGGTGTCGGTGAAGCTGATCAGCCAGTTCGCCTCGTGCGCCCGCAGCGTAACCGTCAACGTTCCACCCCCCGGCATGGCACGGACAGCGTTGTCGCAGATGTTCCAGAACACCTGCTTGATGCGGTCGCCATCAACCTGCGCCGGAGCGCACGCCGCCTCGAAGCGGCGGACGATCTGCAGCTCTGTTGCATGCGGCTGAGCACGGTTCTGCAGAAGGATGAGCGTGTCTTCCAGCAACGGCACCAGGTCGAGAGTAGTGAACTCGTACTTCTTCTCGCGCGAGTAGGTGAGGAAGTCGGAGACGATGTTATTGAGGCGTTCCGACTCGCGGGTCACGATGTTCACCAGCGTGCGCTGCTCCTGGTCGAGCACGGAGACGTCGGCGAGCACCTTGACCGAACCGGCGATGGAGGAGAGGGGATTGCGGATCTCGTGCGCAATTGCGGCCGCCATGCGCCCGACCGCCGCCATGCGGTCGCGCAGCCGCACCTCGCGCTCCAGGCGGCGAATCTCGGTAAGGTCGTCGAAAGTGTAAACGTAGCCCATGGCGCCGCGGTCGGGCACTTCCAGCACGGAGCGGCTCATGCCGAATGTCTTGGTGCCCCCGGAAGGCGTGGCGGAACGCACCTCGCAACGCACCGAAACGGCGCCCGGCTCCGGCAACTGGTCGAGGAAGAGATGCTCCACGCCGCGGCCCACCACGGAGTTCTCGCTACGTTCCAGCAATTTTTGCCCGGCGGCATTGATCAGGCGCACCCGGCCGTCCATGCCGGTGGTGATCAGGCCGCCGCTGATGGAGTTGACGATGTTCTCGTGGAGCGCCTGCAGGTTTTCCAACTCACCGCTCTGCTCCTGCAGCCGGACGTCGGCCTGGCGCAGCTTCGTGCTCAACTGGCTGGCCAGGTAGGCGATGGCCGCATAGGCGAACAGGTTGATGAAGATGCTGGCTTGCAGGCTGCGCAGGTCGGGCCGGGTCACCGAATAAGAGCGCAGCATGTCGAAGTACGACAGCTCCAGGATAGCGCCGGAGAAGATGAATGCCAGCGCGGCGGTCAGGAACGTCCACGCCCGCGAGAACAGGATGGCGGCAACGATGATGATCAGCGGATAAAGGAAGTTGAAGGAGCTGTCGATGCCGCCGGTCAGATAGACGATGGCGGCGGCCATGCACAGGTCGGTGAGGACCTGCAGACGCGCCTGGAAGCGCGCATCCCGCCATAAGGAAAGCAGCAGGAGGTAGAAAACCGACAGCGTGTACCACAGCAGGATGGCGACGACAAAGAGCCTTTTGGGAAGGTAGGTGGGCGTCAGGACGGCAACGGCCAACTCGATGCCGAAGACAAAGGTGATGATGATGATCCTCACCTTGCCCAGCCAAATCAGCCAGCTTCGCTCGTTGAACTGCTCACCCATCACACGTTTGCCACAAGACACCTGTTAACGGTAGACCCCTGCACGGACAACGCAGAGTGAAGAATCAAGAATGCAGAATGAAAATACAATGCCGCGAACTGTTGGTTTTTCATTCTGACTTCTGACTTCTTAATTCTTACTTCCTCTAGCCCCCCGAGAGCTTGGAGATCATGGAGAACAGCGGCATGTACAGCGAGATCACGATGCCGCCGACGGCCACGCCCAGAAACGAGATCATCACCGGTTCCAGCAGCGTCAGCATGTCCTTGGTGGCCGCGTCCACTTCGTCTTCGTAGAAATCGGCGATCTTCTGCAGCATGGCGTCCATGGCGCCGGTGGCTTCGCCGACGCCGATCATCTGCGTCACCATGTTGGGGAACACGCCACATTCCTTGAGCGGGTCCACGATCGTGCGGCCTTCTTCGATCGCCTTGCGCACCTTCATCAGCGCTTGTTCCAGCACCGCATTGCCGGAGGTGCGCGCGGTGATGCTGAGGCCCTCCAGGATGGGCACGCCGGAGGTGATCAGGGTGCCCAGGGTGCGGGTAAAACGCGCCACCGCGATCTTGCGCAGCACCATGCCGAACACCGGCAGGTGCAGCATCATGTTGTCCCAGAGATAGCGGCCCTTGGGGTGCTTGCGAATCTGCTTGACGCCGATAACCAGCGCGATCAGCACCGCGAAGAACAACCACCAGAAGGTGCTCACCAGGTAGCTCAGGTTCATGACAATGCGCGTGGGGACGGGCAGTTCGACGCCCAGGCCGGCGAACAGGTTGGCGAAGATCGGGACCACGAATTTCAGCAGCGCGCCCACGATGAGTACCGCGATGCTGATGACGGATACGGGATAGATCAGCGCCGATTTCACCGCCGAGCGCAGCTTCACGGCCTTTTCCACGTAGAGCGAGAGGCGCTGGAGAATGGTGTCGAGAATGCCGCCGGTTTCGCCCGCCTCGATCATGTTGGTGGTGAGGTCGTCGAAAATCTTCGGGTAGCCGCGCATGGCATTGGACAGCGTGGCGCCGCCTTCCACCGTCTGCCGGACGCCGGTCAGGCACTTCTGGAACGCCGGGTTCTCCTGGTTGGCGGCCAGAATCTCCAGGCACTGCACCAGCGGCAGGCCGGCATCAATCATCACCGAGAACTGGCGGAAGAAGATGGCGATGTCCTTGGTCGCCACCTTTCCCGAACCGAAGGTGGGCATGGCGAATTCCTTGCCCTTCTCCTTGATGGTGGTGTCGGTGATGCGCTCGCGGGTGAGCGCCGCCTTCAACACCTGCTTGTTCTCGCTAACCCGCTCGCCGGCTACTTTCTCGCCGGCGGGGTTCTTGCCCGTGAACGTGAAAACTGGCATGTGAACCTCGCAAAAACAGTTTGTCAGCACTTCAGTATTCAGCGGCGGGTGTACTGGCTGCTGAAATACTGTCTACTTTCTGCCCGGCGCCGCCGCCCCGACTCCCGGCTTGGAGATTCCGGCGCCACGGTTAATCATTTCCTGTAACTCGTCCGGCATGGAGGAACGCAGCAACGCCGTCTCCAGCGTGATCTGCTTGGTCATGCACAGCGTCGCCAGGGACTGGTTGAACGTCTGCATGCCGAACTTGTCCTGGCCCGACTGCATGGAGGAGTAAATCTGGTGGATCTTGTCTTCGCGGATCAGGTTGCGCACGGCGGCGTTGGGAATCAGGATTTCCATGGCCATGGCGCGGCCCTGGCCGCCGATCTTGGGCAGCAACGATTGGCACATGATTCCTTCCAGCACCAGGGAAAGCTGGGCGCGGATCTGCGATTGCTGGTGCGCCGGGAAAACGTCAATCACGCGGTTAATGGTGGAGGCGGCCGAATTGGTGTGCAAGGTGCCGAAGGTGAGGTGGCCGGTCTCGGCGATGCGCAGCGCCGATTCGATGGTCTCCAGGTCGCGCATTTCGCCGATCAGCACCACGTCCGGGTCTTCACGGAGGGCGGCGCGCAGCGCGTTGGTGAACGACTTGGTGTCGGCATGCACCTCGCGCTGGTTGACCAGGCAATTCTTGTGCTGGTGGACGAATTCGATCGGGTCCTCGATGGTGATGATGTGGTCGTGGCGGTCGGTGTTGATCTTGTCGATCATCGCCGCCAGGGTGGTGGATTTTCCCGATCCAGTCGGGCCGGTGACCAGAATCAAGCCGCGCGGCTTGTCGCACATCCTGCCGACCACCGGCGGAAGGTTCAATTGCTGAAACGACTTGATCTCGAACGGAATGATGCGGAACACCGCTCCGGCTGCGCCGCGCTGGTTAAAGATGTTGGCGCGGAAGCGCGCCAGCCCTTTCATGCCGAACGAGAAGTCGAGTTCGAGATCTTCCTCGAAGCGGTGTTTTTGCGCGTCGGTCATGACGCTGTAGGCCAGCGCCTTGGTTTCGGCAGGCGTCAGCGGCGGCATGTCCAGCGGCTGCAAGTGCCCGTGAACGCGGATTTGCGGCGGCGAGTTGGTGGTGATGTGCAGATCGCTGCCGCTCAATTCGAGGAGCTTTTTCAGAAGATCGCTAAGTGATGCAACCATATTCGAGTTTCCAGTTTCTCGTTTCCAGTTTCTGGTCGTTGTTGGTTCGAGTTTCCGGTCGCCAGTTTCCATTTCTGGAAACTTGAACCTGGAAACTCGAAACTTATCTTCAGTGCACGGTTTCGCGCGCTACTTCTTCCAGCGTGGTCGCGCCGGCCATCGCCTTGATCAGGCCGCTGCGGCGCAAGGTAATCATGCCCCGTTCCACCGCTTTTTTCTTCAGTTCCACGGCGGAAGCGCCCACCAGGATCAGTTCCCGTATCTCATCATCGATTTCCATGACTTCATAGAGGCCGCAGCGGCCCTTGTAGCCGGTGTTGTTGCACACCCCGCAGCCCTTGCCCTTGGACACCTTCACGGTCTTGGCTTCTGCGGGCGTGAAGCCAGCCTCGACTAGCGCCTGCGGTGGCAGGTCCACCTCGGCCTTGCACTCGACGCACACGCGCCGCACCAGGCGCTGCGCCACGATCATGTGCACCGAGGTTGCAACCAGGAACGGCTCGATGCCCATGTTCATCAGGCGGCTGATCGTCTCCGGCGCGCCGTTGGTGTGCAGGGTGGAGAGCACCAGGTGACCGGTGAGCGCGGCCTTGATGGCGATTTCCGCCGTCTCGAAGTCGCGGATCTCGCCCACCAGGATGATGTTGGGATCTTGCCGCAAAAACGCGCGCAGCGCGGCGGCGAAATTCAGCCCGATCGATTCCTTCATCTGCACCTGGTTGACGCCGGCCAACTGAAATTCCACCGGGTCCTCGGCGGTCATGATGTTGGTGTCCGGCACGTTCAGCCGCGAAATCGCCGAGTACAGCGTGTTCGTCTTGCCGGAGCCGGTGGGGCCGGTGACCAGCACCATGCCGTAGGGCTTCAGGATGGCCTTCTCGAATTTCACCAGCGATTCGGGCTCGAAGCCCAGCTTGGTCATGTCAAGCCGCAGGTTTTCCTTGTCCAGCAGCCGCATGACGATCTTTTCGCCCCACAGCGTGGGCAGCGTGCTGACCCGGTAATCGAGCTGCTTCTTCCTGCCGCCGAGGTTCACCTTCAGCATGATGCGGCCGTCCTGCGGCAAACGCTTCTCGCTGATGTCCAATTTCGCCATGATCTTGATGCGCGAGGTGATGGCGTCCTTCAGCTTCATCGGCGGCGACATGATGGTCTGCAAGATGCCGTCCACGCGGAAGCGGACGCGATACTCCTTCTCATAGGGTTCGACGTGGATGTCGCTGGCGCCGCGCTTCACCGCATCGGTCAGGATCAGATTCACCAGCTTGACGATGGGCGCTTCGTCGGCCGCCCTCTCCAGCTCCGTCAGGCCCATCTCCTCTTCTTCGGCCTGCAGTTCGACATCGGCGGCGCCGTCCTCGGTCATCGACATCATGACCTTTTCCAGGTCTTCCTCGTGGGTGGCGCCATACGCCTTCTCGATGCCTTCGAGGATCGAGCTTTCCGACGCCACCACCGGCTCGATGTTGAACCCGGTCATGAACTTGATATCGTCCATGGCGAACACATTGGTGGGATCCACCATGGCGATGGTGAGCGAGGCGCCGACCCGGCTCAGCGGCAGGATCTGGTAGCGCTTGGCGGTCTCGTAGGGGATGAGCTTGACCACCGTGGGATCAATTTCGAAGTAGGCGAGATTGATGGCGGGCACGCCGTACTGGCGGGAGAGAAAGTTGGTGACGTCTTCGTCGGAAAGATACCCCAGCTTGACCAGGATGGACCCCAGCCGGGTGCCGGATTCCTTCTGGACCTTGAGCGCCTGATCCAACTGCTCCAGGGTGATTACCTTCTCTTTAACCAGAAGGTCGCCCAACCGCTGAGACATACCCCTCCCTATCTTCCTTCTCTCCAGCGTGACTCGAAACCGCGCCCGCAATACAGGATTGCGGAATCAGCTCGGGGGAACAATGTTCAACTCTGGGTAGGGCGAATCGTATGTTGAGTGACACAAATTGTCAATCGAGAATGGTGGCAGAAAGGTTAACAAAACAGGCTCTCTAGGTCACTTTAGGACAAGACCTTACGGTGGGAAACGGCGCGTCGAAAAGGCGATCGCGCCAGGTATTGGGCGGTGGAACGACCAGGTTCCAGCCCGGCGAGAATCGTGACCAAAATGAACGGGCTTTGATCCTTCGGACCGCCGCAACAAGTACCGCCGCTACCGCGAAGCCTGGGACTTGCTCATCCCGGAACGCCGCAACCGGCGCTGGTTCCGCAAACCCAAGCCCGTGCGCCGAAGCTAGGGCGCACCGTCCTAGTGGTTTTACTAGAGCGGGCTGCCCCAAACTGTTGACAGCATGGCCAGGGCGAGCGCATAATCTAGTCAGTCTAGTCAGAGGTGGATATCAACGTGACTAAGCCGGTTCTCAAGAGGCCGCTAGCTGCGCGCAGGCCGAAAGACCTACCGAAGAAGCGTTGGCAGCTTCAGACCGCCAAGGCCCAGTTCAGCGAGCTTTTCCGCCGCGCACGCTCGGAAGGTCCGCAGTGGGTCACCCGCCAGGGCAAGGAGGCTGTGGTTGTCCTGCCCGCTGAAGAATTTGAACGCCTCCAGGCGCGCTCACGCCAGCCCCAAAGCCTGGTGCAGTTCTTTGCCGAGTCTCCGCTCGCCAAGGTTACGATTGATCTTGAGCGCAAGCCGGACTACGGGCGGACGGTCGAGTTGTGAGCGGGTTCCTGCTCGATACCAACATTATCTCCGAGCTGGTGCGCCCCAGGCCGGAACCCAAAGTGAAGGCCTGGGTTGCAGCCACCGACGAGGACTTGCTCTATCTGAGCGTCCTCACATTCGGAGAGATTCGCAAAGGAATTGCCTCACTCAAAGAAGCTTCCCGCCGCGTTAGGCTGGAAACGTGGCTCGACAGCGACCTGGTCTTGCGCTTCACAGGACGCATCCTGCCGGTGGATCAGGCGGTCGCGGACCGCTGGGGCCGCCTCGCCGCGCAGGCAGGGCCAAAATCGCTCCTGCCCGTAATTGATGGACTACTTGCGGCTACGGCTTTGCACCATAACCTGACGCTGGTGACCCGCAACACCAAGGATGTCGCCGCGACCGGGGTCCCGGTGTTCAATCCGTGGGTGGCTTAGCCCAAGGGCCAGGCGCACAGCACGCCGCTGGGTGGAGCAGAGCCTGCCCTGAGCGAAGTCGAAGGGGCTTCAGCCCTGCATTTCAGCCCGATTGTTTTGACTCGGCTTTAGCCGTTGAGGTCCTTAGCCATTGCGCAGCATGGCTGGCCCTGCCGGAAGTACCCCAGGGGCTGAAGCCCGCATGTTTTCTGCTCAGCCTTTATGCAGGCCTGAAGGCCTGCGCCACCCCCTGATGCGCATGCTTGGCCCGACGGGGAATCCGCACGCCAAGAACCTGTTTGAGATCGTCGCATTCCTTCAGCGGCACGAACGGATCCGCTTCAAGGTCCAGTCCAGCTCGGCAGCGGCTTAACGATTTAGGTGAAGCCGGTTGGCGCAAGCAGTGTCGTTGCCCACCCTTCGAAAACCGCCCTTCGACTTCGCTCAGGGCAGTCTACGGGTGGGGCAACCACGTTTGCGTAGCGAGAGGAACGATGGGCCAACCGCCAACTCGCGAGAGTGAGTATGCAGCGCACTAGTGCCCGAGTATTTCCAGAACCGCATCCATGGGAACAGCGACCGAATAACCGGAGTTGTACACTTGCGTATTCGAGTAACTCAAGGTTGAGTTGATCCAAGTCTCCGTGACCGGAACGAACTGCGAGACAACACCAACCACGTAAAACTTTGTGGCAAACGCCTCGCGTTCGGCCTGAATTACCGGGCCACCGCTGTTTCCTTGAAAAATCAGACAATCCAAAATGATGGTCTTGTTGGCTTCATTAATCCCTGCTACAACTCCTTTTCTGATCAGTGGCCTGTCGTATTCAATCTGCGGGATGCTCTGGATGCCAATCGACGTCGGAAATCCAAACACATAGACAGCATTTGAAATCAGAACCTTGTCGAGTTTCTTGACAAGATCGACCGAAGCTCCGACGATTCCCGAAGGCGCGTTCGTTATGACACGCACCCCCGCAGTCGGGCTGATGCTTCTTCGGCCCCCGGCTGCGGCTGCAACGACATCACCTATATGCACTACGGCTACGTCCTGGGTGGCGTGAGCTTTGACCGCATTACTTGCGCTCATAGTGACCAAATCCAGGATCACTCGGTTCTTCTCCTGCTCCTTTGGGTCAGGCGAGTAAGAAACAAGTTCGGCGGTCTTACAGAGTAGAGGATGGTTCGGAGCGGACCAGTTGAACAGCAGGTGTCTGGCCGTGACCAAAAGGGTTGATGAGTCTGTGTTCATAAAGAACCCCGAACCCTTCACTGTGACATTGATATTGGGCTCACAGTTCGTCAGTGTGATGAGAACAGGGTACTCAAGATTGTCATAGGGAACATCGCGCTGGGCTGCCGTTTGGAGCGGGTAAATAGTCAAAAGCATCGCAAAGGCAAGCGCGGTTTGTTTTGCTTTCACGAGATTCTACCTCCCATAAACCACAAGCATAGCGGCGCGTTCCCGGTACGGAACGCTGAATTTCTTGGAGTGTTGTGGAAAAGGCGGAAAGCTGAGGAAAGCCAAGAATAATGACGATTTTGGCGGGCGATGAAACTACGCGTTCACGCCGCAGCACTTCTTGTACTTCTTCCCTGAGCCGCAGGGGCAGGGGTCGTTGCGGCCGACCTTGGCGCCGGAGCGCACCCGCTGCTGTACCGGCTGGTACTCTCCGGAACCTGCCATGCGCGCCTGCTCCATCCGAGGCTTCGTAATTACCACAGAATAGTTCAGCTAGCACTCACACATTATTGCAAGTAAACGACTTATATCGCCATTATTATTACATAATTTGTAATATAATGTATATCCAATTGTCAGGTGGTTTGTGTCATGCCGGTACAGCAGCTAAGAACATTCCGCGAACAAGCGCGGCTAACTCAGCAACAGGCTGCGAAGCGCTTAGGGGTCTCGCAGGGGTACGTTTCCCTCTGTGAAATGGGCCGGCGTACGCCTTCTTCGTCCCTCATGAAGAAGTTGGCAACCGTGTATCGCCTGCCTCCCACTGCTTTGCCCGTGCGCAGTACAGACCGACTCAGCAGAGTAGATTCTCGGGAACTGGCTGAGAGCCTTGCCGCACTCGGTTATCCAGGGTTCTCCTACATGCAGTCACGTCGGAAAGTGAACCCTGCGGAAGTGCTACTCGCAGCTTTATCACAGAAGAATTTGGAGTCGCGGCTGGCAGAGGCGCTGCCTTGGGTTCTGCTCCGCTACCCTGATGTAGACAACCATTGGCTGGTGCGTGAAGCGAAACTGCACAACCTGCAAAATCGATTGGGATTTGTCGTATCGTTAGCTCGGAGATTGGCGGAGCGAACTGCTGACAGCAAGAGTTTGCAAGCACTGGCGCAGCTTCAACAAGAGTTGGAGCAGTCCCGCCTTGCTCGTGAGGATACCTTGTGCCAAGAATCGCTATCCGAACCTGAACGCAACTGGCTCAGGGAGCAGAGGCCTCCTGACGCGAGGCATTGGAATTTGCTGACCGACTGGACACCCGAGACTGTCCGCTATGCCCAAGCCTAAGCCGAAGGACACTCAGGCTCCGACGTTTTGGGATAAATTCCTTCGCGAGCTGGATGAGCAATTGCCCGACCGGGTGTCACTGGAATGCTTGGGCGGATTCGTTATCTCCGCGTTGTACGGACTTCCCCGCCCGACTTCAGATGTGGACTTCTTGTCGGTTGCTCCGAGAGACCAGTTCGGGAAGGTAATCGGACTGGCTGGGCAAGGATCGCCATTACACAAGAAGTACGGCCTCTATCTCCAGCATGTCGGCGTCGTGAATGTTCCTGAAGACTATGAGAGCCGCCTTCAGGAAATGTTTCCCAACCACTTCAAGAAACTGCGGCTCTTCGCATTGGATCCGTACGACCTTGCTCTCTCCAAGTTAGAGCGCAATGCGGCTGTGGACAGAGACGACGTAAAACATCTTGCACAAGCAGTGCCGCTCGATCCCGCGATTCTGCGACAGCGATATGAGAAAGAGATGCGCCCCAATCTCGCGAATGTCGATCGCGAAGACTTGACTTTGAAATTGTGGCTTGAAGCTTTCTTCGAAGGCGCAGACAAAGCTGGATCCTGAAGATCGTTACCCCTGCTTGCTGTGGAAGCGCAGGAACCAAATCTGAAACTACGCGTTCACCCCGCAGCACTTTTTGTACTTCTTGCCTGAGCCGCAGGGGCAGGGATCGTTGCGGCCGACCTTGGCGCCGGAGCGCACCCGCTGCTGTACCGGCTGGTACTCTCCAGAACCTGCCATACGCGCCTGTTCCAGTTCCTTGCGCTTGCGGCGCTGGAATGCCTCTTCCAGCTCATCCACCGAGGTTGCTGCTGCGCGACGACGTCGTCCCGCGCCATCCCCGTTGCCGCCGTCACCCGCCTCGACGGTCACCTGCGGTGCGCCCGGTTCGATCACCTGCATCAGGTACAGATACCGGACCGTCTCTTCCTCGAAGCGCGCCATCATCAACTCGAACATGTCGAAAGATTCGCGCTTGTACTCCACCAGGGGATCGTGCTGGCCGTAGCCGCGCAGCCCGATGCCTTCCTTCAGGTGGTCCATGTTGAGCAGGTGGTCTTTCCACTGCTGGTCAAGGACGCTCAACATGATCATGCGCTCGTGGTAGCGCATCTGCTCCGGGCCGATCAGCTTTTCCTTCGCTTCGTAACGCTCTTTCAGCTTCTGGAAGACGGCGTCGCCCAGTTCCTGGCGGTTTAGCGACTCCGGCTTCAGACCTTCCGCGAGGATATCCACCCCAAAGCGGGTGAAATTCTCGTTCTTCAGGCCCTTGATATCCCAATCCTCGGCGTGGACGTCTTTCTTGGCGTACTTGTCGAGCAGTTCGCTGAGAATGCCGGCAACGTAATCTTCGAGGATTAGGTCCTTCTGGTCCAACCCATGCAGCAACTGCCGGCGGAGGCTGTACACCGCCTCGCGCTGCTTGTTCATGACGTCGTCGTATTCCAGCAGGTGTTTGCGGGCTTCGAAGTTCTGGGCTTCCACCGCCTTCTGCGCCGCTTCGATCCGGCGGGTAATCATGCGCGACTCGATGGGGACGCCCTCTTCCATGCCCAAGCGCTGCAGCAGCGTGGACACCCATTCCTTGGCGAAGATGCGCATCAGGTCGTCTTGCAGCGAGAGGAAGAAGCGCGATTCGCCGGGGTCGCCCTGGCGTCCGGCGCGGCCGCGCAACTGGTGGTCGATGCGCCGCGCCTCGTGCCGCTCCGTGCCGAGAATGAACAGACCGCCAACCCCGACGACCTGGTCGTGCTCCTTGTCGGTTTCCAATTTGTAGCGCGCGAATGCTTCGTTCCACTGATCGAGGGGCGCTTCGAACTCCGTGCCCTGGTAGTAGAACTTGGTGGTCTCCTCGCTGCTGGGTGCGGCTTCGACTTCGCCGCCGACTTCGTGCAAGGGACGCGCGATTCCCTTCTTGACCAGTTCCTGCTTGGACATGAACTCGGGGTTGCCGCCCAGCAGAATGTCGGTGCCGCGGCCGGCCATGTTGGTGGCGATGGTCACCATGCCGAAACGGCCCGCCTGCGCCACGATCTCGGCTTCGCGTTCGTGGTACTTGGCGTTCAGCACCACGTGCTTCACGGCGCGCTTCTTGAGAATCTCCGCCAGCCGCTCGGATTTTTCAATCGACGTGGTGCCCACCAGCACCGGCTGGCCGTGCTGGTGAAGTTCCTCGATGTGGTCGGCGACCGCCTTGTACTTCTCCGGCTCGGTGCGGTAAACGACGTCGGCATTCTCCAGCCGGCGCAGCTCTTTGTTGGTGGGAATGACCAGCACTTCCAGCTTGTAGATCTTGTCGAACTCGGGCGCTTCCGTTTCCGCCGTACCGGTCATGCCGGCAAGTTTCTTGTACATGCGGAAGTAGTTCTGGAAGGTGATGGTGGCCAGAGTCTGATTTTCGCGCTCGACCTTGACGTTTTCCTTGGCCTCGACCGCCTGGTGCAGGCCATCGCTCCAGCGGCGGCCGGGCATCAGGCGCCCGGTGAATTCGTCAACGATGAGCACCTCGCCATCCTTGACGACGTATTCGACATCGCGCTTGTAGAGGGCGTGCGCCTTGACCGCGGTCTCGACGTGGTGCTTGAGGTCCCAGTTTTCCGGTTCGGCGATGTTGGTGATCCCCAGCAGCTTCTCGACTTTTTCCCAGCCCGCGTCGGAGATGGTGATGGTCTTGTGCTTTTCATCCACCACGTAGTCGCCGGTGAGGATCTTGGCCTCGCCCTGCGCCTGGTCGATTTCCTCGCCCTTCTCCAGCTTGGGAAGAATCTTGTTGACCTTGTAATACTTGTCGGTGGATTCCTCGCTGGCGCCGCTGATGATGAGCGGGGTGCGCGCTTCGTCAATCAGGATGGAATCCACTTCGTCGACGATGGCGAAGTTGTGCCCGCGCTGTACGCATTCGCGCACCTCGAACTTCATGTTGTCGCGCAGGTAATCGAAACCGAACTCGTTGTTGGTTCCGTAGGTGCAATCAGCCGCATAAGCGGCGCGGCGCTCGTCGTCGTCCAGGTCGTGCACGATGACGCCGACCGACAGCCCGAGGAAGTTGTAGATCTTCCCCATCCACTCCGAGTCGCGCTTGGCCAGGTAGTCATTGACGGTGATCACGTGGACGCCGCGCCCGGGCAGCGCATTCAGGTACACCGGGAGGGTGGCGACCAGGGTTTTTCCTTCGCCCGTCTTCATTTCCGAAATCGTGCCGGAGTGCAGCACCATGCCGCCGATCAACTGCACGTCGAAATGGCGCATGTTGAGGGTACGGCGGCCCGCCTCGCGAACCACGGCGAAGGCTTCAGGCAGGATCTCTTGCAGAAACTGATTTTCCGCGGCGCGCCGCTCGGCGTCGTCCTCGATGCCTTCGAGTCGCTCGGCCAGGCGTTTACGGAATTCGTCGGTCTTAGCGCGCAATTCAGCGTCGGTGTGGCCGTGCATCTGCGGTTCGAGCGCATTGATCTGCTCGACCGAGGGCATCAGGCGCTTAACCTCGCGCTCGTTTCTGGTGCCGAAAATCTTGGCTGCTAATCTATTAAGCAATGTTGTCAGGATCCGTACGCGCCCGGCAGAATGAGCACCAGAGCGCGTTCCTCTAACAGGCTAACATAGTTAGATGCGGCAACTTTCACGAGGGCTCTCGGCTATTGGCAATCGGCTGTCGGCTCTCGGGAAAAGCAGATTCCTCCCTTTCGCTGCGCTCGGGTCGGAATGACAATCCTTTAGAAGTTGCTCGCGGCCTGAAGAGCCGAAACCCGACAGCCGATAGCCGACCGGCGCGTTCTGCGCTAATCTCAAGCTTCATCTCCTATGCGCTCCATCCTGCGAATCCGGCCGCTGCGGCTCGTTTTTACCGCCAATGTCATTTCCATGATGGGCAGCGGAATGAATTCCGCCGCGGTGATGTGGTTCGTTTTGCAGGCGACGCACTCCGAGGTGGCGCTGGGGATGCTCGTGGTCCTGCAAACCATCCCCTCGATGCTGATGCTTCCTTTCAGCGGCGTCATCATTGACCGGGAAGACCGCCGGCACCTGGTGATGCTGCTGGACGCCGGGCGCGCCCTCATCATCCTTACGGTCGCCGTTCTCGCGCTCACGGGCCGCGTGCAGGTCTGGCACCTGTACCTGATGAACACGCTGGTGCAGCTCGGTTTCTGGATGTTCTGGCCAACCATCAACGCGCTCATCCAGGAACTGACGCCGCCGGAACAGTACGTACACTCGAACACCTTCCTGATGGCCGGAATCCAGGGCGGATTCCTGCTCTCCGGCGCGGTGGTGGGCTTCGTCTACAACCACATCCACCTCGGTGGCGTGCTGCTGATTGACGTCTGCACCTATGTGGTCTCTCTCTCTTGTTATCTCGCGGTACGCAAGGGGCGTCACGTGGTCCGACACGCCGATGCCGCGCAACCCACCGCCGAGGGGCCGCTGGCGCGCTACCTGCACGAGATGCGCGAGGGAATCCGCTACCTGCGGCCTCGCCGCGACGTAAGGCTGCTGGGGTACAGTTGGTCCCTGTACCTGGGAGCGATGATGTCGTCGGTGGTGGTGATGGCGCCACTGAGCGACCGCATCCTGCACGCCGGCGCGGTCGGGTTCGGATGGATCTACGGCGGGTGGGGCATGGGAGCATTCCTGAGCGCGCTGTACGTGCCCGTGCTGATTGGCCGCTTCGGAGCGCGGCGCGCACTGCAGATCGCCATGGCCACGCTCATGATCGGCATGGTGATAATTCCGTTTTCGCGCGTTGTCGCAGTCGCCGTTTTGGTCTTCATGACCATGGGTTCGGCGCGTGGCGTCGGCGGAATCGCCATCTCCAGCAGCATGATGCACCTGGTTCCCAAGCACTTCATGGGACGCGTGCAGAATACGTTTTATTTCGCGGGCACCGGGTTGCAGATCGTTCTCGCGTTCTCCGCCGGAATGATTGCGCACCGGGTATCGCTGACGGCGGCGTTCGCACTGCTCGGCAGCGTATACGCACTGGCGTTTGTCGGGTCGGTCTGGCCGGTACCGGCGGTCAGCAGCGAAACCGAATCCGTGGCCGCTGCCGCCGCGGAATAGCCTGCCATCGACCACCGACGTACTCACCTGTTATTCTCATCGCTCTGAAACCGGTCGGCGTGGGAGGGGAATGACAGCTCTGCTCGAAGGACGCACCGCGGTTGTCTTCGGAGTCGCCAACAAGCGCAGCATCGCCTGGGCAATCGCGCAGCAGTTGCACGGGGCCGGTGCGCGCCTGGCCCTTACCTACCAGAACGAGCGGCTTGCGCTGGAGGCCAAGGACCTGGTGGAATCGCTGCCCGGCACGCAGGGCTTCCAGTGCGATGTTTCGAATGACGCCGAAGTCACTCGCCTGTTCGAGCAGTTGAAAGAGCGCTACGGCAAGCTCGACGTGCTGGTGCACAGCATCGCGTTCGCGCCCCCGGCAGAATTGAGCCGGCCGTTCGTCGAGACCTCGCGCGAGGGATTTTGCATCGCGCACGATGTCAGCGTGTATTCGCTCATCGCGCTAGCCCGCGGCGCCGCCCCGCTGATGACCGACGGCGGCAGCATCATTACGCTTACCTATTACGGCGCGGAAAAGGTTGTGCCGAATTACAACGTCATGGGAGTGGCGAAAGCCGCGCTGGAAGCCGCGGTCCGCTATCTCGCCGCCGATCTCGGAAAACAGAAGGTGCGGGTGAACGCCATCTCCGCCGGGCCGATCAAGACGCTGGCCGCACGCGGCATTGCCGGCTTCGGCGACATGCTCAAGGGCCATGTCGAGCGCGCGCCGCTCGGGCGCAATGTGGAACCCGAAGAAGTGGGCAAGACGGCGCTCTACCTTGCCTCCGACCTCTCCACCGGCGTGACCGGCGAGGTGCTGTACGTGGACTGCGGCTACAACATTATGGGATTTTGAAGTAGCGATTAGCAGTTAGCGATTAGCGATTAGGGAATCTCTGAACAACTACAGCGCTCGTCTCGCTGAAGGGTCGCGGATGTCGGATTCAATCGGTTTGACTGAACCCACGAAGGGTGCGGTCGCTGAATTTGCGGCCCGGCGAGT
>JBEKZP010000040.1:0-25084 GCA_049509755.1 Terriglobales bacterium | reverse complement strand
CCAGCAGTTCCCGCTCTCCCGCACGCAGACGCAGCGCTTTGGCAGCTTCCCACATAGCTGCCACTATAGCGCGAACTCCGGGTATTGTAATGTTATTTATGAAACACTACACTAGATTCAAAAGGTAATCCGACTTAATGGCCCAGTTGACATTCTGAGGAATAGCGTTGGTCAACTGGAACGCCTTCACCGCATCCAAACTGGCGACAACAATACCAATGATGTTTCCGTTGTCATCGAACAACGGACTGCCACTCGATCCAGGCTGTATCGCGGCGGAAATCTGAAACCAGCGGGGATCGTCCTGTAATCCGCTCTTGCTCGCGATTGCTCCCTCAGAGAATTTCGGGTTCGAGCCAAGGTACGGGCTAAGCGGATAGCCAATCGTGGACACCCGCTGACCAAGCGTGACACCCTTGGCTGTCGCTAGCTGGAACGGAAGCTCAGAACAGGTGTTTGCTAGCTTTGTCGCATCAGTCAGGCGCAAAATTGCCAAATCATTCTCCTTGTCCCGAATCACGATTTCCGCATTAGCGCTGTCGCTCCAGCCTGTGAAGGCGACGCTAATTTTCTTTGCATCGGATACAACGTGCCAATTGGTTGCGATCAGGCCGCTTCGCGTTAGTAGGAATCCCGTACCAGATTTGCCGCCCTGTTCCGATGCTGCCTTGAGCGGCTCCTTCGCGATTTTCGGCCACACACGCAGATAGGTTAGATCGACTGCCCCGTTTGGGCCGAGAACTGAGCCGCGCAGTACCGCATCGTGGTCAAGAGTCAGTGTTGTACCCGCAGGCTTCTTGTCGCCCAGGAAAAACATTGCCGTGAAGATGCTCGGAGCCGCCGTGCTGCGGATTTCTGCCTTTATCTCGTTCGGCTGCCAAAGCGGGTTTGTCGTCTCGAGAATTACGGCAATGTAATCCGCTGTGCTCCCCGCCGGCGCTTTGATGATTGCGAGCCGGTACTGATTCTGCGGATCGACCCAAATGCCCTCTACAGGATTGCTGGGCTCCTTCGCTTTGATTTCCGCCTCAGAGACCGGCAGTTGTGGCCTGGGCGGATACTGCCGCTTGATGTACTCCTGAAAGGCCGCTTCGCTGTAGCCGGTATATCGCAGTTGACCGTAGAGCTTTGAAACGAGTGCTTGAACCGTCCGTCTGACGCTCCACCAGGCATGGCCGGTCGCTGCGGCTTCGCCTACCAATCCACCGCTGGCATCCACGACACGAACCGCGATATGTCCCCCTCCGAGATCATCACTCCAACTCCCCGACATGGCGCAAATTTTCAATCTCTCAGTCGGTGACGAAGCCTCATTCGTACTTGAGATGACGCTAAATCCCTTTTTCCGAGCCTGGGATCGCAGCTCGCTTGCAATTCCGTAAGGGTCAGCGGTGAAGTCCCCCACCACCAAGTACTTGCAAGCGTCGATTTCGGCAGCAACCGCTGACGCCACAAGCAAGGCCAGCAATAACGGCGTAGCAAGGAGAGCGTTTACCCGGAATCGGCGGCGTTTTGGGTGCTGTTCATTCATCGCTCACCTCTTTCGACCCTTAAGGAACACGTCCCGCCACTGATTTCTCCACTGTTCTGAGTGGGATTGTAACGCTGATTTTGAAAGGTGGGGATCGATAGTCTACAGGAAGCGCAGAATTTCGTTGCGGAGGATTGGGAAAATTGATGTACCGGGAGTTTCAGTTTCAGTTTCAGACGCTAAGCTGCGCCGGTAAAGTCGTAAGGGTCTGAAACGCTATTGTCCGGCTTCGAGCGTGAGCTTCAGGCCCATAGCCTTGGTCACGGCGACAAGAGTAGAGAGCCGAGGATTGCCGTGTGCCGACAGAGCTCGGTAAAGGCTCTCGCGCTCGATGCCGGCGGCCTTGGCCACCTTTGCGATTCCGCCTCGGGCTTCGGCCACCCGGCGCAAGGCGACCAGGAGCACGCGTGGATCGTCGGTGTCGTCCAGCGCCGCTCGCAGGTATTCGGCGGCAAAATCCGGGTTCGCGCGCAGCTCCCGGACCATGGCTTCGTCGTGAGCGATACCAGCCTTGTGTTTCATGGGTCGCGAGCGACAGTGCAACTTATAAATCACAAGAAGGCAACATCGCACCAGCGTTCCCGGTTAGGAGAACTAGCGCACAATGCTCCGAGAGCATTTGGACAGATTTGGAAATGAATGGTGTCAAGAAGTGACGGTTTAGGGTAGTGGTGCAGTTTGAAAATCAGGCTTGATAAATTCTTTCGAGGTCGCAGCGCTGCGCGGTCGGATCGAATGTCACTCGGAAGTGATTGAAGAATCCATCCATGCCTAAAATGGCGGCAACGGGGAGTTTCTCCGTGAACGCTGCACGGATTGGGATAATTCCTCCAGGTGCGTGCAGGTGAATATCGTGCAAATGTACCGTGGTCGGTTCGCCGGAGACGCCGTAGGTCTCCTCAACCTCCCCTTTATCGACTTCAAGACCAATCGCTTTCCCTATGCCGGAGTGGAAAGTGCATCTGCACGCACCCGAGTCGATTATCGCTTCGAATCGTTTTGAGCGCGGAGCGTTCTTGCCTGGCAGAGAAATATTGATCGACACGACGGCAAATTGGTCAAAGCCGCCATTTGGACGCGGATACTTCTTGAACGGAAGTTTTATGCTCAAACCGAGAAGGGCAACCACCGCTTTGGCGTTTTCAAGAGCAACGGGTCAGCGACTCCGGCCTGTTCACTGCCGCGCACTGCCTCATCGTAGGTCTTGCCAACCGCGACTATCTTGGTTTCGTCGTCGGAAAGCGCAACCCAGGAATCGAGCGGCGCTTGGCGCAACAATTCCAGTCTTGAATCGACCTGAGTGGCTGGCATCAGTAGTCTCTCCCTAACAATTAGACGCTCAGACTACGCAAGAGTTGCACAACCGTCAAGGTTACTCGTCACGCCGTTGCGGAAAGTGCCTTTGTTTTCAATAACTCTACAAGTTCTTCAAGGCTCCAAATATGGTCTGCGGGACCCGCTTCCATTGCTGGAGTAACGCGAAGGGTTTGGTGGACACGGCAGAAGTTGTAGTGCAGGAAATACAGATTCCCGCCGCTACCCTGTGGAAATTGAAACTGCACCACTACCCGGGTTGGAGGTTGGCAGCGCCAGCGGACTCAGCCCGTATAATCTCCAGCGTGAACCCCGTACTCAATCCCATGGAAGCCCGGGTGTTGGGCGCCCTGATCGAGAAGGACATCACCACGCCCGATTACTATCCACTGTCGCTGAACGCGCTGGTCAATGCGTGCAACCAGAAATCCAACCGCGATCCGGTGATGAGCCTGGACGAAAACGCGGTGCGGGACGCTTTGTACAGCCTCAATGAAAAAGGCTTGGCGGGAGCCGTGAGCAGCGCCGACAGCCGGGTGTCGAAGTATGAGCACCGGCTGCAAGAGAAGTTCAATCTCGCCCGCGGCGAAACTGCGATCCTGTGCGTTCTGCTGTTGCGCGGCCCGCAGACTCCCGGCGAGTTGCGGGGACGCACGGAGCGCATGTTTTCCTTCAACGACCTGTCCGACGTACAGGCCGCGTTACAGCGGCTGATGCAGCGCGAAGGCGCGCTGGCAAAAGCGCTGGCCAGGCAGCCCGGCACCAAGGAGGCCAGGTACGCACACCTGCTGTGCGGCGAGGTGGAGGGCGCGGAAGCCGCTTCCGAGGCGGTGGTCACCAGCGCGTCGTTGGACGGCGGGCGCATCACGCGGCTGGAGATCGAAGTCGGCAACCTGAAATCCGAGATTGCTGACTTGAGACAGCAGCTCGAGGATTTCCGCAAACAGTTCGAATAGGTCGGGGAACCTGACCGCTATCCGCCGATGAGGTCTCAGGCGATGGGACGATTAAACTTGATGCCCACGAGCTTGGAGCGTTCACGTTGCTCGGTGCGCACGACCTCGGCATTAACTTCGCGGCTTTTCGCCCGAGCTTCCTGACCAACGACTCCTACGGGCAGATCGATTTGCAGGTGGCGAGCAGGAAAGAACTTGGAGGAAGTCAGGACCAGCATTCCGCAGGCGCTCACGTTAAGTGCGGTCAGGAGTTCCTTGAATTGTTTCCCATTGGCATCAACGCCGCGCGCAAAAAGCGGAAATGAAAGTGGCAGGCGCGGGCGCTTACGGAGTTCCTTGACTTGCTGGGAGCTCACCACTTCATTGTGACCTCAAAAAGCCTTACGCCGCTATTGGCAAACTGGGATACCAGCAACCGCTTGGGCCGATGTCGCTGGTAGCGCCAAGCGGAACGCCATGGCAGGGACGCTGCCCTGTCTTCAACTGCGAAGCAAATGTTGCCGAGATGAAAGTTATTCGTAGCGGAGGGCTTCCACCGGATCCAGCTTGGAGGCTTTCCAGGCGGGATACATACCAAAGAAGAGGCCGACGCTCATGGAGCTGAAGACACCCAGTAAGACGGCCCAGAGCGGAACCGACGAGGGCAGTTTGGGCAGGGTCATGTTGATGAGGACGCTGATGGCGATGCCGAGCAGGACGCCAATGGCGCCGCCGACGCCGGTGAGGGTAATGGCCTCGGTAAGGAACTGGCCGGTAATGTCGCGGCGGCGGGCGCCGACGGCTTTACGGACGCCGATCTCGCGGGTGCGCTCGGTGACCGACATGAGCATGATGTTCATCACCCCGACGCCCCCCACCAGCAGCCCGATGGAGCTGACGACAACGGTAATCAAGCCGATGGCGCCCATGATCTGGCGAAACTGGGCCGCAATGGCTTCGGCGGAAGTGACGGCGAAGTTATCGGGCTTGTCGAAAGGCACGTTGCGGCGGCGGCGAAGCAGGCCGCGAACTTCGTCTTCGGCGGCCGCTTTTTGTCCCGGAAACGCCTCGACGCCGATGAAATGCTCGTCGTACGTGGGATGGTGCTTGCGGTAGCTGTGGTACGGGACTTGGACTGTCTTGTCGGCGGACTCGTTGCGGACAAGCTGGCCCTTGCGCTTCTCCATCACGCCGATGACGCGGTAGGAAACACCGTCCACGATAATGTCCTTGCCGAGGGGATCTACGCCGGGGAAAAGGCCGTCCTGCAGGTCGAAGCCAATGACCGCCACGTCCATGCGGTGCAGGTCCTCGCCGTCGTTGAAAAACCGGCCCTTGAGGAGGCGCCCGTTGTAGACCTCGACCCAGGAAGGCAGGGTGCCGTTGTGATTGATCTCGAACACCTCGTTGCCTTTGTAGCGCGCGCTCACTGGGCCGGTGCGGCGGTCAAAGCGCGGGAACACCTCCACGGTGGCATTCTTAACCGCCGGGCACTCGTCCTTGATGGCGAGCGCGTCTTCGAGGGTAAGCGGTTTGCGCATGCGCTCTTCCTGGGTGTACCGGCCGACATGAAACCCGACGTCCCAGCGGAAAACAAACAGGGTGTTGGTGCCGTAATCGTCGAGAGAGGCGCGCACGTCCTTGTCGAGGCCGACGACGATGGAGCCGACGGCGATCAGCGCGGTGACACCGATGACCACGCCGAGAACCGTCAGGAAGGAACGCGTTTTATGCATGCGCAAGGTGGAGAAGGCCTCGCGCGCGTTTTCGCCCAGTTCCAGGCGAAGGAAGGCCGATTTGTGGCTTGTAGCGCTCATCGTCAAAAAGATGAACCCAGAAACACAGAGGCACAGAGAGTTTCAGAAGAACAAATCCTCTGGCAACTCTGTGTCTCTGTGACTCTGTGTGTTTCGTTCACGTTTCAAACCTCAATGCCTCGATAGGATCAAGCTTCGCGGCCTTGCGCGCCGGGTAAATTCCGAAGAATAAGCCGACGGTCGTGGACACCGCCAGCGCAACCAGCACGGCGGAAATGGGAACGGCCATGGGTACGGAAGTTGTGTTGCGCACGATCACGGCGCCGAGCCAGGCAACGGTAACCCCAATGGCGCCGCCGACGGCCGACATGACCGACGATTCCACGATGAACTGCAGGAGGATGTCGCGGCGGCGGGCGCCGACGGCTTTGCGCACGCCGATCTCGCGGGTGCGCTCGGTCACGCTGGCCAACATGACGTTCATGATGACCACGCCGCCGATCACCAGGAAGACGCTGACGATGCCGACCATGCTGGATGCGATCACCGCCGTCAGGTTCTTCCACAGGCCCATGATGGTGTCGGAGGAGGTGATGCCGAAGCTGTCTTCGGCGCCGGGAGCGAGGTGGCGGCGCGCCCGCATGAGAGCGCGGGCCTCGTCCTTGGTCTGCTCCATCCATTCAGCGCCCCGGCATTGCACGTTGATCGACAAGCTCATGTTGTGGCTGTAGAGCTTGAGGAAGGTTTGAATGGGGACATAGACGAAATTGTCCTGCGACTGGCCGAGCACGGTGCCGATCGACTTGGCGAGGCCGACGATTTCGTATTCGCGGCCGTCCACGTAGACGAGCTTGCCGATAGGGTCGAGATTGGGGAAGAGGCGGCCGGCGGTTTCGTTGCCGATGAAGGCAGTCATGGCGCGGTGCTCGTTGTCGGCTTCAGAGATGTAGCGCCCGGCCTGCGGCTCCTCGACGTCCATCTGGCTGATATTGGCGGTGACGCCGCGGATGGAGACGTCCTCCAGGCTGTTGGCGGCGCCCTTCACCTTGCCGGCCGTCCTCACCTCAACGCCGACCTGCATCGGCAGGCGCAAGCCGGCGCGGAGCGCTTCGTAGTCGTCCCATTCGATTTTGCGGTTGCGGCGCTGCGCCTTCACGAAATCGGCGGCGTTGGTGATGATGGGGAACTGCTCCACCAGGAAGACGTTGGAACCCATGTTCGCCACCCGGTCGGCGATGTAGCGATTGGTGCCCTCAATGACCCCCACCACCAGGATGAGGGTGGAGACCGAGAGAATAATCCCCAGCAGCATCAGGAACGAGCGCAGCTTGTGGGCGCGCATGGTCTGCAGCGCCACCAGCGCCGGTTCGCGCACACCAAAGCCGCCTGCCAGGTTGCTCACACTTCAGGATACGTCAATAGCGACGGCAAAGTTTCCGCGAAAATCGGGCATTCTGGCGCGCATCAGTCAGGGACCAGCAGCTACCGGGAATCGGACCCGGGTTTGAAGATCGAGAATCTTCCGGGTCGCTGGGGTTGTTTGTCACCGCCGTCACGACCGCCGGCGGGTTCGACATTCGCCTGGGGAATGTCCCGTGGTCGGAAGAGGTCTTATAACGGTTCCTCGTACGTAGCGCTCGCCGCGAATAGCAACGTGACTCCGAGCACCGATGCCACCAAGTGGGACCTGTTGGCGCAAGCGTCGCTCGTCGGCAACTTTGTTGACCTGGAGTCCAACCAGACTATCGGTGGCACGAAGACTAGTGATAGGCGCTGTTGCCGCAGAGTCGAAATTCCCAAATGGAAATAAATTCTTCTCGGATGTGCAGTTCCTTGCATCTATGAATCTGGCTCGGTGGGTCTCACCCCCGGCGTCATATGGAATGTCATCCTGTTCTCAGCAGTTTACATTTGCCAGAATCAACGCATGAGATGGCTAGAGGATTGCTAGCACTCTAGGTGATGCTCTAACTGCGTAATTACCAGGTCCAGTTCGCAGGCCAATTCTCAGGAGCATTTGAGCTTCCCGGTTTAATCAAATCATTTGTTGGCGACCCGTCCATTGGAACGGAGAACGTAGGGGTATAAACATGACTCGTGTACGGTATCTGCTTGCCGTTCTCCTCGCGCCGGCAATTTTGGCGATGGTTCCAGCCATGGGCTTGGCCCAGGCACCTGCCAGCGACGACACCTACGTCACGCAGACCGGAAGTGACAGCAACTTCGGTACACTGACGTCGCTCGCCGTGCAGGCCGGTGCGCAGCCCACGTACACCTACATGAGGTTCAATTTGTCGCAGGTGCCGGCGGGTTCCAGCGTGACCAAGGCGACGTTGCGGTTGTTTGTCACCGCCGCTACCACTCCGGGCGCGTTCGACATTCGCCTGGCAAACGGGCCGTGGTCGGAATCCACTCTGACCTGGAACAACCAGCCGGGTTCAGGGCCGGGCTCGCTCGTGGTTGGTGGCAGCTGCGCAAGTCCGATTCCCCCTGCAGCCGATCCCACGCATCCGCTGTGCATTACAACCGGCCAAGTCAATGGCTACGTCATCATCGACATTACTTCACAGGTGCAGGCTTGGGTGACGAACCCGGTTTCCAACTACGGTATCGTTCTGGTGCCCACATCTGGCTACTCGACCTCGGTGGCGTTTGACAGCAAAGAGAGCACCGCGACCAGCCATGATCCGATGTTGGACATCATTCTCGCCGGCGCCGCAGGTCCGCAAGGTCCCCAGGGTCCGATTGGCGTCACCGGTGCAACCGGCCCCGCTGGGGCAGTGGGGGCGCAAGGTCCGCAAGGTAACCCCGGTCTCAATTTCAAGGGAGCATGGGGAGGCAGCACCGCTTATACAGTTGGCGACGTGGTGACGTACGGCGGTTCGACCTACACTGCCTTGACAGCTACCGGCGGTCAACAAACTTTCGGAGCCATTCCGACCACCGCATGGCATGTTCAGTATGTGGACAGCCAATCGACCGACTGCGGCAACTACGCGGCGACCAACGCCTTTGACGCCAACGGCGACACGCTGTGGATTACCGATTGGTGCCATTCAGCGCCGCCGCCGCCGCACGAGATCCAGATCGATCTCGGCGCCAGCTACAACATTATCGGCTTCCAGTACTTGCCGCGCCAGGAGTCGAACACGACCGGCAATGGCAACGTCAAGAACTACGAGTTTTACGTGAGCAGCGACGGGGTGAATTGGGGTGTTCCGGTTGCGAATGGCATCCTGATGTCCCTCGCCAGTGACAAGACGCAGAAGCAGGTGAGTTTTGCCGTCGTCGCCGGCCGTTATGTGCGTTTCCGTGCATTGAGCGAGGTCCACGGCGGGCCGTGGACGGATGTGGCCGAGCTTAATGTGATTAATGCGGCGTTAACTCCAGATGCTGACGCCACAAAATGGGCGGTGTTAGCGGCATCGGGTTCGAAGGGAGGCAAAGGTGACACGGGCACCACCGGGCCGCAAGGAGGGCAGGGACCACAGGGTGTGCAAGGTCCACAGGGCTTGGTTGGCCCGCTCGGGCCGCAAGGGCCTCAGGGTCAGCAAGGTGTAACGGGTGCAACCGGTCAGGGCTACACCTGGAAAGGCGCGTGGTCGGCAGCGACGGCATACGTGGCCTACGACAGTGTTTTTTATAACGGTTCCTCCTACGTAGCGCTCGCCGCGAATAGCAACGTAACTCCGGGCACCGATGCCACCAAGTGGGACCTGTTGGCGCAAGCGTCGCTCGTCGGCAACTTTGTTGACCTGGAGTCCAACCAGACTATCGGTGGCACGAAGACGTTCAGCAGCACCATCACCGGTAACATCAGCGGCAGCGCGGGAACGATCAGCGGCACCATCACCAAGTCGCAGGTTTCGGATTTCCCGGCGTTGGCGACGGCAGCCACCACCGGCAGCTATGGTGACCTGCTGAACCGTCCGGCACTGGCTGCCAGCATCGCGGCATTCTCGCGCAGGTTCCTGGTATCGTACGACGCGGCCACAGGGACGTTCACCGCTGCGCAGCCGGCACTCGGCGATCTGAGCGATGCATCCTCGGTGATGACCAGCTCCACGGCGGTTCAGGCGTCGCAGATGCCTTTCCTGACCGGCGATGTGATGAGCCCGTCGGGCACGGCGGTCACCGCCTTGCGCCCCGGCCTGAACATCCGCACCTGCGAGGTCCATGTGTGGGGTTCGGGTAACGGCAGTGCGGTACAGCTTGTTGACGGCGAGTTGGCCTCCTGCCGCAACAAGTTCGGCGTGACATGGGCGATTACCTCGGTGGAGTGCTGGGCGAACGCGGGCACAACCACGGCGGTGGGGCTGCAAGTGACGGGCGGCGCAAATAGCACGATCCTCTTCAGTGCCCTGACCTGCGGCAACGGTTCCTGGACGGCGGGCACGCTGAACGGAACGCCGACGCTATTGCCCAACGGCACGGTGGATATCAACGTCAGCGCCGCGGATGCATCGACCACCAACATTCGCGTGGTAGTTTCGGGGACGATTTAATGAAGCGCCTCATTCTCATCTTCGTCCTTGCGGCCACGGTGGAAATCAATGCCCAGTCCACGCTGACAGCCTGCACAGGGTCGCCCTGTCCGACACTGGTTCAGCATGTGAGCTATGGCTCCAACGATGGCGGACAAAGGTACACCACGATAAGGTTCCACCTGCCCAATCCAACCCTGCAAGACAATCTGCTGATCTGCGGCGTGAGCTGGGACACGGCGGCGACAGCGACCTTCAGCGACAACAAGTCGAACCCTTGGGTCGATGGCCCAACTTCCAGCGATGGCACTCGCAAGATCATGCTGAAATACGTGCTTGGGGTGGCGGCGGGCACGCAGGACTTGACTCTCACTCTGAGCGCGGCGGAGAACAACGTCCACTTCGAGTGTTCCGAGTTCTACAATGTCGCCACATCATCGGCGGTGGATGGCACGGCGACCAGCACTTCGGGCACGGTCGGGCCGACAATTCCCGCCGGCTCCATCACCACGACCACCAACAACGACCTGATCTACTACTATGCCATCGACGATGGCTCGCTGTGCTGCATTAACGCCATCAGTGCGTGGCAAGCCGGCAATGGATTCAACCTTCTGGCGGCAGACCGCCACATTGGGCACGCCGCGCAGTACGCAGTCTGGGGTAGCAACGGAGCCATTAATCCGACCATGATGGCCCAACAGGGAACGCAGGACAGATTCGGCGCGGCAGCGATTGCGTTCAAGGCGGCCTCGGCAGGAACCGCGCCCGCTGCTGGAATCCGCATCACGTGCCTGACCCGTACCGCGCTGAACACAGCGGCCTACAAGACCCAGTTCGCATGTCCCGGCGCTAATCTGATTGTCACTGCTACGGCAGAGAACACGTCTCAAAACAGCATTAACAGCGTCACGGACGACGACCGCAATACCTACACCAAGATCAGTGCCGCCAGCAACTATCCGCAGATGTTCTACGCGGCCAACGCCACCCTGACCAACAACAACAGCCGGATCATGACCTTCAACAACGCCAACAGTGGCACGACGGCGATGGCGCTGATTTACGGCATCACAGGCGCGGACACTTCTCCGCTCGGTGCAACGGCAACTGCTACTCCCCAGGATCAGAGAGCGGCGGGCGGGGCGAACTGTCCCGGTGCGGCGGGGAGCGATACCGACCATGCTCCCGACATCACCACGACGCGGGCGAGCAGTTTAGTTATCGCGGTGGAGAACAATGGCACCGGGCCGGAGTGCGGATTGCGCGGTACCGGTTACGTTCTCGACTCCACCTGGTACAACGGCCAGGACGATTCCAGCACGGGGATGCTGGAATCATCGTCCGGATACGGGCATATCTATGCCGCCTCTGTAGCTACCTATGACTTCCATTGGAATTGGGCGAATGCAAGCCTATCCGGGGCTACTCCGATGGCGGCTGAGTTCAAGGCTCCCATCGCCGTCAGCAGAGGCAAGCGGGTGGTGGTAACGCGATAACAAGTGCTTCGACGCGAGTTTCAGTAGCCGCGACCGCCGCCACCGCCGCCGCCGCTCTTCTTGGGGCGCGCCTCGTTGACCGTGAGAGGACGTCCGCCCGAATCCTTGCCATTCAATCCTGCAATGGCGGCGGCTGCCTCAGTGTCGTTTGTCATTTCGACAAAGCCGAATCCGCGCGAGCGGCCAGTGTCCCGCTCGGTGACCAGCGAAGCGGTTTCCACCGCGCCGAAGGGCGCGAACATTTCGCGCAGATCGTTCTCTGTAACGGAAAACGCGAGATTGCCAACATATAATCTTTTCACAAGAATTCCTTTCCCATGCTCCCGTGGTGAACTACCCGCGGTCAATGTCAGGCAACGACCTGTACCGAAATTAACTCCGGTTTGCAGCGGGGATTAGCAATCGATTTGATAACGTCTTCGGCGGTGAATTTTCCCATCGCCAATGCCAACTTGAGGTTGGTGGTCGTGCGCAGGGGAATCGCGTCAATCCGCTGCACGTATTCAACCGTGCGCCTGCCGACGCGGTTCACTTTCACAACAAATTTGGTGTTCATCATGGGTGGTCCCTTTCGCAACTATATTGGGGCACTCACGGAATCGGGTTCGGTTCCAGCCGCTTGTTCCTGCGTCTGTAAAGCTTTCCGACCTTCCCATGTGGGCACCTCTATCATCCTACGCCCTTGCTGGCGCAGGAAGTGGTCAATTTTGCATAGACGCAACCAATCAATGAGGCCATACTGGGTGAAACTCGCCCCGAGCAATGGGCCGATTCTCCTCAAGAGTGGCAGACGGGCGCAGAGGATGAGGATAAGGAGCGATTGCTTTGTCGGAACGCAACGGTGATAAATCGAGATTTGGGCGCTTGCGCAAGAAGAAGATCCTGCGCCGGAAACTCAATCGCGAGTTGTGCGAGGCGCTGAGTGCGCCCGGACCGCGGGTGACAGCGCGCCAGAAGAAGCAAGCAAGCCGTGCCCACGTTGAATCGTCGCAGCCACTCTAGCCAGTGATGCGACGCCGGAACACGCCAACAATCCGTCCAAACTCGTGGGGCGCGGGCTGGCGGCGGAGCATTGGCTACATCTCGGCGTAGACCAGTCGTCCGATTTGCATTTTTTTCAGTTCATCGGCGAACGACTCCAGGATTAACACGGCGCGCCCTGCATCGCTGTCGGGATTCGGCAGCGTCCCATTGCGCGCTTTGAACGCCTTGACGGTCCCGTAAAGCCGTTCCAGTTCGTCGATGGCTGCTTGCAGCTTGGAGTTCGACATTCGTCTCCTTTCGCCGTCCCTCGGTTACAGGCGCGAACCTCGTTCTAATCACCTGCACTTTACGGCTCTGGACTGTATACCGTTTTGTATATACCACTGTACGCCCAAGGCGAGCCAAAGGCCGACAGATGGTTTCTGAGGCAAAAATAAAACCCGCTGATTTAGCGGGCCTTAGCGGATGTTAGTGGTAGCGCTACCGGGAATCGAACCCGGGTTTGAAGATTGAGAATCTTCCGTCCTAACCCCTAGACGATAGCGCCACGCCAGGAACCGCATCGATTTTACCAAGAAGCCCAGGGATGTGTCAGGAGAGCTTTGCGGCAGGGATTCTGCATCTCTCCGGGTACATGCGCAAAACCCGCTTCCAGAGCCGGTTTTGACCGGCCTTGACAACCTCGGCGGGGCGTAGCAGAATTCCAGTCATAGGCGAATAAAAAGCGAAAGTAGTTCCTCCCGACGCTTTCCGCCAGCCGAGGTTCTGCCATGAGTGCCGCCGTCCAAGTTTCCAGTTTCCAGTTTCCGGTTTCCGGTGATGAAGCTCAGGGGCTAACGCCGGAGCAAGTTTCCAGTTTCAAGTTTCCAGTTTCGAGCGAGGAACCTCAGGGGCTAAAGCCCGGTGAATCCGTGACCGCATTTGCGGCACGGCTCCCTCGACTTCGCTCGGGACAAGTTCCGCCGTGCCCTTCCCCCGGCGCGATGGAGTTGCCGCAGGTGGTGGCGGCCTCGAGGCTGGCGGACAGGCCGGCGGCCTCGACCGTGGTGAGCGGGATCGAGGCATTGGACGCGCTTACCGGAGGGCTGCCGCGCGGCGGGTTGACCGAGATTTGCGGGCCGGCGTCGTCGGGACGAACCAGCGTGCTCCTGGCGGTGATGGCGAAGATGACGGCGCAGGGCGAAGTGTGCGCGCTGGTGGACGCCAGCGACAGCTTCGATCCGCAGTCGGCGGAAGCGGCGGGAGTGGAGTTGCGGAGAGTGCTGTGGATTCGATGTTCACCACGGAGACACGGAGAAAATCGGGTGATCGGGCGATCGGGTGATCGGGTGATCGAAAACGGAAGAAGTGGTCGGTGGTCAGTGGCCAGTGGGCAGTCGAAATTGCAAATCACAAATGGGAAATTGCCAATGGATTCCCTGGAGCAGGCGCTGAAGGCGACGGATTTGCTGTTGCAGGGCGGCGGGTTCGGGCTGGTGGTGGTGGACCTGGGCGATGTGCCGGCGCAGGCGGCGCGGCGGGTGCCGCTGACGTCGTGGTTCCGGTTTCGCCGCGCGGTGGAGAACACGCGGACGGTACTGATGGTGGTGGAGCAGGAACCGTACGCCAAGACGTGCGCGTCGGTGGTGGTGAAAATGTCGGCGGTCGGCAGTCGACGGTCGACGGCGAGTGGTCAGTGGCCAGTGGTCAGTGGTCAGAAAAACCAGGAGCCGGCGCACGCGCGGATTTTGTCGGGGCTGGAAATTTCCGCGGAGATGTTGCGGTCGGCGGCACAAGGGAAGAAGCCGGTGCGGTCGGCGGGCGCGCGGTGGGAAAGCAGGACGGCATGGGCGGGATAAGGAATTTGTAATTTGCAATTTGTAATTTGCAATTTTACCGGGGGATGAGGGCGGCCGGGCTAGAGTCTGCAAATTACAAATCACAAATTACAAATTACAAATTGCCCATCGAGCTTGCCATGTCTTTTGCCGCCATTTACGTGCCGGATTTTCCCGTGGAGGCGATGGTGCGCGCCGAGCCGGAGTTGCGCGAGCAGGCGGTGGCGGTGGTGGAGGGCACGCCGCCGCTGGTGCACGTCGTCGCCGTCAATGAGCGGGCGGCGCAGGCGGGAGTGGAGCCGGGCATGACGCGCTTGCAGGCGGAGTCGATGGTCGATGGTCGATGGCCGATGGCCGGTTCCGAGTTGCGAGTCGCGAGTCGCGACGAAAATCGGCAATCCATTGGCAGTCAAAAAGCAGGTGAGGGAAAGCGATTCGCGGGCGAGGGCGCCCGCGAAGGCAGCGATTCTCGGTATTGGAAGAGCAGCCCCGGCGAGGCGCCGGGGCCTACAAAATCCAAAGTGAAGCTTTCACAACAGCACGGTCCCACGCGTGGCGGCGTTCTTCGCCAGAGGTCGGCGGAGCGGGAGGCGGCGGCGCATGCGGCACTGCTGGACTGCGCGTGCGGATTTTCGCCGCGGGTAGAAGACACGGCGGCGGACACGGTGGTGCTCGACCTGGCGGGCCTGGAGCGGATTTTCGGGCCGCCGGCAAAGATGGCGCGCGATGTGGCGCGGCGTTGTTCGGAGATGGGGCTGGAAGCCAACGTCGCGGTGGCATCGAATGCGGACACGGCGGCGCTGGCGGCGCGAGGGTTGGCGGGCGTGACGGTGATCGCGGAAGGCAAAGAGGCGGAGCGGCTGGGCGAGCTTTCGGTGGAAGTGCTGACCGGGTCGATGGTCGATGGTCGATGGTCGATGGCCAGTTCCGCGTCGGAAATTGCTCGTGGCCGGGAAAATCAGAAATCAGAGATCGAAAATCAGCAATGCGTGGAAATTCTGGAGACGCTGGAGCGTTGGGGAGTGCGGAACCTGCGGGCGTTGGCGGCGCTGCCTGAGGTGGCGCTGGCGGAGCGGTTGGGCCAGGAGGGACTGCGGTTGCAGAAGCTGGCGCGTGGCGAGAACCGGCGTCCACTGGTGGTCGCCGAACCGCCGCTGGTGTTCGAAGAGGCGGCGGAACTGGAATATCCGGTGGATGTATTGGAGCCGCTGGCGTTTTTGCTGAACCGCATGCTGGAGCAGTTGTGCGCGCGACTGGCGGCGCGGGCGCTGGCGACCAACGAATTGAAGCTGCGGTTGGAGTTGGATCTCGCAGCGGAGATCGAAAATCCACCACGGAGGCACGGAGACACGGAGGAAGTCGACGGTCGACGGTCGATGGTCGATGGCAATACGGATGTCGGGGCAAATCACAAATCGCAAAGCACCGATCACAACTCCTCCGTGTCTTCGTGTCTCCGTGGTGAAGGCAGGTTCTTCACCCGCACCCTGCGTCTTCCTGTTCCCATGCTCGACGCGAAGGTTTTTCTCAAGTTGCTGCAACTGGATTTGCAGGCGCATCCGCCGCAGGCGCCGGTGACGAAAGTGTGGTTGCGGGCGGAACCGGCGGAACCGCGAAGGACGCAAAACGGATTGTTCGTGCCCGAGGCGCCGGAGGCGGAACGGCTGGAGCTGACCATCGCGAGAATAAAAAAGGTGGTGGGAACGAGTCGCCAGGCGGCAGTCGCCAGTCGCCAGGAAAATCAAGAATCGACAATCGAAAATCGGCAATGCAGTTCAGAAGCGCGGGTGGGATCGCCGGAGATGGTGGATACGCATCGGGCGGATGCATTTCGCATGAAGCCGTTCACCGCCAGTGGTCAGTGGCCAGTGGCCAGTGGCCAGGAAAATCGGCAATCGACAATCGGCAATCGGAAATGGGGTGACGACACGCTCGAGAGCGAGCGCACTCCAACAGCGTCGCCGCTGACCGCGCTGCGGGTGTTTCGGCCGGCGCTGGCGGCGGTGGTGACAATGCGGGAAGGCAAGCCGGCGCAGGTGGCGTCGGCGGAGCGGCCCACGATGCGGGGCGAAGTGGTGTGGTGCGCGGGCCCGTGGCGGTCGTCGGGCGAATGGTGGGCGGAGCGGGCGTGGTGGCGCGAGGAGTGGGACGTGGCGGTGCGCAATGAGGAGGGAGTGGCGCTGTACCGGGTTTATCGCGACGAGATCGAGGGCAAGTGGTGGGTGGAGGGGAGCTATGACTGAATTTGTAATGTGCAATTGGTAATTTGTAATTTGTAACGCCGCAGGTTGCTTGTTTCACCAGCGCTCTCCAGCAAATTACAAATTACAAATTTCAAATTACCAATGTATGTAGAGCTACATGCCGCGTCGGCGTTCAGTTTTCTGGAGGGAGCCAGCGTGCCCGAGGAGTTGGCGGCGGTGTGCGCCGAGCACGGCATGGCGGCGATGGCGATGGCGGACCGCGATGGCGTGTACGGCGCGCCGCGGTTTCACATGGCGATGAAGAAAGCGGGCATGCGGGCGCATATCGGGAGCGAGATCACGTTTGCACCACGGAGGCACGGAGACACGGAGGAGGATTTGCAATTTGTAATTGGTAATTTGCAAAGTAAAAACCGCCGGGACAATGGAAATTACAAATTACAAATTGCAAATTACCAATCCTCTGTAGCGCCGTGTCCCGGTGGTGAATTGAGCTCTTTGCCGCTACTGGTCGCTGATCGCAACGGATATCAGAACCTGTGCCGGCTGGTGACGCGGATGAAAGCGCGCGGGCCGAAGAATGCGCCCGCGGAGGTGATCGCGGCGCGGGAAGCGGATTTGCAGGAGCACGCGCGCGGGTTGATCTGCCTGACCGGCGGCGACGACGGCCCGCTGGCGGAAGCGCTGCGGCGCGGCGGCGTGGAGGAAGGGAAGCGCGAGGTGGAGCGGCTGGCGCGGATCTTCGGCCGGGAGAATGTTTATGTCGAATTGCAGCGCCACTTTCTGCGCGACGAAGAAGCGCGCAACATCGCCGCCGTGGAGGTGGCGCGCGCGCTCCGCCTGCCGATGGTGGCGAGCAACGGCGTGCGGCACGCCAAAGCGGAAGAGCGGCAGATTCTCGACGTCTTTACCTGCCTGAAGCATCACCGCACGCTGGCGACGGCGGGGCGGCTGCTGGCGCGCAACAGCGAGCGTCATGTGAAATCGCCGGCGGAGATGGAAAAACTTTTCGCCGATCTGCCGGAAGCGATCGCCAACACGACGGAAGTTTCGTCGCGCTTGCAGTTCACGCTCGCCGATCTCGGCTACCAATTTCCGCGCTACCCGGCGCCCGAGGGCGAGACGATGATGTCGTTCCTGCGGCAGCGGACGCAGGAAGGATTCCAGGGGCGCTACGGGCGCGCGGCGCGCGACCTGCGGGCGCGGGCGCGGCGGCAGGTGGAGCGCGAGCTGGCGCTGATCGAAAAACTTCAGCTCGAAGGATATTTCCTGATCGTGTGGGACATCGTGCGCTTCTGCCGCGAGCAGGGAATTCTGGTGCAGGGGCGCGGGTCGGCGGCCAACAGCGCGGTGTGCTACTCGCTGGGAATCACGGCGGTGGATCCGGTGGGAATGGATTTGCTGTTCGAGCGCTTTCTGAGCGAAGAGCGCGGCGAGTGGCCGGACATCGATCTTGATTTGCCCTCGGGCGAGCAGCGCGAACGCGCGATCCAATATGTCTATCAGCGCTACGGGGAGCGCGGGGCAGCCATGACGGCGAACGTGATCACCTATCGCGGGCGCATGGCGGCGCGCGAGATGGGCAAGGTGCTCGGCTTCGACGAAGACACGGTGGGGCGGCTCTCGGGGCTGGTGGGAAGGTGGGAGTACCAAGATGCGGACGAAACGCTGGAAAAGCAATTCGGCTACGCCGGTTTCGATCTGCGGCATCCGCGCATGAAGAAATTCTTGGAGTTGTGCCTGGCGGTGCAGGATCTGCCGCGGCACCTGGGGCAACACTCCGGCGGGATGGTGATTTGCCAGGGACAACTGGATTCGGTGGTGCCGCTGGAGCCGGCTGCCATGCCGGGGCGGGTGGTGGTGCAGTGGGACAAGGAAGACTGCGCCGACCTGGGGATCATCAAGGTGGATTTGCTTGGCCTGGGGATGATGGCGGTGCTGGAGGATTCGATCACGCTCATCCGCGATCACTACGGCAAGGAAGAAGACCTGGCGCATCTGCCGGCGGACGATCCCGAGGTGTACGCGGCGCTGCAAAAGGCGGACACGGTGGGGATGTTCCAGATCGAGAGCCGGGCGCAGATGTCGTGCCTGCCGCGGCTGCGGCCGCAGAAGTTTTACGACATCGTGGTGCAGGTGGCGATCATCCGGCCGGGGCCGATCGTGGGAAAAATGGTGAACCCGTTTTTGAAGCGGCGGCAGGGAAGAGAGAAGGTGACGTACCCGCATCCGTCGCTGGAACCGGTGCTGGCGCGGACCCTGGGCGTGCCGCTGTTCCAGGAGCAATTGCTGCGCATGGCGATGATCACCGCCGGATTCAGCGGCGGCGAGGCGGAAGAGTTGCGGCGCGCGATGGGATTCAAGCGCTCGGAGCGGCGCATGCGGGACATCGAGGTGAAGCTGCGCGCGGGCATGACGCGCAACGGGATCGCGCCGGATGCGCAGGAGCAGATCATCGACTCGATCACGTCGTTCGCGCTGTACGGGTTTCCGGAGTCGCACTCGGCGAGCTTCGCGCTGCTGGCGTACGCCAGCGCGTATCTGAAGACGCATTACCTGGGGGCGTTCACCGCGGCGCTGCTCAACCACCAGCCGATGGGCTTCTATCACCCGTCTACCATCGTCAAGGACGCGCAGCGGCACGGGCTGAAAGTGAACCCGGTGGACGTGTGCAGGTCCGACTGGCTGTGCACGGTGGAGCGTGTTGATTCACCACGGAGACACGGAGACACGGAGAATCTGGTGATCGGGCGATCGGGTGATCGGGTGATCAAAGACATTGTCGATTGCCGATTGCCGGAGAGTGGTCAGTGGCCAGCGGCCAGTGACCAGAAAAACGGGGGTTGTCATGCCGAGCGCAGCGAGGAATCTGCTTTTGCCATCGACCATAGCCTGCCCCGAGCACAACCGAGGGGACCATCGACCGTCGACAGCTTCGCCGTGCGGTTAGGACTTCGCTATGTGCGCGGATTGCGCGAAGACGCGGCGCGGGCGCTGGTGCGGGAGCGGCAGCAGCGGCCGTTTGAGTCCATTACGGATGTGGCGCGGCGCGTGCCCGAGTTGCGGAGAACGGAACTGGAGACGCTGGCGGCAATTGGGGCGTTGAATTCAATCGGGAAAGGCAGTCAACCACGGAGACACGGAGGCACGGAGAAGAATTTGCAATTTGTAATTGGAAATTTGCAAAGTAAAAACCAACCCACTGAAAGCGCAGTCAGCGTCGATGAAAATTACAAATCGCAAATTGCAAATTACCAATCCTCCGTGTCTCCGTGCCTCCGTGGTGAGAAACAATTCCACCGGAGAGATGCGCTGTGGCAGGTGGCGAGCGCGAGCCGGGGTGAGGGGCCGCTGCTGCGGGGAGTTCCGGAGCCGGACACGGCGTCGCCGCTGCAGGCGATGGATCGGGAAGAGCGGCTGGTGGCGGATTTTCGCGGCACCGGCGTGACGGTGGGCCCGCACCCGATGGCGTACCGGCGCGCCGAATTGAAAGCGCAAGGGATCTGCAGCGCCGCCGAACTGGAGAAGGTCCCGAACGGGCAGTGGGTGCGCGCCGCCGGATGCGTGATCGCGCGGCAGCGGCCGGGCACGGCGCACGGCTTCATGTTTCTCAGCCTGGAAGACGAGACCGGCATCGCCAACGCCATCGTTACGCCGGATTTATTCGAGCAGAACCGGCCCCTGCTGGTGGGGAAAAAATTCCTGCTGATCGAAGGCGTGTTGCAGAACCTGGACAACGTGATTTCGGTCAAGGCCGAGCGAGTGCTGCCGCTGACAGTGACCGAGGCGGAGACCAAGTCACATGACTTCCACTAAGAGTCGATGGTCGACGGTCGATGGTCGGTCGCCGAACCAGATCATTGCCGATTGTCGATTGTCGATTGTCGATTGTCGATTGCGAGGGGAGCAACGAGCTAATCCCTTGTCGAACTGCGCGGTTACGGGGAGCGCGGTGATGACGTGCGATGTCGCAAAATTCACCAAACTTTTTTCCCCGGTGCGCCGAAATCCACAGCCGAACAGGTTATAGTGAAGACTCATGATGGTGAGGTCAAACCCGCTACAAGCGCGGGTTCTGCCCTAGCTTTAATGCCCAGGAGTACTAAAGAAATGGCCAGAGTAAAACGTACGCAAGTGACGACGACGGAAGCCCCTGCCAAGTCCGCCACTTCCATATTGGTCGGGAAAACGAACGCCAAGAACGGCCAGAGCGCCCACGCCAGTGCGGACTTCGACCTGGAAGCGGCGATCCGGGCCCGCGCCTACGAATTGTACGAGAAGCGCGGCTGCCAGGATGGACAGGCCCAGACCGACTGGTTCCAGGCAGAGGCGGAATTGCGGCCACGTGTATCGCGTACGGCTTAGCGGCAGTTCCGCAGCGGCGGGTTGGCCACAGTAATTCCGATAGACGGCGTGGTGATTGCGGAGAGTCCTGCTCATTGACGACAGCCCGCTGCAACTTCGTGTGCGCGAGGCAGTCTTGCGCGGCGCGGGTTTTGAAGTGTGCATTGCCAGCACGGCAGAGAGCGCCCATGCGCTGTTGCGGAACGATCCGGCGGGTGTGAGCGTCGGCGTGATCGTGACCGATCACATCCTGCCGGGCGCCAGCGGCGCCGAATTCGTGCGCCAACTGCGGGAGATGAAGCCATCGGTTCCGGTCATCGTCATTACCGGCTTGCCGGAAGCGGAAGCCGAGTACGCAGGATTGGGCGTCATCTTCCGGCAAAAACCCTGCCCGCCGCCCGAACTGATCGCGCTGGTGCGCGATGCCTTGCAGGACGAATCCTAAGCAGCGGCGAGTTGTGACTACCGGGATGCGAGCGCGAATCGGCGCCCGGGACGTCGCGGTCTGCCGGCTGCCTCAGGATGCTGCCGCGACTTTCGCGACTTCCGCGGGTTTCGGCCGGAGCGCGAGGGCGAGGGCGACTGCCTGCACCAGGTCACGCGGCCCAAACGGCTTCAGCAGGAAGGCGGATGCGCCGCAATGGTTGAGGCGGACATCAATATCCGGTTCCGGCACGCCGGTGGTGATCAGCACGGGGATGTCGCGGTTGCGCGGCATGGCGCGAATTTCGCGCAGCAGGTCGAGTCCGAGACCCGGCCCCCCGAGCAGGCAATCGAGGATGATGACCGCGGGCTCTTCCAGCACGAGCTGCTCGGTGACCTCTCGGATGGTAGCGGCTTCAACCACGCGGTAGCCGGCGCGCTGCAGGACTTCGTGGATGAGGTGGCGGACGTTGTCATTCTGTTCGATGGTGAGGATGGTAGGCATATAAGTTCCCAGCTCCGGCGGCGAGTGAGAAAGCATCGCTAGTGAAACCTAACTCAGAATTGCGCCGGTGCAGCCAGGTACGAACCCGGAAAAACGCGCGAATTTCCTGCTGCGGGACGAGGGCCAAAATGGTAGCCGGGGCGACAGCAGCGGCCTTCCCGACCTGTCCCGGCGGACGATGACCGGCCGTGAGTTGCCGAGCGCCTAAGTTTCTGAAAAAATAGCCTTACAGTGGTGAGTCCCTCTTAATGCCTCTACTCGGAAGTTTCTCGCTGGTCCTGGCACTGGCGCTCGGCGTTTATTGCTTTGCCGCGGGTGCGATCGCGCTGTTTGGTCACGGACCCAGGTATGAGCGACTGGGCGAGACGGCGCGCCGGGCGGGCATCGGAGTCTGGGCTGCGGTGATGATTGCGGCTGCCGTGCTGGTGGTCGCGACCTTCCAGAACGACTTCTCCATCGCGTACATCCTGCACCACAGCAACCGCGACCTGGGAGCGCCGTACAAGTTTGCCGCGCTGTGGTCGGGGCAGGAAGGCTCGCTGCTGTTCTGGTCGCTGCTGCTGGCCAGCTACGGCCTGGTGCTGCGCATGCGGCACAAGGTGGACACGCGCCTGGTGGCGCACGCGTCGGTGGTGATCGCGGCGGTGCAGGTCTTCTTCCTGCTGCTGGTGAACTTCGCGGCGCCGCCGTTCGCGCTGGCGCAGGGCGCGATCCCGCCCGACGGCAACGGCCTGAACCCGCTGCTGCAATATCCGGAGATGGTGATCCATCCGCCGATGCTGTACCTGGGCTACGTGGGATTCACCGTGCCCTTTGCCTTCGCGCTGGCGGCGCTGATCATGCGCTATCCGGGCGAGAAGTGGATCCACATCACCCGCCGCTGGACGATGGTGACGTGGGGATTCCTGACGTGCGGAATTTTCCTGGGCGCGCACTGGGCGTACGCGGTGCTGGGCTGGGGAGGCTACTGGGGCTGGGACCCGGTGGAGAACGCGTCGCTGATGCCGTGGCTGACGGGCACCGCGTTCCTGCACTCGGTGATGATGCAGGAGAAGCGCGGCATGCTGAAGATGTGGAACATGTGGCTGATCTTCGCCACGTTCCTGCTTTCGATCTTCGGCACATTCCTGACGCGCAGCGGCGTGGTCAGCTCGGTGCACGCCTTCGCGCAGTCGTCGATCGGCGACTGGTTTGTTGGCTTCCTGGCGCTGACGTTTGCGGTGTGCGTGTTCTTCTTCGTCAAGAACCGCTCGTATCTGAAGAGCGAGCACCGGCTGGAGTCGCTGATCTCGCGCGAGTCGAGTTTCCTGTTCAACAACCTGATTCTGCTGGTGGCGTGCTTCACCGTGCTGTGGGGAACGCTGTTCCCGATCCTGAGCGAGTGGGTGCAGGGACACAAAATTACCGTCGGGCCGCCGTTCTTTAATCGCGTCAATATTCCGGTCGCGCTGCTGCTGCTTTTGCTGACCGCCGTGGGACCGCTGCTGGCGTGGCGGAAGACGTCGCTGGAAAGCCTGAAGCGCAATTTCCTGACGCCGACGCTGGTCGCCGTGGGCGCGGGGGTGCTGCTGATGGTGACGCCGCCTTCGTGGGGCGGGCCGTTCGGCATGCGGCCGTGGCAGGACCTTTCGTACCTGTTTTCGCTGATGACGATCATGCTCTCGGTGCTGGTGGCGGCGACGGTGACCTCGGAGTTTGTGCGCGGCGGGCGGGTGATCGCGCGCCACACCGGGAGCTCGCTGGCTTCCGGGATGCTGCAACTGACGCGGCGCAACACGCGGCGGTACGGCGGCTACATCGTGCACTTCGGCGTGATCGTGATCATGATCGGGTTCGCCGGCGCGGCGTTTAACAAGGACGTCGAGCGCGAATTGGGCAACGGCCAGCAGATGTCCGTGGGGCCTTATACGCTGGTGTGCCGGTCCTACACCGACGACGACAACCCGAATTACCGCAGCCAGTGGGCCATCATTGACGTCAGCAAAGACGGCAAGCCGGTGGCGACCATGTATCCCGAGCGCCGGTTTTATAAGGCGAGCCAGCAGACCGCAACCATCGTCGCCAACCGCTCGACGATTCGGGAAGACCTCTACCTGGTGTACAGCGGCCTGAATGACGACACGGGCAGGCCGATTATCCGCGCGCACCTGAACCCGCTGGTGCTGTGGATCTGGATTGGAGTGCTGATCGTGATTGCCGGGACGGGGGTGGCGCTGGTGCCCAACGCGGCGCCGGCACGCGTGACCGCACCCGCGCGGGTGGTGGCGGCTGCCGAGCCGGTGGGGGCGGGACGATGAGGCACCGGTCGCCAGTCTCCAGTCGCCAGGCGGTTAGGCGCTTTGCTGCCCTGGCGATTCTCTGCTTCATCGTGGTGCTCTTCATGGGCGCGGGGGACGATCCCAGCGGGCGATTCGATAACCTGGGCCACAAGCTGATGTGCCGCTGCGGCTGCAACCAGGTGCTGCTGGAATGTAATCACGTCGGCTGCACTTATTCCGAGGGCATGCGCGACGAGTTGATGGCGGGGTTGCAGCGCGGCGACAGCGACGATCTGGTGTTGCAGGCGTTCGTGCAGAAGTACGGTCCGACGGTGCTGGCGGCCCCGACAACCACGGGGTTCAACCGCGTGGCGTGGATCATGCCCTTCGTGGTGTTGACCGGCGGCCTGCTGCTGGTGGTGGTGATTGTGAAGGCCTGGAATACTCGGCGCGCCGTGGCCGTGGTTCCGGCGGGAACCGCAGTCGATGCGCGCGAGTTGGATGAGTTGCGCCGGCGGGTGCACCGGGAGACGGAACTATGATGATCGCCGCCTGCGTGCTGATGACCCTCGCGCTGTGTTTCTACATCTTCTCGTTGCCGACGCAGGTTGATCCCGGCGAGGAAAAGACCCGGCTGACGTTTCTGCGCGAACGCAAGGAAACCGTCTACGAGAACCTGCGCGACCTGAATTTCGAATACAAGGCCGGGAAGTATCCCGAGGCCGATTACCAGACCATGCGCGCCGCGCTGGAAGATGATGCGGCGGCGCTGCTGGGTGAGATCGAGGCGCTGGAAGAGGGAAGAATCGCGAATCCGGCGATGGGGTGATGAGAGTACCGAGTACTGAGTACCGAGTACTGAGTACCTGGAGCTGGTTTCAAAAGTCGGTCAGAGCGTCGGAGGCTAATTCCTCAGGGGCTAAAGTGTGTGCGTGAGAACTAACTTGTAATGCACAGGGCAAGTGAGGCAGAAAGAGGCATGTCGCGATTTCTGCCTTACAGTCCGGATCAGGTGTATCTACTGCCGCC